>JBLIOE010000001.1:0-280630 GCA_047639555.1 Candidatus Aldehydirespiratoraceae bacterium
TAGTCGAAGAGGAGGACGCCGCGGATGTTCTTGTTGTCGCGCATGTCTTGGTAGCCCTCGTTGATTTGGTCGAGGGTGTAGGTCTGGGTGACGAGTTCGTCGAGCTTGAGCTGACCGGCCTGGTACATGCCGAGCAATCGAGGCACGGCCCGGCGAGGCGAGTCACTTCCGAAGATCGTGCCCTTGATCTGCTTGTTCATCATGGCGAACTCGAACAGGTTGAGCTGCACGTCCATCTGCATCATTGGCGCAAGGCCGGTGACCACGATCGTGCCGCCCTTACGGGTAAGGAACTGGGCCGGAGCGATCATGTCGCCATAGACGACACCAGGAGTGAGGATCACACTGTCGGCCATCACACCTTCGGTGAGTCCGCCAACCAGCTCCATCGCTTCTTCCATCGACGACGCCGTGTGGGTCGACCCGAAGATCTCCGACTGCTCGCGCTTGAACTCTGACGGGTCGACGGCGATCACGTTCTTCGCGCCGGACAACTTCGCCCCCTGAAGAGCGTTCACACCGATGCCGCCGCAACCCACAACCACCACCGTGTCGCCCGCGGCGACTTCGGCCCGGTTGACAGCAGAGCCATAACCGGTCGCCACGCCACAACTCACGAGGGCGACAGGAATGAGCGGGATGTCCTTGTCGACCTTGATGACACTGTCTTCTGACAAGAGCATGTGCTCGGCAAAGGTGCCGAGCTTGGCCATCGTGCTGATCTCTTCGCCGTTCGGGCCGTGGTGGCCACAACGGCCATCGGCCACCATGCCCGGGTTCATCGTGCCCGCGCCCAGATCGCACAGATTCTGCTGACCCGAAGCACACCAACGACACTTGCCGCAGGCGGGCACGAACGAGACGGCGACGTGGTCGCCCACTGCGAAGTCGGTCACCCCTTCGCCGACTTCGATGATCACACCGGAGCCTTCGTGGCCACCGATCACCGGAAACATCGAGGACTCGAGGCTGCCGAGGTCGCCCGTCACGATGTGTTCATCGGAGTGGCACAGGCCGGCGGCAAAGGTCTTCACGAGCACTTCACCCTTGGCGGGGGCGTCGAGTTCGACGTCGGTCACCTGCCATTCCTGGTTCGCTCCATGGAGGACAGCGGCGCGGGTCTTCATATCAGGTCTCCTCGGTCAAACGATCGGGCCAGACCGTAGCGCCATGACCCCACCGGAGTCAGATGGTGCTGGTCATCCCGCCATCGACCGGGAGCACGACACCCGTCACCCCGGCAGCTCCGGGCGAGCAAAGGTAGGCGACGGCCGCCGCGATCTCCTCGGGTTCGATGAGTCGACCGATGGGACGTTGGTGCGTCGCGAACTCTGCGATGTCGATGCCGTAGGACGCCGCTGACGCTTCGAGGATTGCCGTCCGGGTCGAACCCGGAGCGATCGCATTTGCGGTCACGCCTGTTCCGCTCAGGTCAATCGCCAGCGAACGAACGAGACCGATGACACCGTGTTTCGCCGCGACGTAGGGAGCCATCCTCTCGAGTCCAACCACGCCGGCCGTCGAGGCGACGCCAACGAAACGGCCTCTCCATGGTTCGGGGCTTTCGAGAATCGCCGGAATCGCGGCTCGGGCCGTGTGGAACACGCCGCGCAGATCGATGTCGACAACTGCGTCCCACTCTTCGTCGCTGACTTCCCAGAGTCGATCGCCAGCAGCGAAGACTCCGGCCATTGCTACGGCCGCGTCCAAGCGTCCGTAAAGATCGACGGCGGTCGCGACCGCTGCCCGCATCGCAGCCTGATCGCGCACGTCGGCGACGACAGCCGTGACATGGTCACCACCGGCCACAGCGACGGCTTCGAGTTCAGCCTGCGTCCCGAGGGCATACGGAATTGCGGGCTCGTCGGCACACACGTCGGTGGCCACCACCGACCAGCCGTCCTCCACCAGCCGAGCGACTGTGGCTGCGCCCATTCCGCGGGCAGCTCCGGTGACTAGGGCGACGGGTCGATTCACGTAGACCAGCGTCGCAGGTGTTGCGCTCGAGTGCTACTACCGGTCAAACGAGACGAGCTGCGCGGCCGCGTCGTCGATCAGATTGGAGAGCAGCGCGGCCCCTTCTTCGGCCGAGGCGCCCGCCGGGTCGCCCAGGATGCCGTTGGGCGAAACCTCGCGAACACCGGCCTCCATCATCTTCGGCAGAAGATCGGCCAACGGCTCGACGTTCCCGGGCTCAGCCACATCGAGGCGGACAAGCTCCGGAGCGAGATGGAGCATGAGTGATGTCTCAGTGCGCCCAGCATGGGCGTCGGCGCCAGGGAGGCGGACCGACCACACATCGAGTCGACGCCCTTCCGCCTCACAGGTGGTCGCCGCCGCCCGCAGCGCGTAGGCGTTACCACCATGTCCGTTGATCACGACGATGCGTTCGAATTCCGGACCCGCGGTTCGGACGATCTCGATGAGCATGTCGCTCAGCACCTTGGTGCCGACCGACAACGTTCCGGCGAAGCCCGCATGCTCGCCCGACGCGCCAATCGCGATTGGCGGCGCGACGACTGTGCCCGGCGTGGCGTCGGCGACCCCGTCCGCAACCGCCTGAGCGATTCGGGTGTCGGTATCGAGCGGCAGATGCGGGCCGTGTTGCTCCGTCGCTCCAAGCGGAAGAAGTAACGTGCACGCGGCAACGTCTTCACTCGTCAGCGCTCCGAGCTGGACATCCATCAACCGGCCGCCAGTTGGTACGTGTTGCCACGGTCATCGTGAACTTCCCAGGCCTCACCGTCGACGGCGAGTTCAAGCACGCCGTCAATCGCCCGCGCCGAGACCTCCCATCCGGGTGGGAGGTCGAGGTCGGCAACAAGATCTCCCCGCAAGCCACCGTCGCTCGCAGAGATCATCGTCCACATCCCACCCTCTGGGTCGATCAGTTCGAAGAGTTCGCGATCGGCATTGAATCGCCGCACATCCGACCGTTGGACCAACTGCGCGGTGTACGAGGCATTCGGATCCGTGCTCGGCTCAACGAAGCGAACCTGCTCGAGGCGAAGATTCCGGCCGTCGTGATGCTCCAGCGCCATAACGCCGGTGAGCTCCACCGAGTCGGCGATATTCGTACGAACATCAAACGATGCACCCGGGCTTTCGGGGCACGGGTACACACCGAGCGACGTGTAGATGTCGTATGCATTCAAGTCGTCAGTATTCGCCACCGACTCACGAACAGCTTCGCAGTAGTGGGCGCCCTGGACTGCGTTGAGCGTGGTGGTCTGCTCGCCCGGAGCGACACCCTCCGCGAGAAATTCGACCAGGATCTCGCTGACAAGGTCGGCCGCAACCTCCGGAACCCAGTGGTTCACAAGGTCGATGACCTCGAACCGAAGGCCACCAGTCACCAACGCACCGGTGGCCCATGCGGGATCCGGACCCAGGAAGTTGTCGCCCGTGCTCCAGATGAAGAGCGCGGGCACATCGATCTCGCCAACGTCGAACCCGTCAGCGTTGAAGGATGCTCGGTACCAGTTGAGCGCGGCGATCAACGTGTCCGCATCGTTGAGCACCTCAATCTGCACCTCCGCATCTTCCGCGCTGAGGCCCGCATCGGTCATCACGCCGCGAAGCGCTGCGCCGTCGTTCGCGGTGAAGATGATCTCGGAGCCCTCGCGCACGAACGAATTGACGTAGGACGACCGATTCGCTTGGTCGCTTTCCGCAGAGCCGATTGTGTCGGTGAGCGCGGCGGGATGTGGGGTCGACACCGACCCCATCGACCGCACTCGGTCGGGGAACAGACTCGCCACCGCCCATGCGCCCGCGCCGCCGAAGTCGTGGCCGATCACGTGGAATGTGTCGATGCCGAGTGTGTCGGCCATCCCGACGACATCGCCGGCAATGAGTTCAATCCGATAGTCGTCGACATCTGAAGGCCGAGCGCCGGGCGAATAGCCGCGCTGATCGGGCGCGATCACTCGGTATCCCTCAGCTGCAAGCGCGTCGATCTGGTTTTGCCACATCGCCGACGTACTCGGGAACCCGTGGAGCAGAAAGACGGGGTCGCCATCAGGCGGGCCCGCGGTTCGGGCTACGAAGACGAAGTCGCCAACGGCGATCTCGATGAGCTGTGTCTCAAGCGGGTTGACCGCCGGCTCGATGGTCGTTGTTGTGACCGCGTCGGTGATGGTCGACGCGACTGCGGTGGTCGACGTCGTCGCCGCAGGAGCGACATCGTCGCCGGTGTCATCGCTACAGCCCGCGGCGAGAAGGGCTCCAACGATCAAAGGGAGGGCGAGGCAACGGATCATGCGGCGACCGTAGTGGAATCGATTCGTTCGGCCCGAGCCGGATACCTTCTCGCGATGATCGACGTTCCCGAGACCAACAATCCCGAGACCAATCTTGAGGTTCGGCCGCTCACCGGTGTCTTTGGTGCGGAGATCCGCGGACTCCCCTGTGTCGATCAGCTCACCGAAGACGAGACCGCGGCGGTTCTCGACGCGGTGCATGAACACCAGGTCATCTTCATTCAGGGTCAGGAGGCGCTCGGCGACGAGGGTCACCTCGAGTTCATGCTCCGCTTGGGCTCGCCGTATGTGCACCCACTCGCCCGCGTGGCCGGTCGCACCGAAGCCTCTGCTGACCACATCATTGACGATGCCGATCATCCGCCCTTCCAGGATCGCTGGCACACCGATGTCACCTGGGATCTCGAACCGCCGACCATCGGGTCGCTTCGGCCAATCGATATGCCGGCGCATGGTGGCGACACCCTGTGGGCCTCCATGTACGCGGCCTACGACGGACTCTCGGAGGCATACCGGGAGACCATCGATGGGCTCACTGCCCACCATGATCTCGGCGATGGTGAGGCTTTCAAGTCGAAGGGCGGCCTGAAGGCGTACGAGATGGCCAACGAGCTTCTGCCGGATACCCGCCACCCGGTCGTGGGCACCCATCCCGCGACCGGCCGGAAATATCTCTACGTGAACAAGCAGTTCACGAGGCGAATTGTCGATCTCGAACCGAACGAGTCAGCGACCGTTCTCGGCTTCCTGGTGGACCACGCCGTGCACCCAAACAACTGTCTGCGCCACACGTGGACGATCGGCGAACTCTGCCTCTGGGACGAGCGAGCAACGCAACATCTTGCGACTGCCGACCACTTCCCGGCCCGTCGAGAGATGGCTCGGGTGGCGGTGGGCGATCTCGTCTGAGATTGTCTCGACATGCATGTCGACCTGACGACGAAACAAAAAGAACTGCAGGCCGAGCTCCGCGACTACTTCACGACGTTGATGACCCCCGAGGTCAAGGCGTCGATTCGGAACGACGAGCTCAGCGAAAACAAGCCCTACCGCAAGCTGATCCGGAAAATCGGCGCCGACGGTTGGCTCGGTGTCGCGTGGCCCACGGAGTACGGCGGGAAGGGTTACACCCCCGTCGAGAACTACATCTTCTTCAACGAAGCACAGAAGGCGGGTTGCCCGATCCCCTTCCTGACCACCAACACGGTTGGCCCAACGCTGCGCAACTTCGGTAGCGAAGAACAGAAGAAGGAGATGCTCCCCAAGATTCTGGCGGGCGACCTCTTCTTCTCCATCGGCTACTCCGAACCAGGGGCGGGCTCCGACCTCGCATCGCTACAGACAAAGGCGGTGAAGGACGGCGACGAGTGGGTCATCAATGGCCAGAAGCTCTACACGTCGCTCGCGTGGGACGCCGACTATGTCTGGCTTGCGGCCCGCACCGATCCCGATGCTCCGGCCCACAAGGGCATCACGATCTTCCTCGTGCCGACCGACGATCCCGGCTTCTCGATCACCCCGTTCATCACGATGGGCACGACCAACACCACGGCAACGTTCTACGACGACGTGCGCGTCCCCGAGACGGCCGTTGTCGGCGAGGTGAACGGCGGCTGGCATCTCATCACGAACCAGCTCAACCAAGAGCGCGTGTCGCTGTGCGCGGCCGGCGGCATCACCAACACCGTGGATCAGATCATCGACTGGTGCCGAGAAACCGAACATCCCGACGGCGGTCGAGTGATCGATCAGCAGTGGGTACAGATGAAGTTGGGGGAGATGCGGGCTCGTGTTCGATTCCTCGACCTTCTCAACTGGAAGGTCGCCTACAACGCCACGACGGGCGAGCTGAACCCGGCCGTCGCCAGCTCCGTGAAGGTGTTTGGCTCCGAGTCGATGCACATCATCTACAAAGAAGCGACCGAGCTTTTCGGTGCTCTCGGTGCCCTCCGCCCTGGCTCACCGGGAGCGATTCTGGCGGGCCGTATCGAAGAGCTCTACCGCGGCGTCTGGATCCTGACGTTTGGCGGCGGCACCAACGAACTTCAGCGAGACATCATCGGGTGGGCCGGCATGGCCCTCCCCCGCGAAAAGCGGAGGAAGTAGCGATGGACTTCAACCTGGACGAAACCGAACAAGCGGTCAGCGACCTGGCCATGCAAATCCTCGGCGACAAGGTCGACCACGAGCGACTCAAAGAGATCGAGGCGAGCCTGGACGACGGCGGCGTGTGGTTTGCCGACGCCGAATGGGCCCTACTGGCCGAGGCCGGACTCGTCGGCATCGCGCTGCCGGAAGCCCACGGCGGAGGCGGACTCAGCATCATCGAAGCCGGCCTCGTCTGCGAGGCCGTCGGCCGTCACGTCGCCCCGGTCCCCATGTTGCCCACGACACTCGCCGCGATGGCGATCGCCGAATTCGGCGACGACACCACACAAGCCGAACTCCTCCCCGGCGTCTGTGACGGAAGCCTGATTCTCACGATCGCGATCGCCGAGTCGCTCCGCGAAGACCTCGCTCGACCCGGCGTCACTGCCGATCCGTCAGGTGCCCTGACCGGGGTGAAGTCAGTCGTCGAATTCGCGGAGCTGGCCACTCATGCGGTCGTGAACGCGATCGGCCCCGACGGCGTTGGTCTCTATCTCGTCGCCCTCGATTCTGCGGGCCCGTCGTCCGAGCGGGGCGTCACGTCGCGCAAGGAAACCGTCCACGAACTCACGTTCACGAACACGCCCGCCGCACTCCTCGCCACGGGCGAAGAAGCGGTTCGCTGGTTCGAGGCTCGTTACCTCGGACTTGTGTGTGCCACCCAGCTCGGTGTCGTTGAGGGGCAGCTCCGCCTGACCGCCTCGTACACAAGCGAGCGAGAGCAATTCGGCCGGCCCGTCGCCACCTTCCAGGCGGTAACCCAACGACTCGCCGATTGTTACATTCAGATTGAGGGCCTGCGGCTCCAAACACAGAGTGCGCTTTGGCGCATCGCCAACGCGCAGGACCCTTGGGAGGACCTCCGTATCGCGAAGTGGTTCGGCTCCGAGGGTGCGCACTTTGTTGCTCATGGCGCCCAGCACATGCACGGTGGCGTCGGCGTCGACGTCGACTATCCGCTGCATCGTTTCACGCTTTGGAACAAGCACCTCGAGGTAACCCTCGGCGCAGGAAACCAGCAGCTACGCGCCATTGGCGCGGCGCTCGCGCTTGACTGAACGTATGACATCGCAGTCGGAATTGTTGACGCTGGATTCGCACGAATTGTTCGCCGGTCGCCGCCCCGTGCTGATCGTGGTGGGCGACGGCGTTGGCGTCGCCCCCGCCGGTCCGATGAACGCGGTCACCGAAGCGGCGACACCGACCCTGGACCGACTCTCCGAAAGCCGGCTCTACCGCACGTTGCTCGCCCACGGGCCGGCCGTTGGCCTTCCGTCGGAGGACGACATGGGCAACTCCGAGGTCGGCCACAACGCGCTCGGTGCGGGCCGGGTGTTCGCACAGGGATCCAAGCTCGTCGGCGAAGCAATCGCGACAGGCGCGATCTTCGAGACCGATGCCTGGACGGCGGTCATCGACCACGCCCGCACGGCGACCCTGCATCTACTCGGCCTGCATTCCGACGGCGGCGTGCACTCGCACAACAACCACCTCTATGCACTCATGCGTCAAGCGGTTGCTGATGGCGTTCGCCGCATCCGCGTCCACATCCTTCACGACGGTCGCGATGTCGACCCTCGATCGGCCTTGCGCTACATCGAGGCCACCGAGGCCGTGCTCGCGGAGCTCAACGAGACCGAAGGCGTCGACGCAATGATCGCGTCGGGCGGCGGCCGGATGACGATCACGATGGACCGCTACGGCGCCGACTGGGCAATGGTCGAGCGGGGCTACTGGTGTCACGCTCACGGCGTCGGCCGCGCGTTCGCGTCGGCCCGGGCCGCGGTCGAGGCGATGTACGCAGAGTCCGACAAAGGCGATCAATACCTCGGCGAGTTCGTCGTGGTGGATGACGCGTCGGAGCCAGTCGGCGCGATGGCCGACGGCGACGCGGTCGTGCTCTTCAACTTCCGCGGCGATCGCGCGATCGAAATCAGCCAAACCTTCGAAGACGCTGATTTTTCGCCGTTCAGCCGTGGCCGCCATCCCGACGTGCACTACGTCGGCATGCTGCAGTACGACGGCGACCT
The DNA here is from genome assembly GCA_047639555.1 of Candidatus Aldehydirespiratoraceae bacterium. Taxonomy (GTDB): domain Bacteria; phylum Actinomycetota; class Acidimicrobiia; order Acidimicrobiales; family Aldehydirespiratoraceae; genus JAJRXC01. The sequence goes on from JBLIOE010000001.1 coordinate 8,441, forward strand.
CCTCGTGCCCACGAACCACCTTGTCGTGCCGCCGAAGATCGATCGCACGATGGGCGAATACCTCTGCGGCCAGGGAGAGGCGACCTTCGCGGTCAGCGAGACGCAGAAGTTCGGCCACGTCACCTACTTCTGGAACGGCAACAAGAGCGGCTACTTCGACGAATCACTCGAGACCTACGTCGAGATTCCATCGGACAACGTGGAGTTCAACACTGCGCCGGCCATGAAGCTTCGCGAGATCACCGAGGCCACGATCGAGCTTCTGCGTGATGGCCGCTACGGGATGGGGCGCATCAACTTTCCCAATGGCGACATGGTTGGCCACACCGGAGACCTCAAGGCCACCGTCGATGCCATGCAGGTGCTCGACGACTGTCTCGAGCGACTCATCGATGCCATCGACGAAGTCGGTGGTGTGTTGATCTTCACCGCCGACCACGGCAACGCCGACATCATGTACACCGAGTCGGCCACCGGCGAGGTCACGCCGAAGACCAGCCACACGCTGAGCCCGGTGCCGTTCGTGATCCATGACGCCCGTTTCGGCGACGAGTACGACCTCGCCGACATAGACGACGCGGGCCTCGCGAACGTCGCCGCGACGGTGCTGAACCTGATGGGCTACCAGGCGCCCGACGGCTACGAGCCGAGCTTGATCTCGTTCGAGCGCTAGATCAGCGCGGCGGCGGGGAGAAGTTCGGCGGGACGATGATGTCGTCGGGGGTGAGGTCGGCAATCGAGTCGACGCCAATACCTCGAAGCGTGGCATCAATGCCGCCACGCAAGATGTCGAGCACGTTTTCGACGCCAGCCTGACCGTTGGCGGCGAGGCCCCACAGGTATGCCCGGCCAATCATCACCGCGTCGGCGCCCAGGGCGCACGCCTTCACAACGTCGGAGCCGCGACGAACGCCACCGTCGAGCACGACTTCGACCTGATCGCCGACGGCGGCGACGATCTCAGGCAGCATCCGGATCGAAGCCGGGGCACCGTCAACATTGTTGCCGCCGTGGTTGGACACCGACAGGCACGTCGCGCCCGCATCAACAGCCCGACGGGCCTCGTCAGCCCGCACGACGCCTTTGACCATGAACGGTCCGTCCCATTGGTCGCGGAGCCAGGCGACGTCGTCCCACGTGGGCGGTGGCGTGCCCATCCAGGTGCCGTAGGCCTCGAAGAACACTGGGGGCTTGTCGTCGCCCGTGACAAAGTTTGGCACCGTCAGGCGTGGGATCTGCCCGGCCTTCGCCCAGGTCCACGCCCACCGCGGCCTCGTCATCACCGAGGGGGCGTGGGGAATGAGTTCCTTGAGACTGAACGACTGCGGGATAGCTGGACTTCCCCAGTCGCGACCGTGTGAGAACGACCAGTCGAGGGTGAGGATGAGGCCGACCGCACCGGCAGCTTTCGCCCGCTCGATACGGGCGAGCATCGAGTCCTTGTCGCCTGCCCAGTAGATCTGGAAGAAGAGCTGCGAATTGACGGCCGCAACCTCTTCGATGGGCTTCGAGGCGAACGACGAGAGCCCGGACGGGATCCCGCGATTGGCGGCACCACCGGCAACGGCGAGCTCGCCGTCGGGATGTACGGCTTGCACACCCGTGGGCGACATGATCACCGGCATCGACGCTGACTGACCCATGACAGTGACATCCATGGAACGTTCGGCGGCTTGACCAGCCGTGACCGGACGGAAGCCGATCTCGTCGAATGCGGAGACGTTGTCGCGCATCGAGATGCCGGCTTCGGAACCGGCGATCAGTGCGCCGTAAACCGATTTCGGAAGTCGCTTCTTCGCCCGTTCTTGGGCGATTGCGACTGTCTCAAACCAAGGATTTCCCACGCAGAGACGGTAGCGGCGGACAGCAGAAACGCGCTTATCTAACAACGCGCCGCCCAAAAAGCAAAGAACCGCACCCTGAGAGGTGCGGTTCTGAGACGAGTGGCCGAGAATCTCGGCCGAGGATCTACTCCTCTTCGCCGTCGACCAAGTCCTTGGCCTTATCGGCGGCCATATCGACCTTGTCGTCGTGAGCGTCGGGGACCTTGTCCTTGGCCACGTCGGCGGCCGTGTCGATGGCGTCTTCGACCTTGTCAGCGTTGCCGCCGATGAGGCCCTTGAGCTTGTCGAGAATGCCCATGTTGGGGCTCCTAATTGTGAGTCTTCGAATGCAGCAAAACTGCGGGATCACGCTACACCGCTAGTATCGATCGCGCTCACAAACCGCCTCGGAGAACAAACATGCCCGGTCCGCTCGAAGGAATTCGCGTTGTCGATATGACGCAGGTGGTGGCCGGGCCGGTCGCCTGCATGCTGCTCAGCGACCTCGGCGCCGACGTCATCAAGGTCGAACCACCGGCCTTCGGCGACCTCACTCGACTCGCTCAGTTCGCCAAGGGCGGGCTCAATAGCTCGGTCGTCAACAACAACCGCGGGAAGCGGTCGATCCAGGTCGATCTCCAGCAAGACGCGGGCCGCGACCTCGTGCTCGACCTCATCAAAGACGCCGACGTTGTTGTGCAGAACATGCGTCCCGGTGTGATGGAACGCCTTGGTGTGGGCTGGGAGGGCAGTTCGGCCGTGAACCCCGAGATCATCTACTGCTCGATGTCGGGCTATGGCGCCACAGGGCCGTACGCCGACCGAGCGGTGTACGACCCGATCATTCAGGCCATGGCGGGGTATGTCGCCCTACAGGTCAATCCACAGGTGCCAATCCCCGACCTCGTGCGTAACGGGGTCGTCGACAAGGCCGCCGCCTGGATGGCTGCGCTCGCGATCACCAGCGCGCTCCACGCCCGCCACGAAGGCAAGGGCGGCCAACACATCGAACTCTCCATGCTCGATATCGCCGTGCAATTCCTCTGGCCCGACGGCGGCATGGCCGACACGATGCTCGACCCCGATATCCCCCGCAGCTACCGGCTGAGCGAGATCTACACACTCAGCCAGTGCGCCGACGGTCACCTGGTGTACTTCGTCATCTCCGATAGCCAATTCCACGGCCTCTTCACCGCCCTCGGTCACGAGGAATGGATCGAGGCATGGGGTACCGCAGAGCAGCGGTCTGGTCGTCAAGAAGAACTCGGTGGCCTGTTGGGCAACGCCTTCCTCGACTGGAACGTCAGTGACCTCCTCCCCCGTATGCACGAGCACTCGGTGCCGTGCGGGCACGTGAATCAGATGGAAGACCTGCCCACGGATCCGCAGATTGTGCATAGCGAGACGTTCGTCGAGTGGGAGCACCCGACGGCGGGTCGTATTCGCAGCCCTCGCATGTCGGCCAAGTTCAGCGCCACACCACCCGAGTTCAAGGCTTCGGCTCCGCTTCTCAACGAACACATCGATGAGGTGCTCGCCGAGATCGGCATCACCGCCGAACAACGACAAGCGCTGCTTGAGGCTGGCGTGATCAAAACTCACGCTTAGGGCGCGGTATCCTGACGGTCATGACCTACAGCGATCTTGACCTCCGACCGGTTGCCGCCCTCGACGAGGGCACCCGCGGCGAATTCGTCGTGCGGGTGTATCAGCACCTTCTCGCCGCCATCGGCGTCTTTGTCGGTATCGAGGCGATCTTCCTCAATACGCCGATCGCCGAAGGGATCTACGACTTCGTCCAAAACAGCGGACTCAGCTGGATCCTTATCTTCGGCGGCTTCATGGTGGGCCAGTCGATCGTGTCCAAGGCCTCCGTTGATCTCCTCAACCCACAGAAGCAATACGCCGCCCTCTTCGGTTCGGCCCTGCTCTACGCGGTGCTCTTCGCTCCCATGCTCCACTGGGCCTTCCGCAGCCCGAGCAACGGCGGCACCACGGTCGCCGCCGCAGCCCTCGTCACGGGAATTGCCTTTGGCGGGCTCACCGTCATCGGCTTCGTCACCCGCAAGGACCTTTCGTTCCTCCGGCCGATCGTGATGTACGGCTTCGTCATGGCGCTGGCGCTGATCGTTGCTGCGCTGATCTTCGGCTTCAATCTCGGCGTGTGGTTCTCGCTCGCCATGGTCGCCCTCTCGGGTGTGTCGATTCTCTACCAGACCCAAACGATCATTCGGAAGTACCCGGCCCAGGCTCACGTTGCCGCAAGCCTGGGCCTCTTCTCATCGGTCATGACGATGTTCTGGTACATCCTTCAGCTGTTCATGCGCCGCTAGGCCAGCGCGACGGCGAGGGCTTCCTCGACGGTCGACACCAGGTGCACCGTCATTTCGTTGCGGACCTGTTCGGGAATGTCGTCGACATCGCCACCATTGGCGATCGGCAAGATCACGTCGGTCACCCCGGCCCGGTGCGCGGCGAGCACCTTCTCCTTCACGCCGCCGATCGGGAGCACCCGACCCTGCAGGGTGACCTCACCGGTCATAGCGACGTCGCCTCGCACTCGTCGACCCTGTAGAAGGCTGACCAGCGCGACGGCCATCGTGACCCCAGCGGACGGACCATCCTTGGGCACGGCTCCCGCCGGGAAATGCACATGGACCCGACGATCGTCGGGGAGCTCGATGTTGAGTTGCTCGGCGTTGGCCTGGAGATAGCTGAGCGCAATCTGCGCCGACTCCTGCATCACGTCGCCCAACTGGCCGGTGAGCAAGAGACCGCGCTCACCGGGCATCACTGCGGTCTCCACGAACAGCACATCACCGCCCGCGCCGGTGACCGCGAGCCCGGTCGCGACACCCGGATCAACAGTGCGTTCAGCCGGCACCTCACGGTGACCAGGCCGACCCAGGGCGTCGACAACCTCAGCATCATCCACGATGATCGGCCCCTCGGTGCCACGAGCCACCTTCGTTGCCGCTCGACGGAGCAGCCGGTCGAGCCGACGCTCCAGCGAACGCACGCCCGCCTCCCGGGTGTAGTCGCCGACGACGGTGCGAACGATTTCCTCGCCAATCACGACCTCGTCGGGGCGCACGCCGTTGTGCTCGAACAGCCGAGGCAATAGGTGATCGCGGGCGATCGTGACCTTCTCGTCCTCGCTGTACCCGCGTAGCGAGATGATCTCCATCCGGTCAAGCAGCGGCGCGGGTAGACGTTCGATCTCGTTCGCGGTTGCGACGAACACCACGTCGCTGAGATCGAGATCGACCTCCAGGTAGTTGTCGCGGAACGTGTTGTTCTGCTCGGGGTCGAGCACTTCGAGGAGCGCGGCCCCGGGGTCGCCGCGATGGTCCGATCCGATCTTGTCGATCTCGTCGAGCAGGATGACCGGATTCATCGAACCCGCTTCCGTGAGCGCGCGAACAATTCGGCCCGGCCTCGCCCCGACATAGGTTCGACGATGGCCGCGGATCTCCGCTTCATCGTGAATTCCGCCCAGCGACATACGGACAAACTCGCGCCCGAGCGTGCGCGCAATCGACTGTCCGAGTGAGGTCTTGCCCACGCCCGGAGGGCCAGCCAGCGCCAAGATGGTGCCACCCCGAGCCCGACTCGAATCAACGGACCGCTCTGCTCGTAGTCGGCGAACTGCCAGGAACTCGATGATGCGCTCCTTCACGTCGTCGAGCCCGGTGTGGTCGGCGTCGAGCACCTCCCGCGCTCGATCGAGATCGAGGTCGTCCTCCGACTGAGTCACCCAGGGAATCTCGAGCGTCGTGTCAAGCCAGGTACGGATCCACGAAGACTCCTGGCTCTGCGGGCCGGCCTGCTCGAGTCGGACGATCTCCTTCTCGATCGCCTCGACGACAGGTTCGGCAAGGCCCGCTTCAACCAAGACCTGCAGCCGAGCTCGATAGGTGACCACCGCGTCACCGTCGCCCTCGCCCAGTTCCTCTTGGATTGCGGCCAACTGTCGACGAAGCACTGCTTCGCGTTGAGCCGACTCGATCTCGCCGTTCACCGTACGACTGACATCGCCGGAGACTTCTGCCTCTGTTGCTGCGGCCTCGGCCCACTCTGTGGCCATCACCAGTCGGGCATCGACCTCGACCGCCTCAAGCAGCTCAATACGCTGCGCGTCTTCGAGCCCGGGCCACCAGGCGATGGTGTCGGCCAGGGCGCCCGGATCGTCCACATCGTGGAGGAGGCGGGCCATCCGTTCGCCACCTACCGCCTTCAACAAGCGCGTGGCCGCGGCGCGGTAGCGTTCGGCCAGATCGCGAGTTGCCGCGGTTGGTTCGACGGCGTCGATCAGCGTTACTTCGACCAGGAGCGCGCCGCTGGGGTCGAGCGACCCGCTGCCCACCCGCACACGGGCAACACCACGAATGACAAAACCTTCGCTGCCGCCGGGTAGCGCGCCGCGCTGCTCGATGTGGACAAGCGTGCCGATCGACTGGCTGGCTTCGCCGTCTCGGGGCACAAGGACAAGATGATCGTCGTAGTCGCTCGCGCGGGCGAAGGCCATGGTGGCCTCTGAGGTCTCGACCTGGATGGTGACGACCATCTCGGGGAGGACTATTCCCGACGCCGGCAGGACCGGAACCGTGCGGGTGTCGTGAAGAACGGGGTTGTCAGCTGTCATGTAATAGTTTCCTTTAGGCTCTTGATTACATACTTACAACCCTCTAAGGTCTTTGATATTCCCATGGCTACCAAAACTCGAAACCCCATCCCCAACGTCGATCCCGCCACGCTCGCGGCGTGGTTCGATGACGCCATCCCCACCGGCTGGTTCCACGGATCGGCAACGATCCGCTACGACGCCGACGAGATCCTCATCACGGGGGATCTTGGTCCTCCCGGTGCCGGGTTGAACCACGAACAGCAGATCGTCGCCTATCGCGAGGCCACCCGAGAGCAGCGAATGGCGATTGCCGACGAGGCAGAAGAGAACTTCCGGCGCACGGTCAGCTGGGGTGTCACCTGTGGTGAGACCGAAATGCGTTTCACGACCGTCAATGCGCCGGCCATGACCCGACTTCGACTCGAAGAGCGCCAGGTGCTCGACACGCTCATCGACGGTGGTATCGCCCGCAGCCGCAGCGAGGCATTGGCCTGGTGCGTTCGCCTGGTCGGTGAACACGAGGGCGATTGGATCACGGAGCTCCGCGAGGCGATCGCTCGGGTGGACGAGGTCCGCAACCAGCGAACCTAGAAGTACTCGCGCCAGTCGTCGAACACTCCCTCGCTGTCGCCCGCCTCGACCATCAGTCGCGCTAGCGGTAGCGAGTCGATCGACGGACCGACGACACCGAATTCAGTGGCGAAGAATGCTGCGGTGATACCCCGAACCGCGACACCGAGCTCACTGTCGTCATCGATGATTCCTTCGAGGTGATTGCCATCGACCAGCGTGACGAGCAGCCGACGTTCCCCGAGCTGGGCGTATGACGCGGTGCCGCTCACATACGGCACAATGAGATCGGCATCACCATGGAGCACCATCACTGCCACCCCAGGTCGTGGCGTGCCGAAGCCCGCGGACATCACGACCGCAGCGTTGATCCTTACGTCGGCGTCGGTGCCCACTGCCGCCCCGGCGGTGGTGAGTCCTCCAAGGGAGTGACCAACCATGCCGATGCGGTCGGGGTCGATGCGTCCCGCCAGGTCAGGGTCGGCCAGCACTGAGTCGATGAGGAAGCTGACGTCGCCCACCTGACCTTCGATGTCGCCGGTGTTTAAGAACCCTCCCGACACGTCGTTGTTCGTCAGCGGGAACGCCGGCGCAACCACGACGAACCCGTTGGCGGAAAGATCGGTGCGGTGCATCACATGGCTGCGAGGATGACCGGTGAGCCCGTGGGCGAAGATGATCAGGGGTGCCGGCTCCGCCGTGGCGGGCGTGTCGATCCACACATCCATCGTGCGAGACGAGAGCTCATCAGACTCGGCCGTGGCGGGAGTGATGCGGGATTCGTCGACGTAGGAGCGCGTGATCTGGGCCTGCTCGACCGGTGCCGCACTGGTGGTTGGCGCCGCCGTGATCGGTGCCGCAGTATTGGTCGCAGCAGTGGTGACCGGAGCGACCAACGTGGTGGTCGTGGTTGTCGCGGCGGCCTCGCTGGCGCTGTCGCCGCCACAGGATGCAGCGAGCAGCGCAAAAGCAAGCAGTGTGGGGAGGATTGCGGATCGTCGTAGCATGATGGTGGGCTCCTGGCGTGGGCACGCCCCCACCGGACTAATTGGGCTTCGCGCCCAACGCAACCCGAACTGGCTTCGAGTGATCCGAGCCGACGGGCCGGAGGGCCTGATCAGCCGCCTCAACCAGCGCCTCACCATGGCCCAGTACACACTCGGGGTCTGGGCCATCCAATGGAATGCCGGTGAAGAACTTGGCGGCCATACAGCCGCCCTGGCAAGCGTCAAAGTGGCCGCATGACGCGCAGGCGCCAGCCGATTGCGGCTCGCGAAGCTCGGTAAAGAGTTCGCTCTCCTGCCACACCTTCTTGAAGCCGCCCTCATCCCGGACACTGCCCGCGAGGAAATCGTCATGCAGCACGAAGGGGCAGGCGTACACATCGCCGAGCGGGTCGATGAGGCAGACCACGCGGCCGGCTCCACACAGGTTCAGACCCGGGAGCGCTTCGCCGAGGGCGGAGAGGTGGAAGAAGGAATCACCGGTGAGGACATCGGGTCGATCCAGGAGCCAGTGGTAAAGATCGCGCTGCTGCTGAGCGGTGGGGTGGAGCTCGTGCCAGCTGTCGGCGCCGCGCCCGGCAGGACGGAATCGGGTGAGGCGGAGCTGGGCGCCGAGGCGGTCGGCCATCGCCTTGAACTCGTCGACCTGTGGGATGTTGTGACGAGTCATCACCACAGAGATCTTGAACTCGCCGAACCCCGCTTCGTAGAGGTGTTCCATCGCCGTGACCGCCGTGGCGAATGAACCTTCGCCGCGAATCGCGTCGTTGGTTTCGGCGTCGGCGCCATCGATCGAGATCTGGACGTCGACGTAGTCCATGGTGACGAGCTTCGCGGCAACTTCGGCATCGATCTGCGAGCCGTTGGTCGAGAACTTCACGCCGACGCCATGATCGACGGCGTACTGCACGAGGTGCCAAAAGTCTGGTCGAATCGTGGGCTCGCCGCCGCCGATGTTGATGTAGAAGACCTGCATCCGCTCGAGCTCATCGATGACTGCTTCGGCCTCGGCCGTGCTGAGCTCGTTCGGGTCGCGTCGCCCGCTTGATGACAGGCAGTGCACACAAGCCAGGTTGCAGGCGTAGGTCAGTTCCCAGGTGAGGCAAATCGGCGCATCAAGGCCCGCCTTCATCTGGTTGGACAAGCCACTCTGTTTCACCGGCGACAACGCGAGATTGTCGGGAGCGAGAGTGGGGGGAACTTGCAGATCGGTCATGCGGCTACTCCGTCGTGGGCAACAAGAAAGTCGGACGCGGCGAGCGACGCCAACGCCTTTTCGAATGACGGCCAACGCCGCGGGTCAATTCCGGCTGCATCGAAGGCAGCTCGGGGGTTTGGGTGATCATCGAGCGATTCCACGAGCGTGACCAACTCAGGCGCGCGAAGGAAGTTCAAGCGTCGGTTGCCGTAGTGATACGCCAGCGCCCCGAACGGCTCGGGGCGAAGAGCGACACGCTCATGCAATCGATAACAAGTACCAGCGTCGAATGACACGGAATTAGTAGACGCCGCACATTCCGTCGATGGAGATCTCCTCGACGAGCATTTCTTCGACAAGCACAGCTTCCTCGACGAGCGTTTCTTCAACGAGCACAGCGGCTTCGGCCTGGTCGGCGGCTTCGGCCTGGTCGGCGATATCGGTCGGCTCCATGGGGCCCTCCTAGATCAAGCGATCATGATGATCGAACGCCTTTCTAGCAGCGTCGAGCGCTCAGATCCTCGCAAGGCGAGGTACGGACTCGGCCGGAACGGCGGGAGACCACAGCCACCCCTGGGCCCGGCGACAGCCGAGTTCGAGCAACATCTCCACCTGTTCGGCGTGTTCCACACCCTCCGCGACCACATCAAGTCCCAACCCGCGACTGAGCCAGATGATGGTGCGAACGATCTCTCGGTCGGTCGCACTCGTCACGATTCCGTTCACGAACGAGCGGTCGATCTTGAGCGTGTCGACGGGCAGGTGCTTCAGCCGGGCTAGCGAGCTGAAGCCCGTTCCGAAGTCATCCACGGCGACTTCAACACCGAGACGACGCACTTCACCGAGCGCTTCAATCGCGCTGTCGAGGTCAAGCATCAGCGAGCGTTCGGTGATCTCGATACAGAGCAGATCAGCGGGAATGCCGTAAGTATCTAGGGCGACCGAAATCTGCTCAGCCAGCTCATTCGACTGAAGCTGGGCCGCCGCAACGTTGACCCGCATCCGGGTGTCGAATCCGTCGGAGATCCACTCGCGAAGAACCGCGAAGCTCTTGTCGACCACGATCCGGCTCATCTCGGGAGCGAGACCAATTTCCTCGGCAGTATCGATGAAGTGGACGGCATCGACCACCCCTTCAGTCGGATGGTTCCACCGCACGAGCGCCTCGACCCCGATGATCTCGTTGCGAATCAGGTCGTACTCAGGCTGAAACCAAGGCACGAACTCGCCGTTTGAGACACCGCGACGAAGGGCGGTCTCCAGATGGAGCCGAGCCCGCAGCGTTTCCCGATGGGCGTCATCGAAGAACTCGTATCGATCACGGCCGTTGGCCTTGGCGTCGTACAAAGCCGCGTCGGCGTGACGGATGACAGACTCAACATCGTCCGACGGACCCGTCCGGGCGATGCCGATGCTGCACGTGGGGATCACCGTTGTTCCGCGAACAATGATCGGCTCACGAACAACCTCGATCAACCGCGCCGCCGTCGCCGCGAGTTCAAGGTCCGACTCGTCGTCGCGGACCAGGATCCCAAACTCATCGCCGCCTAGGCGGCCGACGAGATCCTGTTCACGCACCGACGCGCGAATTCGTTCGGCGATCGCGACCAGCACGGCGTCGCCAGCACTGTGTCCGAGCGAGTCGTTGACAACCTTGAACCGATCGACATCGATCATCAGCATGGCCCCGGAGCGGCCTTCGGCTATGAGCTCATTGAAGTCGTCGGTAATCTTGCGTCGGTTTGCGAGCGAAGTAAGTGAGTCGTGTGTTGCGTCATACTGCAGCTGGCGTCGCCCAGCAACGACATCGATGAACTGGCGAACCTGACCCACGAGCTGGGTGAGCATGGCCATTTCGGCCGGCGACCATTCGCGATCACGGAATACCGAGAGGCCAAGAAGCAATCCAATGCCACGGGCCCGAAAGGGCACGACCAACATCGATAGTGGCGCACCACCCGTCATACGCTCAAGCACCTCGCGGTCCTTCTGGGGCAGCAACACACTGCGGGTAGCCGTCGGTTCGCCGCTCTCCAAGACTTTGCTGAAGTGCGGCTCAAGAAATTCAGATCCGGCCATGAACGCGTCGGAGACACCCGTCGCGATGGTCGAATTCGAACGGGCCCACCAGTGCAAGTCGCCATCGGCGGTCCCCACGTACTCGCAAAAGGCAATGAGATCACAGTCCAAGACATCGCCAATTTCACCCAACGCCCAGTCGAGAACCTCACGCACGTCGACCGCGCTGCGATCAAGGAAGCGTCCGCCGAGGCGCAGTTGAAGTTCATCGAGTACCTGACGGTATTTCGAGGCCAGAGTCTGTCGGGCTCGCTCCCGGGCTTGCAGAATTAGGCCGCTGAGATCCATGAGCGCCCGCCGTTCGTCGGCCACCAATTCCTTATCGATTCCGATCCCCGTCAGGCTGAGAGCGGCAACGACATGTTCGCCAACAACCGCGGGGACCACGAGGGTGGCCGAATTGGTCTTCGTGCCGCAGAACTCGGCGATCTCGTCCGGAGAGATCAGGAACGGTTCGCGCCCGCCATGATGGGCTTCACTGAGACCGCCGCTCATCGCGAAGTCGGTCGGTGCCGCAGGCCGCGAGCCGTCATCCCATTCGAGCACGAGGCTCGCAGTGAGTTCAGCCGTGTCGACTTCGACCCAACGGACGCGGCGGACATTGAAGACTTGCCCGACGCTCTCGAGCGCGTGGAGAACGGTTTCGTCGATGTCCTCGGCTGGCGCGTTGATGAAGGCCTCGGCGATTTCCGTTCGGGATTGTTCGACGACGCCACGACGAACGAGGTCGAACTCGGCACCCATGCGGTTCCGAAACTGTCCGAGCAGGCGCGCAACAGCAGAGATGAGATCAATCTGGGCCGGACGGAACAGTCGGGTTTCGCGACACCCGACAAGGAACGCGCCGACAACCTCCCCATCGATGACACCCGGCAAGATCACTCCACTCTGGAGTCCTGGCGCGAGTCGCGCCGCCACCGGGCAATCGTCATTGGCCTCGAACGCAAGACCACCCTCGATGAGCAGCCACTCGTCGTCGGTGAGCTCAACAGTGGCCACATCGTGCCATCGTCCATTGGACCAGCCGACGGTTCCTTCAGCGGAATTCCCTTCACGCTCATACGTCACAACGACGTCTGAACCAGTCGCCGAGCCGAGCGCTTCGAATGCTTCGTCGAGCACCTCACGGGCCTGCCCGATTCCACCCTCGTGAAGTCGGCCGCCGATTCTCGCGACGATCTCTGCGACCTCGACCCGTTCGTTCAGTTCGCGACTCGACTCGTGATGTCGCATGTGGCGCCAGATGAGTTCGCCGCAGAGTTGGATCGCTACGCGATCCGAATCGCTGAGGTCGACCATCCCCGGCGCAAGCACGACGATGCCACCGACGACAATGTCGGCTTCGACGATCGGCGCGACAAGAAGCGATTGGCCGGGTCCGAAGGCCTCGAGACGTTCTTTCGCCGCGCCGCTGAATTCCGACGGTTCGAAGACCATTGGGACTCGCCGGTTCCGCACCGGCGCACCGGGCGGAAGCAACTTGTTCCCGATATCGAGATTGGCATCGGCAACGAACCGGTTGCCATCCCAGAACCCAACGATCAGCGCGCCGTCATCGTTGAACTTGGTGACCGCCGCGAACGACGCATCAAACGACGCGCCGAGGACGCCGAGCGAGCCCCCGTAACCCGCCTCGCCGTCGACCGACTCGTTCAACGCGAGGACGTCTCCGACCGCGTCGATGACGGCCAGCGGATCGCGAGTGGACGCGGGGGCAGTGATGTCAGAGGTCGTCACGAAAGATCTCCCATGTGCGGGTACCCACCAATCGGCGTTCAGCGAACCGAATTGAGGTTCTCCCGGAGGTCCAGAGCTACGTTGAGTCCGCCGAATAGCGAAGGAGAGCCCCATGGAACTCGACATCATGTCCGCCTCGATGGAATTGGGAGCGATGCAACGGCACGCCCAGCGCATCGAAGCCGCCGGATTCGGCACGATGTGGCTCACGGAGGCAGGTCGAACCGCCTATCTCTCCGCCGCGGCCGCCGGGCTCGCAACCACCTCACTACGCATTGGAACTGCTGTCGCCGTGGCGTTTCCGCGAAGCCCGATGATTACGGCATCAACCGCGTGGGAACTTGCCGACGCAACCGGCGGCCGATTCACCCTCGGACTCGGCACCCAGATCAAGGCCCACGTCGAACGCCGGTACTCCGCTGAGTACGCGCCGCCGGGCCCTCGAATGAAGGAATACGTTCAGTCGATTCAGGCGATCTTCCGAGCGTTCCGCGGTAAGGAAAAGCTCGCCTTTGCGGGCGATTTCTATAACTTTTCGCTCCTGCCGGCCCAGTGGTCTCCGGGGCCGATCGACGCGCCTGATCCTGCGATCTTCGTCTCCGCGGTACTGCCCTGGATGAGTCGGATGGCGGGCGAGGTCTGCGACGGCATCCACATTCATCCGTTCAACTCGGCGGAATACATCAGCCATAGACAGCGCCCACATGTCGAGGAAGGTGTCGCTCGGGCCGGACGCAACCTCGCTGATGTCACCTTCGAGATCCCGGTGATGACTCCCGTCGGCGATACCGACGAAGAACTCGCCGTCACCCGTGAACATGCTCGGCAGATGATTGCGTTTTACGGCTCCACCCGCACCTACTCCCCTGTCTTCGAGACACATGGGTTCGACGGGCTATCGGATCAGCTCCACGCGAAGCAACGCGAGGGTGACATGGTCGGGATGGTCGGGCTGATCACCGACGACATCCTCGATCACTACACCGTGTCGGGTTCTTGGTCGACCCTGGGCGCAAATCTCGTCGAGCGCTACCGCGACGTTGCGCCAACGGTTCGCCTCATGACCTACACCGCGTCGAGCCAACTCAAGAAGCACCCTGACATCCTCGACCGATGGGCGCAGGTGGCGCGCGACGTTGCGGCTGAGGCTTAGTTCTCGGCGTCCATCGCGTTCGCCCGCAGCATCTGCAACGGGACAACCTCGAGCGCTCGCTCGTGGGTGGCGTTCAGCCGAACCGGCGCGGCTGCACCTGCTAGAGCGGCCTCCAGCCAGCGAGCCGCACACACGCACCAGCCGTCGCCGGGTTTGAGTCCCGCGAACCCCCACTCGGGCCGCGGCGTCGATAAGTCGTTGCCCGACTCCTTAGAAAACGCGAGAAATCGCTCGGTCACCGTCGTGCAAACGGTGTGTGAACCGAGGTCTTCTTCCGAGGTGTTGCAGCATCCGTCGCGGAAGAAGCCGGTGACGGGATCGGTTCCACAATCTGCGAGTTCTCCGCCAAGGACGTTTCGTGTCATACCCCATGAAAGCACGGGGCTAGATTCGTTTGCGGAACCCACCGGAATAGAGGTCGAATGCCCCGCTGGAATCGAGCAGTCGTGACAGGTGCATCGAGTGGCATCGGCGCGTCGATCGCCCGCCAACTCGCCGCTGATGGCACCGCCCTCGTGGTGGTCGCCCGCGACACCGACCGCCTCGACGCGCTCGCCGCTGAAGTGGGTGTCGATGTCGAAGTCTTGACCGCCGACCTGCGAGACCGTGATGACATCGCCCGCATCGCCGATCGGATCCGCGCCGACGAGAAGCCCGTCGACCTCGTGGTGAACAACGCCGGCCTCGGCTTCATCGGGCGTTTCCCCGACCTTGACTTCGAAGGCGAACGCAGCGTGCTCGATGTGAATGTCATCGCGCTCCACGAACTGTCCTACGTCGCCGCCGGGTCGCTTTCTCGCCGGGGCGGTGGGGGCATCTTGAATATCGCAAGTGTCGCGGGCTACTTCCCCTCGGCGGGCAGCGCTACCTATGCGGCGTCGAAGGCATTTGTGAACAGCTTCAGCGAGTCACTTCATCGGGAGATGAAACCTGCGGGGGTCACCGTCACCACCTCGTGTCCCGGGTTCACCCGTACCGAGTTCCACAGCCGTGCCGACTACGACTCATCGACGGTGTCGAAGGCACTCTGGCAGAGCGCCGACACAGTGGCGACGAGCGCGCTGAAGGCGCTCGCGAAAGGACGGGCCCGCGTTGTCCCGGGCTGGAAGAACAAGATCGCCGTCGGCCTCTTGAAAGTCCTACCGCTTCGTATTGTCCGGCTGGTTGCGAGCAAGAGCACGGAGATCGACGGATGAAGCTGCGAATGGCTTCTATCGCCGACGCGGCAGCGACGCTGGCGATCTATAACCGCGAGGTGCTCGAGACTACGGTGACCTTCGACATTGAGCCGCGGACCCTCGAGGAACAGCAGGCTTGGATCGCGGAGCGCGAGGGTGCGCTCGGGGTTGTGGTCGCGGAGATCGACGGCGAGGTCGCAGGCTTCGCGTCACTCTCGCCGTATCGCCCCCGAGCCGCTTACCGCACAACAGTAGAGAACAGTATCTATGTCGCCGAGAGCGCCCGCGGCGCCGGCGTTGGGCGAGCCCTCATGGACGAACTCATCTCTGTCGCGACCACCCGGGGTTTCCACACGATCGTCGCCCACATCGCGGGAGGCCACGAACCGAGCATCGCCCTACACCACGCCTGCGGCTTTCAGGTAGTCGGTACCCAGCGCGAAGTGGGCCGCAAATTCGGAAAGTGGCTCGATGTCGTCGTCATGCAACGAATGCTCACCTAAATCTCGATGTTCTGTGAACGGAAACTGCACGCATAGGACAGTTTCCGTTCATAGAACATAAAAAGGCGGAAGCCCGGCGAGCGGATCACCGGGCTTCCTGTCACGTGGGCCGAGAAGGATTCGAACCTTCGTAGGCGAAAGCCGACGGGTTTACAGCCCGTTCCCTTTGGCCGCTCGGGCACCGACCCTGGACGGGAAAACACTATCGGGTGTGCTGGCCTGTGCGACCCGATTCCTGCGCCTTCATGGTCGCTTTCCGTTGGCGATCGCTCGTCATGATGAGGGCGACTCCGCTGCCCAGATGGTCTCGAAAATGCCGTCAATGAGGCCGGGGCGCGAGCCGAGCCTCGGGCAAGTCAACCAGCCGACACCTCGACTTTTGGCTGAATAACAACCTCAGCGATCAGCTCAGCGGCGCCCTCATCATCGGGCCAGTCCCGCAACTCAGCCTGGCCAGCGAATACCGAGCAGTACTCGGTGATTCGATCGACTTCGGTGTCTGAGAGGTGGGCGAAACGAAGGTAGGCGACATGGTGACTTCCGTCGCGGGCCGACCGACGAACCGCGGTCGGGCAGTCGAAGCGCAGCGTCGAACCATCGACCTGCGGCAGCGCGAACGCGATCCGAACGTTCTCCCCGACCTTCAACGCCTTTGACGACACGACATCGAGACCAAAGGGGGAGACACCAATCACGCCCATCTTGCCGTCACTGGCCAACACCTTCAGCTCCTCAAACGTGCGGAAATTCTGGCGTACTTGACGTAGCTTGAGCGCGGAACGAGCCCGCAACGACATCACCCACAGCCAGGCCGCAATCGACAGCGAGGTCAGCGTGACAAAGTCGCCGTGAGACGGTCGCAGTATCCCCGTACCGAAGACGGCCAGGGTGAGCGCCAGGCTCACCTGGAGTCCGATCAGTAGAATCCGGCGCGCCGTGGCCCCAGGGGCGGGTTCGACAAGATCGACATTGAGCGGGCGCCCGGGCAACGCACAAATCGCAACGCGAAGGTCGGTTGCGAGAAGGCGGAGGTCATTGCTCATCCAGGGCATAAAGCCGATAGCGGCCTGCGTAGAGCGGCGGTAGAGCACCGACGACGCCATCCACGCGCCCCAAAGCGGCACGAGCACGACGGTGTTGGCAACAAACGGGAGCGACGAGGTAAAGAGAACAGTGAAGAGAAGACCAATAAGCACGAGGCGCTGAATACTGCGGCCGACGTGGAGGTCGGCGGCGCGATAGACGCGGCGGCTGAGCCGCGTTGTGTGCTCGTGGCGATGCGGCGCTTCCTTGTCGACAAGCGCCGAGAGACGCTCGTGAAGATCGCGGGCCCAACGATGCAGGTGTCGATCGTCATTCCACGGAGCGAGACGTCGAGCGACCAGCACGGGGACATCGGTGATCTTCCACCCGACCGCCTGGAGACGGACACCAGTCGAGACCGTCACGCCTTCGCGACCGCGGCTCATACCTTCGATTTCACGAACCGCGCTGCGCCGAAACACGGCCATACCCGGCCACCAGGGAAGGGCACCAGCGTCATCAAGCTTCGCGAGCATGAGTTCGTCTCGACGACGATGTTCGCCGTAGCCACCAAAGTCAACCGCGTGGGTCGCGTTGGTGTTCTCGATGCGACAAGCGACAACACCCACTTTCGGATCATCGAAGGCCGATGCGGTGACCTCGAGGATGTCGGGTATCACCACGATGTCGGCCGGCATCAACAGCGCAAAGAGAGATGGGCATTCATCGATGGCCTGGTCGATCAAGACACCAAGATCCGCATCGGCACCACCGACGACACGACGAAGATCAAGCCGTGCTGCGAGTTCGGCGACGTCGCGACGGTCATCACGGTCGACAATCCGAAGATTGTTGTAGCCCCGGATGAGCCGAGCGGAGAGAACGGCCGCACGCACTTCGCTTGCCGGTTCGTCGGTCACGACAACAATCACGTCGCCGTCGGGGGCCATCGTCTTCTCTGGCGTGCGGGTGGGCGGGCGAACCTCGCCGAGCATCGAGGTCTCCATATGCAAGCGCAGGAAGCCGAAAGCCTCTGCCGCGAGAAGCAAGAAGAACATGACAGCGTTGGCGCCTTCCCAGGTGAAGACGAGGCGCCACGTCAGATACACCACGCCAGTGAAGATCGCCGAGACCCGCAAAATGGACATGCCGCACAAATCGGCACGCGGTCGCAAGATGTGAGCACGAACACTTCCTTCGGTACCCATAGAAACGACCGATGGAACGCGAATGTTTCACCGACGTACCGTCACGTCCTTCCGGCAGTCAGCTGACGGCCGAGAAGTGATTCCACGCGCCTCGGGTGAGACGCATCCGTTCGGGGTGGCGCGCCGGGGCTATGACAAGGCCGAGGTGAACGCCTACCTGAACCGCCTCGCCGCGGACGTCGAGGCGGAAGTCGAACAGGCTCGCCAACTCGCCGCGGCCCGCGAACTCTTCGAACGCGAACACGCCCGGTCGCGTCATGAGGCAGAGATGGCGGCCATCGCCATTCGTCAACGCGGCGAACAGGACGCCGCTGCCGCTCGCGCCGCAGCCGCTCTCGCGCAAGCCAAGGCCGAGATCGAAGCCACCAAGCAGGAAGCACTCACCCGGGCGCGAGAGATGTTGGCCCTCGGCAAGGGAATAATCGCCACGATAATCGGACCTCCACCACCACGGTGCGACGCGTCTCTCACAGAGTCAGCAGCTGGTGGCTGAGCTCCTGCGGTCCCAGGCGTCCTGACTTCCGGTCGCGGATCTGTCGCTGGTTTGGTACGTTCCGGAGATGCCGAGCTTTGACGTGGTTTCCGAAGTAGACGAACAAGAAGTCCGCAACGCGGTCGACCAGGCCACCCGCGAGGTCGTCCAGCGATTCGACTTCAAGAACACCGACTCCTCGATCGAACTCGGCGAGGACGTCATCAATATGGCGTCCAATAGCGAGGACCGACTTGGAGCCCTACGCCAAGTCCTTGAAGAGAAGCTCGTGAAGCGCAAGGTCAGTTTGAAGGTCCTCGACTACGGCAATATCGAGCCCGCCTCTGGCGCCAGCGTCCGCCAGACCGCAACCCTCCAGGCCGGAGTCAATTCTGAAAAGGCCAGAGAGCTGAACAAGTTCATCAAGGGCCTCGGCATCAAGGGCATCCAGTCCGCGACCCAGGGCGACCAGCTCCGAATCACCGGAAAGAAACGCGATCAGCTTCAGGAAGTGATCGCCGCGCTACGCGAGGGCGACTTCGGTCTCCCACTGCAGTTCAATAACTTTCGCGACTAGTTGTAGGTGACGGTGCCCTCGTCGTAGTAGCCCGAGTGCACATAGACCGCGGGAATCCCGGCCCGGCCGTACATCACAAGGTTCTGCAGCTCGTCTTCGTGCGCAACTTTGACGTCGCCGCCGAGCGTTCGAATGCGCTCGAGTTCTTCGCCCTTGAGCTCGTGCGACGGTCGCTCGTCGCCCGATGGACGAAAGATCGCTAGGTCGATGCTGAACCCGTAGCGGGCGAGCCACTCAAGCGACCCTTCTCGCCGTTCGATGGGACGAGCGGTGACAAGCACGACGCAATGGTCCTGCCTGTAGCGCTCCACTTCGCGCTGTCCGAATGCGACCGGCTCATCCAGGTGAGCGAGGTCGCCGAACGAAATCCAATCGGGCGGACTGGCCCGCAGGAACTCTTGGCGATGCGTAGCGTCCGAGAGCACACCGTCCATGTCAAAAATGGCGACAGGCAACTCAAACCCGCGGTCGGTGACCTGGACCCAGTGGGGAAACTCCACTAGTCGTCGTCGTTCTCAGCGGCGCCATCGCGGATCGCCGCGACAACACCCGGGTCAGCGAGTGTGGTGGTGTCGCCGAGGTCTCGACCGTCGGCGACATCACGCAGCAGTCGACGCATGATCTTGCCGGAGCGCGTCTTCGGTAGATCCGGCACGAGAAAGACGGCCTTTGGGCGCGCCGTCGGTCCGAGCTTCTTGGCCACGTGTTTGCGAATCTCTTCGCCTAGCTCGGCCGATGCCGTGGCGGTGCCTCGCAGAATCACATAACCGACGATTGATTGACCCGTGATCTCATCGGTAGCGCCAACGACGGCCGCTTCGGCGACGGCCGGGTGATCGACCAGCGCACTTTCGACCTCGGCGGTGGAGATGCGGTGGCCGGAAACGTTCATCACGTCGTCGACGCGGCCAAGCAGCCAGATGTAGCCGTCCTCATCAACCCGCGCGCCGTCACCCGCGAAGTATTTGCCCTCATAGGTGGACCAATAGGTCTCGCGATACCGCTCGTCGTCACCCCAGATACCGCGCAGCATCGCGGGCCACGGCTTTGTGATGGTGAGGTAGCCGCCGCCTTCGGTGACGGCATTCCCGTCGTCATCAACGACCTCGGCGGTGACACCCGGGATCGTGTTCGTGGCCGTGCCCGGCTTCGTCGTGGTGACACCGGGAAGCGGCGTGATCATGTGGCCCCCGGTTTCGGTCTGCCACCACGTGTCGACGATCGGGGTCGACTCGGCACCAATGTGGCGGTGATACCACATCCAAGCTTCCGGATTGATCGGCTCACCGACCGTTCCGAGTACACGGAGCGTCGAGAGGTCGTGGCCGGCCGGCCACTCGTCGCCCCACTTCATGAAGGTGCGGATGGCGGTGGGCGCGGTGTAGAGCTGAGTGACGCCGTAGCGCTCGACGATGTCCCAGAGACGGTCCTTCTTCCAACCGGCACGGTCGCCCTCGCGCTCCTCGGGACGGGGCGTGTCAGGCGTGCCCTCGTACATGACCGACGTGCAACCGTTGGCGAGTGGGCCGTAGACGATGTAGCTGTGGCCGGTGACCCAACCAATGTCGGCGGCGCACCAGTAGACGTCGGTGTCGGGCTGAAGGTCGAACACGTACTTGTGGGTAAAGGCCACCTGAGTGAGGTAGCCACCCGTCGTGTGCATGATCCCCTTCGGCTTCGCCGTCGTGCCCGAGGTGTAGAGGAGATAGAGCAGTTGTTCGCTGTCCATGGGCTCGGCCGGACAGTTCGGCTCTGCCGCAGCCATGAGGTCGTGCCACCAGTGATCGCGGCCTTCGACCATGGTTGGCCCGGTGCCACAACGGTCGACGACGACAACGTTCTCGACCGATGGCGCACCCGACTCGAGCGCTTCATCGACGTTGGGCTTCAACGCCGAGGGGTCACCCCGGCGGTAGCCGGCGTCGGCGGTGACGATCAGCTTCGCGTCGGCATCAACGCAGCGGTCGGTGATTGCGTCGGGGGAGAAACCGCCGAAGATCACCGAGTGAGCCACGCCGATGCGGGTGCAGGCAAGCATCGCGACCGGGAGCTCCGGGATCATGGGCATATAGATCGCGATGCGATCGCCCTTCTTCAGGCCGAGACCTTTCATCACGTTGGCGAAACGTTCGACGTCGGCGAGCAACTCGGCATAGGTGATCGTGCGGGTATCACCCGGTTCACCCTCAAAGTGGTACGCCACTTTGTCGCCCTTGCCCGCGTTGACGTGACGATCCAGGCAGTTCTCGCTGACGTTCAGTTCGCCGCCGAGGAACCACTTGGCGAACGGCAGGTTCCACTCGAGCGTGGTGTCGAAGTCTTTCGACCACGTCAGAAGTTCACGAGCCTGGCGGGCCCAAAAGGCCTCGTAGTCGGCCTCCGCCTCGTCGTAGAGCGCACGATCGTTGGCCAGCGCGGCTGCCGCGAACTCCGGAGCGGGCGGGAAGGTGCGCCCTTCGCTCTCGTAGACCTCGATCGAACCTTCAGCCATTGTGACTCCTGGGATAAACGTGGACCGCCGAGCTTACCCATGCGACCTTCGCCGGTCCGTTCGCGCGGCGCTCAGAACTTGTGATCTAGTCTCGTCACGCGACTTTCGACCTGGTTGGGGCGTCAGTTGCATTTGGCGGGTCACGTTTGGGTGGCCCTTTAGAGGGAGAAATCAGTGCTTCAAGAATTCAAGGATTTTATTAATAAGGGCAGCATCGTCGAACTGGCGGTTGCGGTCGTCATGGCAATGGCGTTCGCGCCAGTCATTCTCGCTTTCGTTGACGGCATTCTCCTGCAGTTCGTCGCCATGATCTTCGGCGAGCCGAACTTCAGCAACTTGACGTTCACGATGGGCGACACGCCGTACTTCTACGGCGGGGTCCTCACCGCGATCATCAACTTCATCTTTGTGGCCCTCGCGGTCTTCATGGTCCTGAAGGCGTACAACGCCGCCAAGGCCGACGAAGAAGAAGCAGACAGCGGGCCGAGCGAAGTCGATCTCCTCACGGAGATCCGCGACTCGCTCGCCAAGGGCTAATTCAGCCAACGCTCACTCGAGCAATCATGCCGACGGCGGTCCCTCGGGGCCGCCGTTTGCCGTTTTCTGCGCAATCCACACTTCTGGCGCAAGGATCGCGGCACCGCCGCGGCCATCCTGTTGTTCTCTCTGGCGGCGCTCACCCGCGAAACGACAGTGCTGATTCCTGTCGCGTCCTTCTTGGTCGAGGGGATCGGCCGACGGCGGTTCCTTCTCATACCACCGGAGATCCTGGTCGCCTCCATCCTCGGCGTCGCGTCGCTCTGGCTCGGCGCTCGGCTCTGGAACGTTGACCGAACATGGGCACTCATTGTTCTCTTCGACCTGGTCGTCCTGATTGCCGTCGATCGAGCGGTGCTGTTCAGCACTCTGAACGTCCCCCGCGTGGTTCCGTGGGTCATCCCGCTCGCGGTGATCGTGCTCTCACGCGATCAGCAAGCCGAGTCAGCCGACAAGTCCCATGCTCGGCTTCAATCAGCCGACAAGTCCCATGCTCGGCTTCAATCAGCCGACGAAGACAGTTTCGACGGTGAACGCCACACCATGGTCGAGGGTCTTGTGGACCGGACAGCGCTGCGCCACCTCTGACAAACGCTTGCGCTGCTCCTCATCGAAGTTGCCTTCGATGAAGATCTCGCTCCGGACGCGATCGATGTAGCCCTTAGTGTCGTCGTCGCAATCGTCGCAATCGTCGGCGTGCACCTTGTCGAGTTCGTAACGGGCCGAGACCGAGTCCAACTCCCAGCCCTTGCGCTTGCAAAACATCGACAAGGTGATACACGTGCACGCAGCGACGGCCGACAACAGCAGCTCATAAGGATTCGGACCAGTGTCAGTGCCGCCGAGATCCGTGGGTTCGTCGGCGTGCCAAACGTGGTCGCCGGCACGAAGCTCGACAGCGAATCCGGTGGTGAGGTCTGCGGTGATAGTGGTCATGAGCGGCAGCGTAGGGAAAGCTGGCGACATATGTCAGCGGCAGCCACCTACGAGCGCGACGGTCACGTCGCCACCATCACCTACAACCGTCCCGAGGCGCTCAACGCGGTCAACGGCGATATGCGGGAGGCGCTCGACGCGGCGTGGACTCAATTTCGCGAGGACGAGGACGCGTGGGTTGGCATCGTGACCGGCGCGGGCCGAGCCTTCTGCGCCGGCGCGGACCTCAACGACGGGAAGGGGTCCGTCGGCACATGGCCCGGGTCGTTTTGGGAGTGGCCCACGATCACGACCTTCGAATCTGGCATGGAGATCTGGAAGCCGACGATCGCGGCCGTCAACGGTCCATGTATTGGCTACGGCCTGACAGCTGTCCTTGCCTGCGATTTTGTTCTCGCCAGCGAACGAGCGACGTTCGGTTATCCCGAGGTAACGATCGGTGTCGCGACAATTGTTGGCGCCCTCCGGCTCCCGTCCCACATCGCGATGCCGGATGCGCTCGAACTCCTTCTCACCGGCGACTCGATCGACGCCGATCACGCCCGCGAAATCGGACTTGCTTGGCGCGTGCACGGGCACGATGCGCTCCTCTCGGAAGCGCAACAGCTTGCCGAGCGACTGTGCCAGGGCGCGCCGCTCGCGGTTCGGGCGACCAACGAGATGGCCCATCGGGGCCAGAAGCTTCCCTGGACTGATGCCGTCCGTATGGGCGAAGCGATGCGCCGTGTCGTCGGCCAGAGCGAAGACTCCGCCGAAGGCGGGTTGGCTCGTCGCGAGAAGCGACCGCCGGAGTGGAAAGGCCGCTAGAAGACGGGCAGTAGAAGCGTAAAGGTCGTGCCGCGTCCTTCTTCGGAGCTGAAACGCAGGTCGCCCGCCCATATTCGGACATTACGACGAGACGCCGCCAGACCGATGCCGTTGCCGTCTTCCTTGGTGGTGAAGTGGGGTTCGAACACGCGATCTCTGAAAGCCGCGGGAATGCCGCAACCGTTGTCCATGACGCTGATCGCCACGTGCTCGCCGGCCCGGCCGCCTTCATAAATATCGGCCTCGTCAATGACAACGGCTGTCACTTCAATCCGGATCTTGCCGCGAGGTTCGACCGCGTCACGGGCATTAACTACGAGGTTGGTCACGATGCGCTCGACTCCCGAACGGTCGGCGGCGACGCTGAGGCCGTCGGAACGATCTTCGAAGGTGAGGTCCGCGTGGTGATCCACGAGCACGCGGAGCATATTGGCGAGATCGCCGACGATTGGACCGATCTCAAGTGGGTGCACGCGCCCGCGACTCGGACGGCTCATCTCCATGAGATCCTCGGCGATATTGCACGCCCGGTCGATGGCTTCTTCGGCGGCTTGCACCCGCACGCCCTCGACCGTGGCGGGATCGAGCAGGCCAAGCTGCATACCAATCGAGGCCAGCAGGTTGTGTAGATCGTGAGCGGCGCTGCCAACCACGTCGGCAACCGAGCCCAGCGCGGCACCTTCGACGAGCATGTCGTCGACCGCACGACGGTCGGTCACATCTTCGAGCGTGCCAACCATGCCGTATGAGCTTCCGTCCGATGACGGTCGACTCATTGTCAATCGAAGTTCGCGAGCGTCGGGGCTCGTACGAGTTCGCAGTTCCGTGACAAGTGCTGAGGAGCCGTCCCAAAGGGCAAGCTCGCTGCGGACACGAACCACATCGGCCGCATCGAACAGTGCCATCCAGCCGGTGCCGCGGAGCGACTCCGGTTCGACGCCGAAGTCGGCCGCGATACGCGCATTTACGTAGCTCCACTTATTGTCGAGGTCGGCGAGGAAGATACCGATCGGCGCCATTTCGACCAGCGCGTTGAAGATGGTCTGATTGGCTTCCTTCTCGGCCTCCACCTCGCGACGGGCAGTGACATCGCGAGCGTTGAGCACAATGCCGCGGACGATCGGGTCTGATCGATAGTCGGTGATGAGGGCCTCCACGACGGTCCATTCGCCGTCACCGCGAAGCAAGCGCATATCCATTGGACCTTGTGTCACTCCGGGTTCTTCGAGGGCGAGGGAGAAGAGGCCCTGCATCGCTCCGAGGTCGTCGGGATGCACATAGGACATCCAGTCCTCTTGAAGAGCAGTGCTCGACTGTTGCAGGATCGTGGCCACGGTCGGCGTGATGTAATCGATCGTGCCGCGTTCGTCGAGAATCGCGATGATGTCGCTGGCACTCGACACGATCGAGCGAAGTCGACGTTCGCTCTGGCTGTGACGGCGCTTCGCTGAGACCCGGCTCGTCACGTCTCGGACGGTGGTGACAATACCTTCCACCCCCGGACGATCGAGGAGATTTGTTGCAACGTTCTCAACCCAGCGCCACGTGCCATCCGCGTGTTGGGAGCGGAACTGGAGCCGCCGGCGGCCGCCGATCTCCTCGACAAGTTCTTCGAAAGTGTGCTGCCACCGGTCGACGTCGTCAGGATGAACGTGGGTCCACGACGCGACGTTGAGGTACTCAGACGGTTCGTAGCCGAGAACACTACGTACCGACTCCGATACCCAAATCATCTGACCGTTGGCGTCGGAGAGCACGTGGAATTCACCGGCATGTTCGAGGGTCGCAGCCGCAATCGCCGAGGGCACGAAGGAAGCGCGGGGCGCTTCGTTTCTCGTTGCTGCTCCGGATTCATTCATCGGTCCCACAACCCTGGTCCCTTCCGCCCTGCCGCTACCAACGATGTTCCCTTCGGCAGAAACCCCGGCGGGCCAAGGGTTTCGGAAGAGCAATTGGGCCCTATGGGCTACGGGACCAATGACCCGGGTCACCGATCTGCGAGCATCTATCTCACTTACCGTGGTTCACACTCCAACTTCCCTTTACCGGGCCGACAGGTCCGATACGTAAACGCGGATCCCTCGTATCAGAAACGTTGGAAGGACCAGGCGAGATGACAATCAAGATCTTTCTCCTCGATGACCATGAGATGGTGCGGCGAGGGCTTCGAGACATCCTCTCGGCCGAAGATGACTTCGAAGTCATCGGTGAGGCGGCAACTGTTACTCAAGGCGTGAAGGGCATCGTTGAGATGCGGCCTGATGTGGCATTGGTCGACGTTGTTCTTCCGGACGGAAACGGCGTTGAGGTGTGCGAGACGCTCAGCAAGCACGCCCCAGGCGTCAAAATCCTTGTACTCACATCATTCTCTGATGACGACACCTTGTTCGCGGCCATCAACGCAGGCGCCGCCGGTTATGTCCTCAAACGAGTCGGCTCCGATGAGTTGATCAAGTCAGTACGTGGCGTGTTCGCCGGCCATTCGCTGGTCGACCCTCGACTCACCGACCGCATGTTCGACCGGCTTCGTTCCGGACAATCCGAAGACGAAGAACGCCTTGCCGATCTCAACGATCGGGAACGTGGACTCCTGGAACTTGTTGCCGAGGGCCTCACCAATCGCCAGATTGGTGATCGACTCCATCTCTCGGAGAAGACGGTCAAGAACTATGTGTCGACCTTGCTGAAGAAACTCGGCATGGACACCCGCACCGAAGCGGCCGTCTTTGCCACTCGGCTCGCGGGAAAACGTTCGACCGAAGCGATGGCCGACCGCGGCGGCTGAGTCCCTCGTTCGGCTACTCGCCGAAGATCTGTGGGTACATGGCCGTTGTGGCCTGACTCATCATGTCGACGCGTTCCGCCCGAGGCACGGTGGTGACGAACTCGAGTGAGGCATCGCCGAGCCAACGGCCACCCTCCGGAAGCGCATCCAGCGCGCCGTTCACAACGATTCTCGGATCAACCGGAGGCGCCATCATTCGGGAATAGTCCGCCCCGTTGTCTCGGAAGGCGGGCGTTTCCATGCTCGGGGCGATAACCGCCTGCGTTTGCACGCCGGAATCGCGAAGTTCCCAGCCAATCGCTTCGATCAGGTTGACCGTGAAGGCCTTGGTCGCGCTGTAGAGGCCCACCCCCGCCGTGCCCGCAAGCGCCGAGCCGGAGCTGGTGACGACGAAACCGCCTCGTCCACGCTCGACCATTGCCGGCAACGACCACGCCGCAAGGTCGACAACAGCTTGGGCGTTCACGCCCATCGTGACGGACCGCTCGACCGGCGTCATGTCGAGGAAGTTCTTCACGTGACTCACGCCCGCATTCGCCACCGCCAGACCGATCTCAAGATCGCCGACGACGAGCTGGAGTGCCTCTGTCCAACCAGGATCGGTCACGTCGACAATGAGTGACCGTGTCTCGCCCGGGAGAGAGGCAGCAACTTCGTCCACGCTCTCATGACGGTCGACCATCACAACTCCAACACCGCGATCGTGCAATTCCTGCGTGAAGGCCAAGCCCACGCCCATTGCCGCGCCGGTGACAACCGCCCACGGTCCGTACTGGTCAGAGAAGTTCGTTGCCATAAGTGGCGACCTTAGCTGCGCCCCTCGTTCACTTTGGGAGGGCGCGGGGCCGTCGGTCCCGCGTATTTGTGTTGTCGGGTTTTGGTCTGGGTGTCTCGGTTGCGGCGGCATCCACCGGCCGTTGCTGCAAATGCGTCCGGAGACACGGAGAAAAAGCGAAAGAAAAAATGCCATAACTCTCGCGGTCGCAATCGCCGCACTGCTGGCCACCAGCGGCACGTACCAGCCCGCAACAAAGGAACCACCGCGACGCACGCGCTACTCGAATTCGAAATCAACGCACATCGCCGCTCACAACGAAGACGCCCACTCGACCAACTAAGAACTCGAAGCGAAGGTACGGAGTTCGGGACCCTCCCGCCCGGCCCCCAAACGCCGCAGCAGCGCGTCCTCGACCTCGACAACCGCGTCACATCCAGGTCGCGACCGGCACACCCAGCGCCTAGGCGAGGCCCTCCTCACCGCCGGCACTAACCTCAACCGCTGACCGGGGGTTTCGCGCCGCGAATTCTCCCGGCCCCGCCCCCGTAGCTCAGTGGATAGAGCATCGGTTTCCTAAACCGTGTGCGCAGGTTCGATTCTTGCCGGGGGCGCTACTACTCATTGATACCTGAACGCCCGAATGCAGGAATCAGGCGAGCGTGAGTCCGGCCGCTCCGGCTGCGGTTGAGCCAATACGGGCTGCGGTATGCCCGGTTGCGGCGAGCTCGGCCAGTATCCCGGCTGTCTCACCGGGGTCGACACCAAAGACGAGGCCGCCCGATGTCTGGGCATCAGCAATGAGCAGCTGATGTAACTCATCGTGAGACCCGGCATCGAAGTGCTCGCCACCCCACGCGAGGTTGCGGCGCGATCCGCCGGGCATGATTCCCGCCGTCGCGTGGTCGATGGCGCCCGGCAGGAACGGCACGGCCTCGAATTCAACCGTGGCTCGCAACCCCGATTCGATCGCCATACGACCGAGATGGCCAAGCAAGCCGAATCCCGTCACGTCGGTGCAGCCCGTGGCCCCGGCGGCTACTGCGAGTCGCGAGCCGACATCATTGAGTCGGGTCATCGACTCGATCGCGCCGGCAGCCACCTCGGCCGATGCAACATCGGCTTTGATCGCGGTGGTGATCACACCGACGCCGAGCGGTTTGGTCAAGATCAGATCCTGGCCCGGCTTCAGCCCCGCGTTCGTGAGAATCCGATCGGGATGTACCTCACCCGTGACCGCCATGCCGTACTTGGGTTCGGGGTCGTCGATCGTGTGGCCACCAACGATGGCGAACCCGGCCGCAGTCGCAACATCTTGACCGCCCGCGAGGAGTTCACCCAGCAGCTCGATGGGAAGCGATTCGGTGTTCCAGCCCACGAGGTTCAGGGCGAACAATGGGCGACCGCCCATTGCGTACACGTCGGACACGCTGTTCGCGGCCGCGACCTGTCCCCAGGTGCGCGCATCATCAACGACCGGTGTGATGAAGTCGGCGGTCGAGACAATCGCCCGATCGTCGTCAAGCTTCCACACGGCAGCATCGTCGCCAGTGGCGGTTCCAACGAGAAGTTCGCTCGGAGTATCGGCCTTCAGATGGCGCACAACTTGCGCCAACTCGCCCGGGGCGAGCTTGCAACCTCAACCAGCTCCGTGGCTGAACTGCGTGAGCCGGTGGACAGTGGGATCGGTCATCGGCGCTCCTTGTTCGTTTTCTCGGAGGCTACTGCCACCGGGGCACGGCAAGCCCCCGAGGTAGAATCGCAGGATGCAGCTCTCCGAATGGGCAGACTCCGAGCGTCTCGCCGCGTGGGTACTCGATGCCACCGACGCGCTGCTTTCCACCGTCGACGACTTCGCCGATGATGACGACCGTTGGATGGGCCCATACCTGTCCATTGTGAACCCGCCGATCTGGGAACTCGCACACGTCGCCTGGTTTGCCGAAGCAATCGTTTTGCGGCAACTTCACGGCCGCGACTCGCGTCTGCCCCGCGTCGACGAACGATTCGATTCTGGTGCCGTTGGCCACCGGACCCGCTGGGAGCTCCGCTACCCGAACCCGCAAGCCACACGCGACTACGTCCAGCGGGTGGCCGAGGATCTCATCGGTGTGCTCGAAAACAATCAGGGCATCGATTCGACCGATCACTATGTCGCCTACATCCTCGGACATCACGATGCCCATTGCGAAGCGCTCACTTACACGCGACAGACGCTTGACTGGGCCGACCGCGGCGAGCCGTGGATGCCCGCGGACACGCCGAGCGAATCAGTGTCGGGGGATCTCCCGGTCGACGTGAACGACCTACTCCTGGGAGCGAGTCGATCCCAGCCTTTGGTCATGGACAACGAGAAGTGGGCCCATCGCGTGCCCATGGCACCTTTCTCGATGAGTGTGGCGCCGGTGACCGTGGCCGAGTTCGCCGAGTTCGCAAATGATGGCGGCTACACAACGGACTCGCTGTGGTCGACCGAAGGCCTCGATTGGCGACGCAACGAGAACGTCGACGCACCCGCATACTGGCGCCGGACCGGCGCAAGCTGGGAGCGACGTATCGGTGCCACGTGGCGCCCGATCGACGACACGGCCGACCACCCCATGGTCCACGTCAACTGGTGGGAAGCCAACGCCTGGTGTGCCTGGGCCGGGCGGCGCCTGCCCACCGAACCCGAATGGGAAGCAGCGGCGACAACAAGCGCCAGCGGTGAGCGCCGACCCTGGTTTCCGTGGGGCGACCGTGACCCACTTCCGCACGAGGCCAACCTCGACGGGCGCACCGGCTACACCTCGCCCGTAGGAGCCTTCGCGGCGGGCGACGGGCCATGGGGGCATCGTCAGCTCATCGGAAATGTCTGGGAATGGACCAGTTCGACATTTGAGGCGTACCCCCACTTCGAGCCTGACGCGTATCGCGAAAACTCCGAACCATGGTTCGGGACGCGCAAAGTGCTCCGGGGCGGCTCGTGGAGCACGAGAAACCGTTACGTTCGCTCGACATTTCGCAACTTCTTCACTCCCGATCGACGAGACGTGTTCGCGGGCTTTCGCACCTGTCCCCGCTGATGGCGCGGATTGCGATTGCTGCCCCCATCAGGCCCGGCGCAAATTCAGGCAACGATGTCACCGCCGCACGATGGGCGAACCATCTTGAGACGCTCGGCCATGAAACGGTCATCGTTCCCGTAGCCGAAGACAATGCGACATTGGGCGAAAGTGCAGCGTCCGAACTCGCCGACGCGCACGTCCTCATTGCCTTGCATGCTCGACGGTCAGCTCCAGCAGCATCATGGTGGACCGAACATCGACCGGGTCAGCCTCTCATCGTCGGTCTCGCGGGCACCGATTTGTACCGAGACATGCCTGACAGCCACACCGCCGCGGCGGCCGTGGCGGAGGCGGATGCCTTAATCGTTCTGCAAGAAGATGCGCTCGACCGACTCCGAGAATTCGACCCGGCGTGGGCCGACAAGGCCGCGGTGATCCACCAGTCCGTTTCGCTCCCTCTTCCCGAGCGCCGAGCGGCCGATGACGAGTTTCGGGTCGTTGTCCTCGCCCACCTTCGCGACATCAAGGATCCGCTGCTCACCGCGCGCGCCGCCCGACTGCTCCCTGGGAATAGCCGAGTCGCCGTCCACCACGCGGGCCGCGCCCTCGATGGCGACTGGCAACAAGCCGCAGAGACCGAAGAGGGCACGAACGATCGTTACACGTGGCACCGCGAGCTTGGTGCTGAGGATGCACTCGCACTGCTTGCTTCCGCTCACGTGCTGGCCTGCACCTCGCTGTCGGAGGGCGGAGCCAACGTTGTCACCGAAGCGATCGCCCTGGGGATTCCCGTGATCGGCACTCGCATCGCCGGCAACACCGGGCTCTTGGGGTCAGACCACCCCGGATGGTTTCCCGTCGGCCACGCAGAAGCCCTGGCCGAACTTCTTCTTGACCTCGAGACGAATCCCGAATTGCGGGCCGAGCTCGAGCGTCGATCACTCGCCCGGAAACCAATCACCGATCCATCGACCGAGCAGGCCGCACTCGAACAGCTCATTGCCCGCGTTTTCGATAGTTGACGAGCGGTCGACGTCAGCGGATACTTCGACGAATCGACGCCGACGCGACATCGACCGCGATTGTCACGACGAAGAGCGCCAAGATCGTCGCCAGAATCCCGTCATAGTCGAACGACGATGTTTGTTCGTCCAATCGCCGGCCCAATCCTGCAGCTCCGACCACGCCGACGATCACCGTTTCACGAATGGCGACCTCCCAGCGATAGAGACCCAATGCGGTGAAGCGTCCCGCGACCGCCGGAATAGTTGCCACGGTGAGCGCTCCGGGAGCGCTCGCACCCATGGCGGCCAACACTTCCGTGGGACGTTGATCACCGTTCTCAACCACATCGGCCTGCAGCCGCCCGAGCACACCAACGTTGTAGATGGCGAGCGCGACCACACCAGGCCAGAGCCCGGGGAACAGGACGAACACAACGATGAAAGCCCAGACCGGTGGTGGAACCGACCGACTCACCAGAAGAACAAAACGAACAAGCGCCGATGCGAGCCGACGAATTACCGCGCGCAGTCCTCCAACTTTGCTGCTCGGGCGCCGGGCCAAGAAGGCGATTGGTGATGCGACCAACCACGCCAGGGCGATCGCCAGCACCGCAAGAGCAATCGTGTCCAACGAATCGTCGACGAGACCCCCAAAACCGCCGACGCCGATCTGCGGCGGCCATGCATCGCGCCCGAGTTCAGCGGCCAACGATCTGGCCCTCGGCGCCCAGAGGGTGGAGAAGTCGAGGTCTAGGCGCCAGATGGCGACCGGGACGGCGAGGGTGTAAATGATCGCGCTCGCTCGGAGGAACCCATCACGCTCAGGCTTCGACTGCACACCCCGGTGAATTGCGGCTGGCGCTTCGATGGCCGCGTGCATTTCGATGGCCGCCGGATTGCGGCGGCGTCGAACGAGCGATGACCACCGATCGGCGATGCCACTCAGGATGACGAGCGCCCACAGCAACGTCCACATCTCGTTGTAACGCAGCGACTGGAACGACAGCGCGAGCTGAAACCCGAGACCTCCGGCGCCGACGATGCCCAAAACGGCGGCGCTACGAAGACTGCACTCGAATCGGTAGAAGGCGTACGACACGAGGTCGCTCAGCACCGTGGGGACGGTGGCAAACAACACGGCCGTCAAACGGCCAGCACCAGCTGCCCGAAGGATCAACTCTGCGTCGCGCGGCGCCTCATCGATCAACTCGGCAAAGACCTTGGCGGTCACCGCGCCGAACGGGATTCCAATCGCCAGGATGGCCACCAGTGGGTTGAGGCCCAGGATGTTCACCAGGATGATGCCGAACACCACCTCGTGCATCGAGCGAGGGAGCGCGAAGGCAATACGCCCCGCAAGCCAGCCCGCACGGCCTTTGGCCATTGGCCCGTGCATCGGGCTCCACACCCGCTCGGTGAGCAGCAGGCCGCCGATCAATCCGATGATGACGGCGAGGGCAGTACCGACGACTGCGTAACCAACAGTCACCGCGGCCTGCCGGATCGTGAGCTCGAGCATGGTCCTGCTGAGATCGGGCCGAACCATCGCGGCGAAGAACTTTTGTACCTGAGACCAACCGCGCTCGTTGATGACGTCGCTCGGGTCGATGCCGGCCTTCAGCACGGACCACGCTACGACGAGTGAAACTACGATCGCCCACGACCGCCGATCCCGACGAACCGGCTTCTTCGGCAACAAGAGTGGCTGCGGGGCGACGGTTGTGGTCACGTTGTTTTGCTGCCCGTCGACTCATCATCGAGTGCGTAGAGCTCGTCGAGCAGATCCTGCGTCACCTCACTCGCGGGACGATCAAAGTGCAGTCTCCCGTCGCGCATGGCAACGATGCGATCGCAGTGGCGTAGCGCCAGCGGAGCGTCGTGCATGCTGGCGAGCATTGCCCGTCCGGCCACCGCGCTCGACTCGGCGAGGGTCGCCATCACCGCATCTGAACGGGCCGGGTCGAGGGCACTCACCGGCTCGTCCGCGAGGAGAAGATCCGGTCCTTGAAAGAGCGCGCGAGCGATGGCGGTGCGTTGCTGCTGTCCGCCCGACAGCTGGTCGGCTCGATCCCAGACCTTCTCCGAAATCCCCACTTTTGTCAGTGCTGCGATGATCTCTTCCATTGGTCCGGGGCGTACAAGCGTGCGCAGCGCCTTTGGCCATGACCAGCTACCAAGGCGCCCGGCGGCAACATTGCTGGCAACCCGGAGCGGGCCGACCAACGCGAAATCCTGGCTGACGATGCCGACACGCGAGCGCACGGACCGGTTCGTCCGCCGCCCAAGAGCTGCGCTGTCGACACCCAGCACCGAAACGTCACCCGACATGGGCAAGGTCAGCCCGGAGGCGAGTCGAAGAATCGTCGACTTTCCGGCCCCTGATGGGCCGATCAGCGCAACCCGCTCACCCGCGTAAACGGTCAACGACAGGTCATCAACAGCAGGCGCGTCACCGTTCGAATATCGAACGGTGACGCCTCGCAGCGAGAGAAGCGCTTCAGCCGTCAATCTTGCCGATCTCGCGGCCGACAGCTTCGATGCTGGCGTAGTTGTCGCTCTCAGTATCGATGAACGATCCGGCGCCGAAGAAGTCGAGGATGGCGGCCTGATCGACGTCGGCGGGATCGAGCTTCTTCAGTGCGTCGACGATGCGTCCCTGAAGGTCAGCTCCGAGTTCGGGTCGAGCAACCCAGTGGTAGTCGTAGTACGTCGGGGTCTCGAAGATCAGCTGAACCCGGTCGAGATCGACCTCGCCCGCTTCAACTCGAGCCTTCCAAACCTGCGAGTTGAGAGCGCCGACCTCGAAGGTGCCGGCCTCAACCAATGCGATGGTGGCGTCGTGTGAACCGCTAAATCCCGGTTCGCCGTTGAGGTCGTCGAGGGTCACACCCGCGTCGCTCAAGAAGGACTGCGGCATGAGACGGCCCGAAGTGCTCGAATCGGAACCAAAGGTGAGGGTGCGACCGGCGACAACTTCCAGCCCGGCAACATCGTCAAGGGGCTCGATGCCGGAGTCGCTACTGGCGATGAACACCGAAGTGAAGGTCTCATCGATATCGCGCTGAGCGATTGCTTCCGCGCCCTCGACCTGCAAGCGGGCCTGGACGCCGGTAAGGCCACCAAACCACACGAGGTTGAGATCACCGACGCGGAAGGCCGTGACGGCGGCGTCGTACTCGGTCACTGGTTCGAATCGAACCTCGATACCAAGCTCGGTGGCGAGGTAGTTCGCGACGAGATCGTAGTTACGGGCGAGGATCTGAGGGTCCTGGTCGGGGATAGCGCCGATCACAAGCGGGCCGGCGAACGCGGCATCTTCGCCGGTGTCAGAACTCTCTTCGGCCGGCTCATCTGAGCCGCACGCGGCGCCCAGTAGCGCGACGGCAAAGAGGATGGCGAGAAGTCGGCGCATGGTGGGGGGTTCTTTCGTCAACTCGGGACAGGCCCGATGGTCGTCGGAGTGTAGCCAACCCTCACCGTGCGTCGAATAGTCCGACGATCACTGATTTGTTAGAGGCCCCACGAGTCGTCGAGCGACACGACTTCGGGACCGTTGCCGAGCGAACCCCGAAGGCGCCATCCGGCACAAGTCGGTCTGAGCGAGTCAGGCCCAGCGGTCGTCGGCCGCTACCGTGACGCCGTGCGTCTCTTCGACACGGCTCGCGCCGAGATTGTCCCGTTCGAACCAGGCGAGGTGGTCTCCCTCTACGTGTGTGGGATTACGCCCTACGACTCGACCCATCTTGGCCATGCCAACACCTATCTCACATACGACCTTCTGATCCGTCGCCTTGAAGACAAGGGCCATCGCGTGCGGTACGTGCGCAACGTCACCGACGTCGACGACTCGATCCTGCCGAAGGCTCGTGAGCTAGGAATCGACTTTCTCGAGCTCGCCGCCCAAGAGACCGCCCGATTCCACGGCGACATGGTGGCCCTCGAGACTCGCCCGGTCGAAGCCGAGCCTCATGCAACGAAATGGGTCGCCGAGATGGTCGACCTCATCGGCGAGCTCGACGCGCGCGGCCACGTCTACGCCGTCGACGGCACCGCGTTCTTCGATGTCTCCACGTTCGACTCGTTTGGGGCGGTGTCGGGCTACGACGAAACCACGATGATCGAATACTCCCGGGAGCGCGGCGGCAATCCCGAGGACCCACGACTGCGCAACCCGCTCGACTTCATCTTGTGGCAGCCGTCGCTCGACGACGAACCCAGCTGGGACTCGCCGTGGGGGCCCGGCCGCCCCGGATGGCACATCGAGTGCAGCGCGATGTCGATGGGCATCCTCGGCCCGACAGTCGACATCCACGGTGGTGGCAGCGATCTGATCTTCCCGCATCACGAGTGCGAACGGGCCCAGAGCGAAGCCGCCACCGGCGAGACCTTCTCTCGTCACTGGATGCATTGCGGAATGGTGGCGTACCAAGGCACCAAGATGTCGAAGTCGCTCGGCAACCTCGTCTTCGTGAGCGAACTCTCGAAAGTCGCCGACCCCCGAGCGATTCGACTGGCGCTGATGGCCCATCACTATCGCGACGACTGGGAATGGTTCGATGGCGACATCGACAACGCGTCGGCTTTACTTGAACGTCTGATCACGGCTGCCACCGGCGCGGCGGGGCCGGACCCTGCGCCCTTTGCACAACGGGTTCGGGCCGCGCTGGACGACGATCTCGATGCGCCCACCGCCCGCCAAGCGCTCGTTGAACTGGCCGATGCAATTACTGCCGGGGGCGACGACCCCACGGCCCCTACCGTGTTGGCCGAACTCGGTGCGCTCTGCGGTGTCCGACTCGATCGTCCATCCGCCCCGCGCAGCTAACCCCGGAGCCATCGTGATCCGCCTCTACGACACTCTTACTGGCGAAGTGCGCCCACTCGAACAGCGTGACGCCGGCAAACTCTCGCTCTACGCCTGCGGCCCGACCGTCTACGACCATCCCCATCTCGGCCATGCCCGCCAAGCGATGACCTACGACATCATCCGGCGATATCTCGAGTGGACGGGGGTCGACGTCCACCACGTCGCCAACGTCACCGACATCGACGACAACATCATCAATCGGGCGAACCGAGAGGGCTCGACCGAGCCCGAGATCGCGGCAACGTGGAAAGACATCTACGACACTGCCATCTTCGATTCGCTGGGGATCCTTCGACCCCATGACCGGCCTCACGCGACCGACTACGTCGATGAGATGGTGGCGTTCATTCAGACGTTGATGGACAACGGGAGCGCCTACGCCAACGCCACCGGCGTCTATCTCCGGGTGCATTTGGTTGAGGACTATGGCGGCCTTGTCGATCGATCACTCGACGACCTTCGTGAAGGCGCCGGTGCTCGAGTCGAGGTCGACGACAATAAGGAAGACCCGCTCGACTTCGCGCTCTGGAAGGCGGCCAAACCCGGCGAACCCACGTGGGCATCACCGTGGGGCGATGGCCGACCCGGCTGGCACATCGAATGTGTGGCGATGAGCCTCGACGTACTCGGCGACGGCTTCGACCTCCACGGCGGCGGCACCGATCTGGTTTTCCCGCATCACACCAACGAACGGGCCGAAGCAATCGCGGCGGGCCGCGAGTTCGCCCGCCATTGGATGCACAACGCGATGTTGAACATCGGCGGCGAGAAGATGTCGAAGTCGCTCGGCAACTTCACAACGATCCAAGCACTCCTCGACGAGCACCCGCTCAACGGACGCGCGCTGCGCCTCCTCCTCCTGCAGACGCACTATCGCAAGACGATGGAGATCAACGCCGATGTGATGGCTCAGGCTCGGGCCGCGATCGAACGTATCGACGCGATGGCTCGCAAGGCCACCGCCGCCGGCGTCACCGCCGACGGACCGGAGCGAGAGACCGCGGCCGTCGACACGTTTCGCGCCGCGATGGACAACGATATGGGCACCCCCGAAGCGGTTGCCACCATCTTCGAGACCGTCCGCCGCGCCAACGCCGCCCTCGATGCAGGCGATGATGCGGCCGCCCTCGTAGCAACCGTTCATGATCTGGCCGGCGCACTGGGTCTGCCCGTGGGCCACACCGCAACCGGTGACGACGACGCGGAAATCGACGAGCTTGTCGCCGCCCGCACCGAGGCAAGATTGGCCAAGGACTTCGCCGAAGCCGACCGCGTCCGAGACGAATTGACGTCTCGCAACATCATCGTGGAAGACACACCATCTGGCCCGGTCTGGCACCGCGGTTAACGTCGCCCGATGGCCGTCTTCGATCCGCCAAACCAACTCCTCTCACTCCCCTCGCAACCTGCGGGCACTCCGTGGCCGACGGCTGATTGGCCAATTGGTCCGCTCCCCACGACGGTCGACGCCGCCGCGCTCAACACACTGCTCGATCGAGCATTCGGGGCAAGCCCAGAGCCGCAGTTCGGCGAGTCATACGCCACCGTCGTGATCCAGGGTGGCCGTCTGATCGTCGAGCGCTACGGACCGGGCACCGACGCGTCCACGCCGCTGCTGTCCTGGTCGATGGCCAAGTCGATCACCCATGCATTGCTCGGCGTACTCGTCGACCAGGGCCGCATTGACCCTGACGGGCCGGCGGGAATCCCCGAGTGGGGACCCGACGACCCACGGACGGCCACCACGTTGCGACAGATGCTTCGTATGACCGACGGTCTCGAGTTCAACGAGGCCTACGCGCTCCCCGAAGATGGCGGGGAAGCCGCCTGGTCGCACTGCATCGACATGCTCTTCGGCGCGGGCATCGACGACCCCGCGGCCTACACCGCGGCACGGCCACTCGCCCATGAGCCCGGCACCGTCTTCAACTATTCGAGCGGTACCACCAACCTCGTAGCCCGCCGAATCGGCGAGGTCATCGGCCACGGCGACGAAGCCCGCGCCTGGATGCACGAGCATCTGTTCGCGCCCATCGGCATGCACTCGGCCGATCCGACATTCGATCAGTCGGGGAACTTCGTCGGCTCCTCCTACCTGCATGCCACGGCCCAAGATTGGGCTCGGTTCGGGCTCCTCTACCTTCGCGGCGGCACCTGGGACGGCCGCCAACTCATCCCGGCCGACTGGGTCGACACGGCCCGAGCCACTCGAGCGCGAGACGACAACGGCGGCGAGTACGGCGAACACTGGTGGACCTACCCCGACGGCCGGGGACGGTTCTTCGCGAGCGGCTTCGAATGGCAACGCGTTGCGTGTGTTCCGTCGCTCGATCTTGTTGTCGTACGCCTCGGAAAGACCTCAGAAGAGGACTACCCGGTGCTTGTTTCCTGGTTCGACGACCTGATCGACCTCTTCGACCCCAGTGAGGACTGCTGAGATCCACTGAGATCAGCCCGCCGCACGGCGAGTAGCGCGCCGGCGAGGAGCAGTAACTCACCGATCACGAGGGTCGAGCCGGGCAGTGTCCACGTCGCGAGATGTACGAACACGAACGCCGCCAGCGGCTCAACCACAAGGAGCTGACCGGCCAGCGAGCGCTGCACGTTGACGACCCCGGTGTTCCACAGCGTGGCGGCCAGCCACGACGGGACGATTGCCAGAAAAAGTCCACCGATGATCAGGCGTCCGCCGGCCCCGGTCGACCCCGCCAAGAACCCGACAGCCAGTAGCGGAACCGCCCACACCCCGCACGCGACACCAATCGCGCTGGACCACCGAGCGGGCGAGACCTGCGGGTTCTCCCGGAGGAAGTCAGTCAGGTGGAACGCATAGGCACAGAACCCGAGGACACCGGCCGCCGCGATGAGCAAGCCTGCGACGAGCACCCATGGAGACGACGCCGGAGCATCGCGAAACGATGACACGTGAATGACGAGGTGCGAGACCACCGTAAGGACCAGCGACGGAATGAGTGGGCGGAGCGACTCGCCGTCGCGCCGCGCGCCGAACGACGCGTAGACCAGCGGGACCGAGCCAACGACCGCAATCGTGGGCCCGGCGCCGACGAGGTCGATCGCAATGACCTCTGACAGATACAACCCGACGGAACCGCCGGCCGCGTGAAGGATGGCGACTCGCCACGGCACCCAGCCAAAGCCGCCGCTGCGGCTGAGAAGGGCGAGTGACACGAGCCCAAAGAAGCCGAACCGGACGCCGGTGATCATCGCGGGGCTGGTGTCGTCGAGCAGCGCCGCGGCCCCAAAAGAGGTGCCCCAGCACACGCCGGCAAGGCTCAGTGCAGTAATCGGACTCGGCGAACGGCGCATCCGAGCAGTGTGCCCGAAATGGGGCGCACGAACCGTGTGAAATCGCTACACTTCACCCGCTGAGAGCATGATTCTGCTACTTATTCAATTTCTTTGGCATACTTCTGCGTATGAATACACTCGACGCGATCGATCGACGAATTATTGAAGTCGTACGAGCCGACGGCCGTATTTCCGTCAACGATCTCGCCGAGGCGGTCGGGCTCTCCCCATCACCCACATTGCGGCGGCTACGCAGACTCGAAGCGGACGGCGTGATCACGGGCTACGCCGCCATCGTTGCTCCCGATGCCATCGAACGCGGGTTCAGCGTGTGGGTGACGGCTCGCCTCGCCGCCGGTGAGCCGACCGACCAGACCGCCTTCGAGGAAGGCATGCGGTCGATCAAAGCGATCACCGAAGCGCACCACGTCACCGGAGACGTCGACTATCTGATCCGGGTCGATGTGAAGGATCTCGCCGCCTATGACCACGTCATCCGTAACGATCTTGCGCTACTCCCAGGCAACGCTCACATCACGAGTTATGTCGTGACGAGTTCGGTGCTCGATCCGCGCTAGTTCGTGGCGATCGGGTCGCCGAGCGCATAGATCCAACCGGCGCGAGTGCCAACGATGATTCGGCCGTCCCAGACCCCGGGGGTGGACTCGATGCAGCCACCAAGGGTGACCTCCCATAACAACGGAGGGTCGACCGAGGTATCGCTCACATCGAAGCCGCGCAGGACGCCATTGCAGTCCCCCTGGATCCAGACATCATCAACGATGACCGGCGATTGCCACGTTGGCCCGGCGAGTTTCTTGGACCAGCGTTCCTCGCCGGTGTCGCGGTCGAGCCCGAGAATCTTCCCAGTGTCCGTGGGCACGATAAGGAGATCGCGATGCAAACCAGGCGTGGCCCAGACACCCGAGTCGAGCCGGGGACGCTCGTCGACACCCCACACCAACGGATCGTCAGGATTCGACGGATCGAGTTTGATGATCTGACCGACCTCCTGGCTGCGGGCGTTGCCCCGTTCGTATTCGACGCCGGCATAAATCATGCCTTCCTCGTCGATGACGAGCGTGGCGTCGATGTCGTCGCCGGCCCAGTAGCGGAACACGCGGGTCGGCTCGACGCCTTCCTTCAATCCGGTGATATCCCAGCCTTGAATCAGGCCACCAGAGTTGGCGAAGTAGACGACGTTGCCCGACATCGCGACCGAGTTCTCGATCGAGACATTGCCACCGACCGCCCGTAACAACTCGTCGTCCCAGCCTGGCGTATTGAAGACCAGCTCGGGATCCACCTGCACCCGTCCGTCAGCGTCGTAGCTGCGATTGAGCTTGACGATGTGGAACTGCGAGTTCTCACCGCCGATGAACAAGTGATCGTCGACAATGAGGCCGGCGCCGTCCCAGTCGTTGTTCCACTTCGTTGGTGAAACATCAGTGGCCGCCAGCGCCCACAGTTCTTCGGGCTCGTCGCGATCAAACGCCACCACCCGGTAGAAGTTGTCGCGGCTGCCGGTATAGAGCAGCGGATAGCCATCGGGGTCGATCGTGACCGAACCCTTGATGATGTCGCCCGTCGGAAAGTCGGGAAGGAGCCGAGTCCCGTCGTCGGCGTTTAAGAAATGCACGTCTCGGCTGTACGCA
Source organism: Candidatus Aldehydirespiratoraceae bacterium (assembly GCA_047639555.1). Lineage (GTDB taxonomy): Bacteria > Actinomycetota > Acidimicrobiia > Acidimicrobiales > Aldehydirespiratoraceae > JAJRXC01. The sequence goes on from JBLIOE010000001.1 coordinate 49,806, forward strand.
CCAACCGCAACCCAGGTCTCCCCTTTGTGCTCGAAGATCGATGGTTGTCCGGTCCACCCCGACCCGCACCAGGTGATCGACTCACTACCCACTGACGAGTTCGAACACATCGCGCCGTCTTCCGGGAACCGCCAGACAACCTCTGGCGCGACGGGCACCGGGCCACCGCCATAGAAGGTTCGGGTCGGGTTCCCGCGGAAGGTGAGTAGCCCCTCGACCGTGTCACCCCATGGTTGCCCCGAGGAGGCCGGGTCGACCCAGCCGTCGTAGGGCGGCTCCGTCGTGGTCGTTGTGGTTGTGGTTGTGGTCGTTGATGCGATGGTTGTTGTTGTTCCCTCGTCGGGCGTGACGGGAGCGGCATCGTTCTGGCCCGCCGGTGGCGGCCAGATGAGCGTGAGCCCGAGCAGCGCGCCAACAACCGCAAGACCCACGTTCACGCGGCGGATGAAGCGGCTCAAACGACCAGGCGAAGTTGTTGAACCGTAGGCTCAGACATGTGCAGGCCCGCCCCGTCCCCGAGCGCCGTGTTTTGCTGTGGCGAGGCGCCACTCGAGCCTGCGCGGTATGTGGCCGCCGGAAGCTGACCCGCCGATGGGTGGCGCTCTGTCCCGAGTGTCCGCGCTGTGGTTTCGTGTTCGAGCGCCAGCCCGGGCACTTCGTTGGCGCTGTCGGTATGAGCACCATTCTGACCTTTGGGCTGATGTTGATCACTCTCGTCGCTGGAGTGGCGATCATGTTCCCCGACGTCAGAGCGCTTCCGCTGCTCGCTGTCATGTGGCCGATTGCGATCCTCGTGCCGATCCTCTTCCACCCCACCGCGAAGACGCTCTGGGTGGCCGTCGACCTCCTCATGAACCCGCTCGAGCCCGGTGAGGCCATCGGAGAAACCGAGGAAAGCGCGTCGGAGTAACGGCGATCGAACCGACGACACCTCGTCGGGAATCGCGTCGAGTTCACGCTTAGGCGACCAGTCGGCACTCGCTGACGGAGAAACCGATTCGACGGAAACGTCTGCTGCTTCCAGAGCTTCGGCTGGTTCGGGCGGGGGCCGACGGTCGACAAGAGTCCAGCCCGACGGCGGTTTGGACCGAGTCAGGTGCAGCTCACACATGGGCGTGCCATAACACTCACCGTCGGGGTCATCGAGGGCAACCACTTCGGCGCGACGGTCCGCCCGGAGCATCAGGAGCACGCCGGTCCGGGAGCGGGAGCATCCAGGACGAGCACACGAGGCCATGGGCCGAAGGTAATGTCGAGACAGGCCCAACCGGTGGACGGCCACCGTGAGTAACATCGCGACGATGATCGTGGCCTTCGATGCAGACGACACCTTGTGGCACAACGAGGACTTGTTCGACGAGTCTCACCGCTCGTTGGAGCGCCTGCTGTCGCCGTGGGGTGATGCCGACACGATCTCTTCACTGCTGTTCGAGGTCGAGATGCGCAACCTCGCCCGGTATGGCTATGGCGCAAAATCATTCATGCTGTCGATGACCGAGACCGCCATCGACGTGTCCGGCGGCGAAGTCAGCGCCGCGACCATCACCGAAATTCTCGCACTCGGTCACGCCATCCTCGACCGCCCAACCGAACTATTACCGGGTGTTCTTGAAGTGCTCGAGTCGCTCCGTCATCACACTCTGATGTTGATCACAAAGGGCGACCTCTACGCCCAGCACGCCCGGATTGACGACAGCGGGCTCGCCGATCACTTCTGGCGAATCGAGGTCGTTGCCGAGAAGAGCGCCGACACCTATCGACGCCTACTCGACCTGCACGATGTGCCCCTCGACGACTTCGTCATGGTCGGCAACTCGTTGCGGTCCGACGTGTTGCCGGTAATCGAACTTGGCGGCCGCGGCGTACACGTGCCCTATCACCTCACCTGGGCGCATGAGGCCGCCCACGACGACCACCCGCACGACGTTCCCACCCTCGAACGCCTCACCGACCTGCCCCAACTTCTGGAGACCTGGACGTGACGACTTGGCACCTCGCTCAGTTCAATGTTGGTCAGCTCCGCGCGCCGATCGAACATCCCGACTCCGCGGGTTTCGCCGACAATCTCGATCCGATCGACACCCGAGCTGAAGACCGATTGACCGCGCTGCAAACCAACGAGCCAAACCACGAAGCGTTCACATTCATGCTGACCTTCTCGCTGCCCGCCCAATCTCACTAATGCGGCGCCTCACGCCGGCCGAGCTCGACGCGTACGACGTCATCGATCGCTCGCTCGCCGAACGAGTCCGAATCGTGCCGGTGCCGTTTTTGGCCCCCGGCGCATCCGGCATGACGATCGGCCGTTTCATTTTCTTGACTAGCGATCCAGATCAGCTCGGCGGGCGCGAGCTCCTCGCCCACGAACTCGTGCATGTGCGTCAGTTCGCCGAGCTCGGATTCCTGCGATTCCTCTTCCATTACCTACGTGACTACGGCCGATGCCTGCGTGAGCTCCGCAAACATCGAGCGGCGTATCTCGCGATTCCCGCCGAAGAACGTGCACGAGCGGAAGCCGCCGTGTGGCAGGCCCGACGCAAGGACATCGCCGCTCCCGGGTGACGCCCGTCATATCCGCACGCCGTGTCGACCGCGCGCTCCTACCCTCCAAGCGGTGAGTTTCCTCGACCCCCCGGCCCGGCAGTTCTCGCCGCGGGTGATCCAGGTCGTGGCGCTCATCGGCGTTGCCGCCAGCTCATTCACGATCACCGTGCTGTCGGCCGCCCTCCCTGACATTGCCGACGACCTCGGCTCAACCACCAGCACCATCACATGGGTGATCGCGGGGCCACTGCTCGCTTTCGCCGTGTTCACACCTATGGCCGGGAAGCTCGGCGACCTCTACGGCCATCGCCGCATATACCTCATTGGTTTCAGCGCGGCCGCGGTGATGTCATTCGTCACGGCGGCCGCGCCGAGCGCAGGCTTTCTGATCGCAGCCCGCATTGTCACGCAAGCCTTCTCTTCTTCGACCGGGCCGTCCGCCCTCGCGATCATGATGAAGGCATTTCCGGCCGACGAACGCACCTCGGTGGCGGGCGTTTGGAGCGCCGTGCTCGCAGCATCCCCCGCGCTCGGCGTAATCATCGGCGGTCCACTGATCGACGCGACCAGTTGGCGAACCCTCTTCATCGTGCAGGGAATCGGCATGGCGGTAGCCGTCATCGTCTGTGCCCGAGTGCTGCCGGAGAGCGAACGTCGAAGCGACCTCACGTTCGATCTCCTCGGCGGGCTGCTCCTTTCTGTCGGCATCGCGACGGTCCTCGTCCCGCTCAATCGGGCGGGAGCACTCGGATGGGACCACCCCGCCGTTTGGGGTGGCCTCCTCGTCTCGCCGATCGCATTCATCCTCTTCGTTCGCTGGGAACGAAGAACGCCACATCCACTCATCGAGCTCGAGTTGCTCGCCCAGCGAAATGTGTCGCTGCCGTTGATCAGTCAGCTCTTCCTCAACGGCCCGTACATGGCCGGACTTGTCCTTACTTCGCTGATGCTGGGCGCCGACGCGACCTTTGCCTTCACAACCACCGCTATCTCACTTCTCATCCTTCCCCGGCCGCTCATGTTCGCGGTCGGAGCGTGGCTCGCGAACCGATTAGTTGGCCGCTTTGGCGGCCGCAACGTCGTGGTTATTGGGTGCCTTTCGATCGCGGTCGCGTTGGCGTTGATCGGAGTCGGCGCGGTCAACGGCTCGATCGGGTTCGTGGTCGCCGGTGTCGCCCTCGCGGGCGCGGGCAGCGGCATCGCTCGCCCACCGATCATCGCCGCGCTTACCGAAGCCGTTGGCGAACGCGACATGGGCGTCGGCACCGGGATGCTCAACATGACAGGCCAGATCGGCGCTGCGGCCGGAATCAGCTTGCTCTCAGCGCTCGTCACCGAAGGCTCAACGCCGGAGCGGTTCCTTCTCGTGTTCCTTATTGCCGCCGGCGTCGCCCTGTTATCAATCGTGACGGCGGGCGGCATCCGATTCCCGGATACCGCCCCAACCTCGAAACCAACGCCGTCGCCGGTCGCTCCTTACACAGCCACAATCGACGATCCGCGTTGGCGTCAGTAGTCGTAAAAGCCCTTGCCGGACTTTCGGCCGAGGTGCCCGGCGCTCACCATTCGCCGCAACAGCGGCGGTGGCGCGAGGAAGCGCTCCTGGTATTCGTCGTAGAGCGACTCAGCGGTCCACAACATGATGTCGAGGCCAATCATGTCGCACAGCGCCAGCGGACCCATCGGGTGACCGGCGCCGAGCTTCATTGCCTCGTCGATGTCTTCCGCCGTGGCGTGACCGGACTCAAACATCGCAATCGCCTGGCAAAGAAATGGCACGAGCAGGGCGTTGACCACGAAACCGGCACGGTCCTTACAGACAACAACACGTTTGCCGAGTACGTCGGTTGCGAAAGCCGCAGCCGCCGTGATCACGTCGGCCGAGGTGCGTTCCGTCTCGATGACCTCCACGAGCTTCATCACCGTTGCTGGGTTGAAGAAGTGCATTCCGACCACGGACTCGGGCCGGCTTGTTCCCATCGCGATGTCGATGATTGGGATTGACGAGGTGTTCGTCGCGATCACGACACCTTCGGGGAGCGCAGCATCGAGCTCCTTGAAGATCGACAGCTTGAGCTCGAGGATTTCCGGGGCAGCCTCGATGATCATCTGACAACCGCCCATGTCGGCGATGTCGGTGGTCCAGGTGATCGCGCCAATCGCCACGTCACGCGCGGCCTCGTCGAGCTTGCCTCGATCGACCGCCTTGTTCATCGAACCTTCCACGCGAGCGCGGCCAGCTTCGATGGCTTCCGGACTGATGTCGCGAGCAACGATCGACACGCCGGCCTTGGCAGCGACTTCGATGATGCCGCTCCCCATGGCACCGGCGCCGACAATGCCCAGCGTGTCGATCGCCATCTCAATCAGCCTCTTCGATGGTGACCGACTGGATCACAACATCGGTCGCGGGACGGTCGCTGCGGTCGGTGTCGACCTGCTGCATCGCCTCGACAACCTCAAGACCCTTGACGACCTTGCCAAAGAGTGAGTACTGCGGGGGAAGGCCGACACCGCTGGAGCCAGAGATCACGAAGAACTGGCTGCCGTTGGTGTTGGGACCAGAGTTGGCCATCGCGAGCGAGCCGATTTCGTAGCGACCAGGAGCGGGCAGCTCGTCTTCGAACTTGTAGCCCGGGCCACCGGTGCCGGTGCCCGTCGGGTCGCCGCCCTGGCACATGAAGCCCTTGATGATGCGATGGAAGATGATGCCGTCGTAGTAGTGGTAACGAGCGAGCGTCACAAAGTTGTTGACAGTCTTCGGAGCGGTAGAGGCATCGAGCGAGATCACCATCTCGCCGAGGGTGGTCTGCATCGTCGCGGTGTAGCGCTTCGACGAGTCGATGCACATTTCCGGGGCGGAATCGAACTTACGCATCTGCGGGCTGGAGCCGTCGGCGTTGGGGCATGGGGTAGCCATGGAATTTCCTCTCATTGGACCACCGACACTCGCGGTGGGCACGATGGAGGGTATCCCCGTCAGGACACCAGCTACGGCTGCGGCATCACCCCGTCGAGGTTTCCATCGTGCGTAGGGTGGATCTGTGCAGGAAATGACCGCTCATATCGGCACGGGCCGAGGGCCCGAACACCCATTGCGGTGTGTTCGTTGCGACGTTGCGTGGCGCGGTGTCGAGCGTGATGCCTGCTGGGTCTGCGGCGATCCCGGAGACCTGCGCGGCGAGGTGCGGATCGTCGAAGACGAGTCCGCCGAACCTGCGGCCTAACCGCACGTCCGTAGGCGACATCTCAACCTGCGAACAGGCGATTCGTCCAGCTCGCCATTGTGATGACACACGTCGCGCGGAGAAACGCGAGGAATCGATACCGCGGTTCCACTCTCGGTGGGCACGCGCGGAGCCTCGTTTGAAGATGCCAGCGAGCGATCCCGGCGGCGGCGAAGCCGGGCATGACTACATTGGCAAGCAATGACTCTTCACTGGGACGACAGCCGCGTCGAGGTTCACCGCCTCGTCGTTGGGCCGATGGACAACAACGTTTTCGTCGTTCGCTGCCGAGAAACGGGTGAAGGGGTGATGCTCGACGCCGCCAACGAACACGAACGTCTCCTCGAGCTTTGTCAAGCTCTCGATGTCCGCACGGTGCTCGAGACCCACGGCCATTGGGACCACATCCAGGCAGTGCCCGCCGTCCGAGAGGCCGGTTATCGAGTCGGGGTCACCGCGGCCGATGCCGAGATGCTCCCGAGCTACGACTACCTGCTTGAGGACGAATCGGTCATCGAGATCGGCAAGCTCCGGATCCATACCCATCTCACCCCGGGACACACTCGCGGCTCGATGTCGTTCAGTGTCGAGGAAACACCCTTGCTCTTCACGGGCGACACACTCTTCCCCGGTGGGCCGGGTGCAACCCAGTTTGACGGCGGCGACTTCGCCACGATCCTGACGAGTATCGAAGATCGCATGTTCCGAGTCTTCGACGCCGACACCATCGTCCTGCCTGGTCACGGCGACAACACCACGATCGGCGCCGAAGCACCCAACCTCGATGAGTGGGCCACCCGGGGCTGGTGACCACCGGCACAGGAGGCGCTCAACTTCGAGCGTCGGGTGCCGATTCGAGTAGAGATGATGTTCCCGCCCATCATCGAGAATGAGGATGCGCGCCTGACCGCGCTTCATTCCCTCGCCCTTCTCGATACCCCCGCCGAGTCTGCCTTCGACGAAATCGTCGAACTCGCAGCCTGGGCCTGCCACGCGCCCATCGCTGCGATCACGATGATCGACGAGGACCGCCAGTGGCTCAAAGCGTCGGTTGGTTTCGAAGTGCGAGAAATTGGCCGCGACATTTCGTTCTGCGGACACGCGATCGTCGACGGCATGACGATGGTTGTCCCCGACCTGCGGCTTGATCCGCGCTTCGTTGACAATCCGCTGGTCACCGACGACCCGTCAATTCGGTTTTACGCGGGCGTACCGGTGTACGTCGACGGCCACGCCGTCGGCACCCTCTGTGTGCTCGACACCCGACCTCGATCCCTGTTCTGCGACGAACGGCGCGCGCTTGAGATCCTCGCCCGCCAGGCTGCAGCGCGACTCGTTGCCCAGCGCCTTGAGTGGCGATCAGTCGACCAACTCACTGGCGTATCAACCGAGCTTTCTGTCGACCGCTGGATGATCACGCAGGACGCGGAAACACGCCGCGCTGCCCTTCACTTCGGCATCGACGACCTTCAGGGGATCAGCAAAGAGCACGGACGCGACGCGGCCGATGACGCCCTGATCGCTACCGCCCGCGCCCTTCGCGCCAATGCCCCCGACGAGGCGCTTGTCGCCCGCGTCGGCGACGAGTTCGTCGTCCTCATGCAGAACGTCAACAACGAAGCACTCCACGAGCAGATCGACCAATATCGGACGGCGCTCGAGGAGGCCGCACCCGGCCACGTCGACGTCTCAATCGGTCTCGCCACGGCAGCAGCCTTTGCTTCGGGCCACGATCTGATTGCTGCGGCCGAGCGGGCAACTCAGCTCGAGAAACAGCTTCGCCGCATATAGTCGCTAGCCGTCGACCGAGACGCGGGCGTAGCGCGCGAGATCGACCTCAGTGATCCCACCCCAGCCGACGCGTCGCAGGGTGCCATCGGCGAACACCTCGATACCGACGTCTCGCCGATAGCCAAGAACCGCGGCACCGCCCCCGATCAGCACCGCCGGGAGAAAGATCCCGACCATGATCATCCCGGCCGAACCCGGGGCGACGAACGCGGCAACCGCCGCGAACGACGCCACCACCACACCGACACCCATCGCCAGTCGAGCGAGCGCACGCTGCACGTCAGAGAAACGCCGGTGAAGCGAGAAGAGGACACCCACCCCCTTGCCGCCGCGCGTCGTCGTGATCGCCTCGCGGAGTTCCGTGACGCGGTCGTCGGGCATCTTCGGGATCGAGACCGAGTCGCGGGCCGGCACCGCCCCTGTCTCGTGCCAGCAATTGATCTGCATCCCGGCAGTGAACCAGACGGCGGCACCAACGCTGGGTCGTCCGGTCCAGATAGTTGAATCGTTCGGCCCCTTCGCGCGAAGACTGATGCCTCTAACGCCGAAGGTAGTAAGGCCAGGGCCGCCAGGGTCCGAAGTCGGCACGGCGACCGAAACTCCACCACCCCGAATACAGAGAGAGCGAGCGACAATGAGCACGAGAAACCAAATCGAAGAGGCTCTCCAGATAATGCTCGAGCCAGGCGAACGGGTCGAAGCGTTCCGCCCTGTTGTTGCGAACGGCAAGGTCGAAGACCGGGCCTACGAGACCACTCTCGCCCTACTCGGCCCGTCCGTCTTCTCGACGGCGCCACAAGGTTCGATGACCGGCGCCGGCGAGATGCCGCACCGCACGAATCTGATCGTGATCACCGATCGCCGAGTCCTCTGGTGCCATAAGCACCGCATCGGCAACGAGATCGTGGTCGGCGGGTCCGACGCTCTCGGCGCCATGCATTCGGTCGACATTGTTCCCGCCCGGATCGCCCTGGCCAAACTGCGGTTCACTTTTGCCGACTGGTCCGTGGTGCAGTTCGACCTGCCGTCTGATCATCGGGCCGCGGACTTCGCCAACGACATCATGAAGCTGCTACTGCGGGTGCCCGCCGCGGTCTGACCGCTTCGCCCGTCTCTCTGAGAGAAACCCGCCCGGTGGGGCGGGTTTCTTCGCGTTCGAGCGCACCGATACCCTCGACACCAACACCGAGAACCCAGGAGTCCCCGTGTCTGACACCGTTATCCTTACCGGCGCCCGCACCCCGATTGGCCGGTTCAACGGCGGACTTTCCAGCCTGAGCGGAAGCCAACTCGGCGGCTTGGCGATCGAAGAAGCGCTCAAACGGGCCGGGCTCGAAGGCACCCAAATCGACTACGTCTACATGGGCCAGGTTGTCCAAGCTGGAGCCGGGCAGGTTCCGGCTCGCCAAGCGGCATTCGCCGGTGGCATCCCGCTGACCGTCCCGTCGACTGGGCTCAACAAGGCCTGCCCCTCTGGCCTGAACGCAATCCAGCAGGCGCACCGAATGATCGCACTCGGCGAAGCCGAGATCGTTGTTGCCGGCGGCATGGAATCGATGACCCAGGCGCCCTTCCTGCTTCCGCAGGCGCGCAACGGCTACGGCTACGGCAACGCCACAATGTTCGACTCGCTCACCTTCGACGGGCTGTACTGCTCGTTCGAATCCGAACTCATGGGCGCCGGTACCGAACGCCATGCCGCAGCCGCGAACATCTCCCGCGAGGAAATGGATGCCGTGTCGGCCGCATCCCACGATCGCGCCGCTCGCGCTCAGAAGGACGGCTTGTTCGGGCCAGAAATCGTTCCGGTCGAGATCCCCCAACGCAAGGGCGACCCGATTGTCATCAAGGATGACGAGGGAATTCGCGTCGGCACCACCGCCGAGTCGCTCGGTGGGCTTCGGGCCGCATTCGCCGATGGCGGCAACGTCACCGCCGGCAATGCATCCCAGCTCTCCGATGGTGGCGCCGCGGTTGTCGTCACAACAAACGCAATCGCCAAGAAGCTGGGCATCGCCCCGCTCGCGGAGATCGTCTCGTACGCCGAAGTCGCGGGCCCCGACACCTCGCTGCTCACGCAGCCGAGCCGTTCGACAATGAAGGCAGTCGATCGCGCTGGCCTTTCGCTCACCGACATCGATCTCTTCGAGTTCAACGAGGCCTTTGCGGCCGTGTCGATCGCATCAATGGCCGAGCTTGGGCTGTCTGACGACGTTGTCAACGTCAATGGTGGCGCGATTGCCCTTGGCCACCCGATCGGCATGAGCGGCACCCGACTTGCGATCACCCTGGCCTACGAGCTCCGGCGACGCGGCGGCGGTCTTGGTGCGGCGGCCCTTTGCGGCGGTGGCGGTCAGGGCGACGCGATGATCCTGCGAGTGTCCGCCAACTAGAGCCGTCTGCGAAACTCTTGGCATGACCCGGGTGCACCTTCTGAACGAGCTCACGCTTGTCGCCGCGAAGCCACTGCTGTCAGGGGACCAGGCGTGGGCTGCCTGGCTGACCAGCGTCGTCGCTGATCGCGGCGGCTGCCTGTGGAAGGTGGTCGACCCCGGACCCGCCGGTCGACCGGGATCCGGCCACTCCCATGTCGTTCATCTGCCCCGCGGTGAGGTCGCGAGCTACGCCCGGGAGATCGAGGCGGGGCGCGTTGGCGGCGCAGCAACCGCCCACGCCGAGATCGACCGCGCCGATTGGACGAGAGCCCGCGAGCCAGTGATCGGCGAAGAGGTCGACGCCATCAGCGGGATGATCGTCGCCGAAGTGTTGTGCGCCGACCCGAAGCACGAAGCCGAGTGGGACGCGTGGTACGACCAACAGCACCTCCCCGACATGATGGCGAGCGGCGCGTTCGTCGCGGGATCTCGATGGCACCGCGCCACATCCCGGCCCGGATCGACGAATCATCTGACGGTCTATGAAATCGCCGGCATCTCCGTGGAAGAAGCAATCGAGCGTTCGGCCGCGGTGATGCCGGGAATCGTTGAGCGGGGCCGCAAACACTCGAGTCATACCGGCGGGCGGACCTGGGCACTCGCTTGCGAATCATGAGCCGATTCATCAGCGTGATCGTCGCTGTTGCGGCGGTGTTCTCATCCTGCGCCTCCCCCATCGACGAGTTCGCTCCGCCCTCAACCACGTTTGCCCCCACATCGCTCCCGTCGATCACAACCGCCCCACCACTGACAACCAGCACCAGTACCAGCACGACATCAACAACGACAACGAGCACGACAACGACGACAACGCTGCCACCAACCCTCATGATCGACGGGTCACCGATGGTTCGGTTCTCCGTGGAAGTCGGCGACGACGTCGATCTCGACCGAGCCGAACTCGCTCGTTTCGTCGTCGAAACGCTGAGCGACCCCCGAAGCTGGATGAGTGAAGGTGCCGGTTTCGAACTCGTCGAGGAGGGTGGACTCTTCACGATCATCGTGGCCGAGCCCGGCCGGGTCGATCACCTCTGTGCGCCTCTACAGACCAACGGCCGCTTCTCCTGTGCCCGCAACGGCTGGATCGCCTTCAACTCGTTGCGTTGGTTCGGGGCTACCGACGACTGGCCCGCCGATCTCGAGACCTATCGCCGCTATCTAGTCAACCACGAGGTTGGCCACTACATCGTCGGGGGCGGTCACGCTTCCTGTGCGGGCGCCGGAGAACTCGCGCCGGTCATGATGCAACAAACCAAGGGCCTCGACGGCTGCGAAGCCAACGGCTGGGTCGATCCCTGACTCGCTGAAAGTAGCCGTTCGGCGCTCGTCGTGGCACGCTAACGATCGTTTACTTGTCACGTCTCGGCGCGCGCCGAGCAGCAATCGCCCCAGGAGGGGTTCCACATGAGCAAGCTTCTTGAGGGCAAGGTCGCCCTGATCACCGGTGCCGGCCGCGGCATTGGCCGTGAACACGCCCTGATGATGGCCGAGCACGGCGCGTCAATCGTCGTCAACGACCTCGGCGGCGACATCCACGGCGAGGGCGGCGACGCCTCCCCCGCCCAGGAAGTTGTGGCCGAGATTGAGGCCATGGGCGGCAAGGCCGTCGTCAATGGTGGCAACGTCGCCAAGTTCGACGAGGCCAAGGCCATGATCGATCAGGCAATCGACGCGTTCGGCGACATCCACATCGTCGTGAACAACGCCGGCATCCTTCGTGACCGCATGCTCTTCTCGATGACCGAAGACGACTGGGACGCCATCATGGCCGTCCACCTGAAGGGCACCTTCGGCCCGGCCCACCACGCCGCCGTTCACTGGCGCGCCAAGGCCAAGGCGGGCGAAGAGGTCTACGGCCGCATCATCAACACCGCGTCGCCCTCGGGTATCTACGGCAACGTTGGCCAGACCAACTACGGCGCCGCCAAGGCCGGCATTGCCGCTTTCTCGGTGATCGCCGCGCAGGAACTCGTGAAGTACGGCGTCACGGTCAACTGTTTGGCCCCGACCGCCGTGTCGCGCCTGACCATCCCGCTCATGGGCGGCGAAGACAACCTGACCGACGAGGTCATGGAAGCCATGTCGCCTCGATGGATCGCCATCGTCACTACCTGGCTCGCCTCGGCTGAGGGCGCCAACGTCACCGGTCGAGTCTTCGACATTCGTGGCCCCCAGCTCGGCATTGCCGAGGGCTGGCACCTCGGCCCCGTCGAAACCCAGACCGACGAGCCCCAGGACCTCGGCCCAGTCATGGCCAAGCTCATGGATCGCGCTCGCCTCAACGCCAACATGAACGGCACTGATCACGAAGGCGCCGGTTTCCCCGGCAAGTCCATCTGATCCACCCGCACTCCGAAATTGATGCGAGTCGACCACCTCAAAGGTGGCCAGCTCGCATCAGTTTTGGTTTTAGGCGTCGGTGAGGTCGAAACTCACCTGGCAGACGCCGTGGTTGCAGTAGCCGCCGGGATTCCGGTGAAGGTACTGCTGGTGGTACTCCTCGGCGAAGTAAAAGACGGGCGCATCGATGATCGTCGTCTCAATGTCGCCGAATCCGGCACCGTTGAGGGCGTCCTGATAGCGAACCTGGCTCGTTGCCGCCGCTGAACGCTGATCGTCGTCGTAGACGTAGATCTCGCTGCGGTACTGGGTGCCGATGTCGTTGTGTTGACGCATGAACTGGGTGGGGTCGTGGACCTCCCAGAACACCTTCAACAGTTCGTCGTAGCTCACGACGGCCGGATCGTAGACAACGAACACCACCTCGTTGTGACCCGTGCGACCTGAGCACACCTCTTCGTAGAGCGGGTTGGGCGTGTAGCCGCCGGCGTAGCCGACTGCGGTGGTATGCACGCCGTCGAGCAGCCAAAAGAACCGCTCCGCTCCCCAGAAGCAGCCGAGCCCGAACATAGCCGTCTGCATCCCTTCCGGGTACGGACCGGCGAGCGCGGTGCCGAGCACCAAGTGAGCGTCTTGCACGGGGACCGCCTCCGGACGACCCGGCAAGGCGTCGGTGGGATCGGGCATGGTCTGCTTGTCGCGTCCGAACATGATTTCCTCATTTTCCTTGGTCAGGGGTGACCTTACGCTGAGGAAACGCTGGGACTCGCCAAAACGTTCCTACTCACCGCTAGCTTCGCCGCCGTGACCGATCTTCCCGCATCCCCGCGCAGCCTCCCCTCTCAGATGGGGGCACACATGGGCCCCAACGGCGATGATGTCGACTGCTGGCTACAGGTTTGCGACGATCTCTCAAACCATGGGCATCCGTACGGGGCGACCCTCGTGATGCTTGTCGATGTGGCAGCAGGATGGGCGGCGGAGGCTACGGCGGGCGACGACTGGACCTTCACGGTCGACATCGGCATTCGCCGCACACCAGTCCCGACCGAGCGCATAAATGGCCGCCCGATCGTGCAGCGGGCGGGACGAACAATCTCGATCGACTTCCCGATGTGGGATGCCTCGGGGGCCATCACCGCCACTGGCGTGTCGACGTTTATCCGTCTCCCCCGCCGGCCCAACGACCCGCCTCGACCCGTGTTCCCACTCGACACGATGGCCGTCTGGTCACCACCCGACGGCCCCCTCGCCGAACTGCTTGGTGCCCGGGCGACTGACCGAGGCCTGGCCGTCGACCACCGGCCCGAACTCCTCAACCCCGCCGGAATCCTGCAAGGCGGGGTGAGCGCCCTCCTGGCCGAACTCGCCGCGCTGGACGCCCTCGAACAGATCTCCAGCCGATCACTTGTCAGCACGAGCTTCGACGTTCGTTATGTGACCATGGGGCGCGTCGGACCCTTTGAGGCCGTGGTCGAACCGATTGGCACAGACTCTGCCGTGGTGAAAATTCTCGACCGTGGTGCTGATGATGCTGTGGTTACCCACAACCTCATCGGCTTCACCGCGGTCTAGTTCGGCAGCTGGGCCGCGTCACCCTCCAGGGTGACCGTGACGTCGCCTGCGAAGTCACGCGACGAGCGACCCACCACGATCCGATACTGGCCGGGATCGACATACCAACCCGGCTCGGCACGATGGAGGCCATCACCGTCGGCCGGCACCGGCATGCCAGACTGCAGCCCTTCCCAAATCGGGTCACCGATGTCGTAGTAGGCGAACGCGCGGGCGTCGAGTGCGAGTGTGACGGTCTGCGTCGCGCCCGGTTCGAGCGTCACCTTTTGAAACGCCTTGAGCTCTCGCACCGGACGAAGAATTGCCGGGTCGATTGGTTCGACGTAGACCTGCACGACCTCAGAGCCGCGACGGTCGCCCGTGTTCGTGACATCGACGGCGATTGAGAGCGTGTCGCCCGTTGCGGCACGGCTCGCCCCGCGTGGTGCTCCGATTGAGAAGGAGGTGTAGCCGAGGCCATAACCGAACGGCACCGCGGGCTCGATGTCCATCACGTCGTGGAAACGATGACCGGTGAAGAGGCCTTCGCCGTAGCGAACAATGCTGTTGTCGCCGGGATAGTTCGGGTAGGCGCCGAAGTGCTCGTAGCGGGCACCGATCGTGGTCGGCGCTCGACCGTTCGGCTCGACATCACCGAGCAGCATGTCGGCAACGGCGTCGCCCAGCTCCTGCCCACCGAATCCAACGCTCAACACAGCCGCGGGATCTTCGATCCAACTCATGTCGTGGGGAGCACCAACGTTGAGCACCACGATTGTGCGGGGATTCGCCGCGCACACTCGACGGATCAACTCGGGTTGATCACCCGGGAGTTCCCAAAGCTCGCGATCGCGTCCCTCCGTTTCCCAGTCATCGTTGGTGCCGACGACAACAATGGCGACGTCACTCTCCGCCGCCAGCGCTTCGGCCCGGCCCAGGAGATCCTCTTCGACCAGCGACAAGAGACCGAGCTTGAACCCGGTGAGCAGGATCGCCCCGCGATTCGAGTATTCGGCGACGATCTCGATCGGCGTTCCCGCGACGAGATCGATCTCGCCGGGAATCTCCTCAGAGCCCATGCCGAAGAACGCCGACCCTCGTGGGTACTCACCTTCGGTTGCGTCGAGGGAGACCTCACCATCCACCATGATCTTGACGCGGCCACTCTGGATCAAGCGGAACTCGTGCGTTCCGGAGACCGTCGGCACGACGGTGGCCGTCACCCGAACCGAGTAGGCCTCGGACGAGACACCCGGAGCCGGCGTACCAAAGGCCATGACTTCAAATTCGGGGCGCGTGTTCGAGATGACCACTTCGCCGTCGAGATCGTGGCCGTTGAAGTACTCGGTGACAATCGACCCCTGCACGGCCGGACGGGCCAGCGCTGGTGTAGTGCGATCGATGTCGCAGCCCTTTTCCCAGCTGACCTCAGCGTTCGGCAGGCGGTCACGCAGCGCGTCGACCGGCGATGTCGCTCGATACGAGGCGACCTTCGCCGAGCCGCCGCCCATGACTTTGGCGTTCAACCCGTTCGGGCCGATGACCGCAACCTTGCTGAGCGTCGAGCCATCGAGCGGCAACACGCCGTTGTTGCGAAGCAGCACCGAACCCGCCGCGGCCGCCGCTCGAATGAGGGCGCGATCTGCGGGCCGATCGAGCGTTTCTTCGGTGAAGTCGCCGTCGCCGTCGAGCGCACCGGTGCGCTCCATTGTACGGAGCACATCGAGCGTGATCTTGTCGAGTGCTGCGTCCGTCACGTGGCCGGCTTCAACCGCAGCAACGAGCTCGGGGCCGTACCACTTACCTTTTCCCGGCATCTCGAGGCTGAGTCCAGCGTTGGCGGTGTCCGCCGTGGACCGCGCCGCGAACCAGTCGGTGACCACGAACCCGTCGAAACCCCAGTCATCGCGCAGCACGGAGGTGAGCAGCCACTCGTGTTCGGAACAGAAGGTGCCGTTGAGCCGGTTGTAGGCGCTCATGATTCCCCACGCGCCTCCGTCCTTTACGACATGCTCAAACGGGACGAGGTATGTCTCGCGCAGGGTTCGCTCGTCTACCTGCGTGTCGATCGAGTTGCGCTCGAACTCGGAGTCGTTGCCAACGAAGTGCTTAGCGGTCGTGGCCACACCCTTCGACTGCACGCCACGGACGAACGCGGCCGCGAGCCGACCGGTGAGGATCGGGTCCTCGCTGTAGCACTCGAAGTTCCGACCACCCTTCGGCGAGCGATGCAGGTTGATCGTGGGGGCGAGCAGCACGTGAGACTTTTTCGCCCGTGCCTCGTCGCCCAAGAGCTCGCCCAGCTGCTCGATGAGCGCCGGATCCCAGGTCGAGCCCAACGCCGCTCCGGACGGAATACAGGCCGTCTGGGCACCGGTGCCCATGAGACCATCACCGCGGGCACCGTTGGGGCCGTCGGTCACCTTCATCGGGGGAATCGCGAGCCGCTCATTGGCGCGGGTATGCCACATGTCGTGGCCCGTGACGATGTCGACCTTCTCGTCGACGGACATCTGGGCGAGGAGGGACTCGATGCGTTCGGGCATGGCGGCGAGCCTCCCAGGAATGCTCGCCGATCGCTAGTTCGCTCCAATTGCCCCCCGCACGACACCACGATGAACGTTGACGACTCGTCAGAAACCCGCCCTTTCCCATACGATGAGTCGCAATTCTCGAACCGGAGGACGACCAAATGCTCGATGTCATCATTAAGGGTGGAACCGTCGTTGACGGCACTGGTACCGCGGGGGTGCGCGCCGACATCGGCATTCGCGACAGCCGCATCGTCGCGATCGGCGATGTCACCGAAGAGGCCCGCGAAATCATCGACGCCACGGGTCTTACGGTCTGTCCCGGCTTCGTTGACCCCCACACCCACTACGACGCCCAACTCTTCTGGGATCCGCGGGCCACGCCGTCAAACTTCTTTGGCGTCACCTCGATGATCGCGGGTAACTGCGGCTTCACCATTGCCCCGCTCGGCGATGCCGAAGACGGCGAATACCTGAAGCGCATGATGGTCAAGGTCGAAGGTATGGCCTACGAGGCGCTCGATCAGGGCGTGCCGTGGAACTGGAACACCTTCGGCGAATACCTCGACCGCGTTGAAGCCAACCGCACGGCCATCAATGTGGGCTTCCTTGTTGGCCATTGCGCGTTGCGCCGCGTCGTCATGAAGGACGACTCCGTCGGCAACGAAGCCACACCCGAGCAGGTCGCCGAAATGCGCCAGATCCTGAAGGAATCGATCGAGGCGGGTGGCATGGGCTTCTCGACCGGTCGATCGTTCACCCACAACGACTGGGACGGCAACCCCGTGCCCAGTCGTTGGGCCGCCGAAGAAGAGGTGCTCGAGCTCTGTCGAGAAACGTCTGAACACGAGGGCACCACTCTCGAATGGGTCGCCGATGGCTGCCTCAACGGGTTCAACGACGGCGAAGTCGAACTGATGACCAAGATGTCGGTCGAGGGAAATCGCCCCCTCAACTGGAATGTCCTCACCATCGACTCCGCTCGCCCCGAGGCCTACCTCAACCAGATCCAGGCCTGCGAAAAGGCCAATAGCGAGGGCGCCAAGGTCGTAGCCCTCACCATGCCGATCCTCGTTGGCATGAACATGAGCCTCGGCACCTTCTGCGCCCTGCACCAGCTGCCCGAGTGGAAGACCATCTTCAACCTCGAATACCCAGAACGCATGGAGAAGCTGCGCGATCCGAAATTGATCACGTGGCTTGAGAATCAGGCCGCACTTCCCGAAGCCGGCGTGTTCTCTCGGCTCACCGGTTGGGACAACTATCTCGTCGGCGACACCTACAGCGAGGCCAACGAGGGCCTCAAGGGCCGACGCCTCGGCGACATCGCCCGCGAGCGCGGGCAGCGAGCCTTCCACACGATGGTAGAGATCGCCCTCGAAGACGACCTCAGCACCGTCTGGTGGCCACTGCCCACCGACGACGATCCCGAGAGCTGGCGTCTGCGGGCCGAGGCCTGGGAGCACGAAGCCGTGATGATCGGCGGTTCCGACGCCGGCGCCCACCTCGATCGGATGGCCGGAGCGTCCTACACCACCACCTGGCTCGATGATTGCCTCCGCGGCCGCAAGCTCACCACGATGGAAAACGCCATCCGCCACATCACCGACGTGCCGGCCCGGCTGTTTGGTCTGCGCGATCGCGGCCGGCTCGAAGAAGGCTTCTTCGCCGACATCGTGATCTTCGATCCTGACGAGGTCGGCGCCACCGACATCGAGCTCGTCAACGATCTTCCCGGCGGCAGCCGACGCCTCTACTCCGAGGCCACCGGTATCAAGCGCGTGATCGTCAACGGCCAAACCACGGTCATCGACGGCACCGTCACCGAAGCGCTCCCCGGCAAGGTGATGCGCTCCGGCACCGACACCGACACCGTGGTTGCCCGCTAACTCACATCGGGTCCATGGCCGACCAGTTCTTCTAGCCGAGGATCCGGGCGAACTGGCTAAAGCCGATATTGCCGCCCGACAACGTGACACCCACCCGCTCACCGGGGTCCTTCACTCGGCCGGCCATCAGCGCGGCAAGGGCGCAAGCGCCGCTTGGTTCCACCACAACATTGAGCCGTTCAAAGAGGAACCGCATCGTCGACCGGATCTCGTCGTCGTTCGCCACGACAATCTCATCGACGTACTCCTGCATGACCGCGAAGGTGAGCGGTCCTACCGCGGTGGTCTGTTGGCCGTCGGCGATGGTGGACGGAGTCTCGATGGTGACGATCTCACCGCGCCGCAACGACTGCCGAGCGTCGTCGCCCGTCTCCGGCTCGACTCCCACCACTCGCACTGGTTGATACTCGTTCGCCACGGTCGCACAACCGGAGATCAATCCGCCGCCGCCCACACACACCACGAGCGTGTCGAGCGACTCGACCTGCTCGAAGAGTTCGAGGGCCACGGTCCCCTGGCCGGCCATCACATCGGGGTGGTTGAACGGAGGAATCAACGTTCCGCCGCGCCCGGCCACGACCGACGCGCCAACCTCCTCACAGTCCTCGCTGTAGCGGTCGTAGGTGACGATCGTCGCGCCATACCCTTCGGTTGCGGCACGTTTCGCAGCGGGCGCATCGAGCGGCATCACGATGGTGGCGGCGATGCCGTGCAGGGCCGCGGCCTTGGCCACGCCTTGGGCGTGGTTGCCCGAAGAAAACGCAACAACACCGCCCGCCCGTTGCTCGCGGGACAACGACGCCACCGCGTTGAACGCGCCTCGGATCTTGAACGAACCCGTCCGCTGGAAACACTCGGCCTTGAGAAACACCCGCGCCCCGACGACCTCGTCGAGGGTTCGGCTTGTCAGTACCGGCGTGCGGTGGATGACACCGGCCAGTCGCTTCGCCGCCTGCCCGATGTCATCAATGTCAATCGGGAGAGCGGCCGCCACGCCGATCAGTTCTCGGCGGAAATCTGGAAACCGCGGGCGACCTCGGGCCGCCGCAACTTCCAGATGAGGCCGTCGTAGAACAGGTGCATGCCGCCAATCGTTAAGAACACAAAGGCGTAGACCTCGTAGGAGCCGAAGCTACGAATCGCCCAAATCAGCGCAACGATTCCGACGGTATAGAGCACCATCAGCCCAAGGGGCCCAGTGCGACTGCGAACAGCTCGGCCCAGCGGCGCGCCGCCATCGGTGGCGTCGTCGGGATAACGGTCGGCGAGATGGTTGTGAACAATGAGGTAGTACTCCGCCGCATGCGAGCCGATGTATCCCACGAATCCCGCGAGCGGGGAGATCATCGTGAGGCCGATGAGGGCTGCCGTCGACCCGAGGTACACCCATTTGGCCGGGTTCACTTCGGTGGCCTGGAACTCTTGTCGAACCCACTGCACCAAAAGCACACCGACCACGATCAGCATGACGGGCACGAGATACTTCGCGATGGGCGCCGCATTGGTCAACACGTCGAGGCCGCGCTGGTTGCGACCGCCAAGACCCGCGGAGGCAATCCGATCGGGCGTCGAGGCGTCAGCTGCGGCAACGACCAGCGCGAGTCCGAGCATCGACCAGAGCAGGCGGTGCTCGATCGTGCCGTCGCTCTGCCCGACCTTTCGACCATAGATGCGGGTGATGCCATAGCGCTGCTGCAGCGTGTGGCCCGCGTTCCACACGCCCGCGATCACGGCGATCACCACAGGGTCGAGCTGCAAGCCGACCAGCACGAGCGCCACAAAGATGAAGGGCGACAACCGAAATACTCGCCGACGCGAATTCATGACATGCGGGTCGGCGTAGACCAAGGGCATCGTCAAGGGCTGGTGCGAGACCGAGAAGATGAGCGTGGCGCCCACCAACCATTCGAGACGATCGGTTTGGCCGTCCCAGACCAATGCCAGGACCGCGAACGGAACCCAGGAGAACGCCATCAAGGCATCCCAGGCAGGACGCCGAATCCATCGGGTTCGGAGGCGGGTCGGGGCCGCCGGTTCGAGCGTCTGCATTAGGCCCAGACTGCCACGAGGTTGTCGGTCGAGACCACCGTTGCCAACAAACCAATGGAGTTTGCCATCACCGCCTCGCCATAGGCGACCGGAACACCGACCACTGCGTCGGACGGAACGACGACCTGATAACCGAGATCGACTGCGGAAAGCACCAGCCCCAAGATCCCCACGTTGATCGAGTTGCCAACCGCGATCACCGTCGTCACACCCATGTTGCGCAACAGCTGGTCGAGTTCGGTCGCGTGGAACGGAGTAAGGCCATGTGTGCGTTCGATGCGGAGATCGCTCGGCTGCACACTCAATTCAGGAATGTTCTCGGCCCCTGGCCCGCCCACATCGAGGGCATCACCGGCCAACTTCATCGACGCGGCCAGCATGCGGCAGTTTGCAACTGACCCCTGTCGGTCGGGCCGAAAAACAGCATTGCAGTGCAGGACACGAGCACCGGATTTACGGGCCGCGCCGCAGATACGACCGGCATTCGCCGGCATCCCCACCGATATCGCGGCGTCTCGCAGATTGGGAAGGGTCGCGAGATCACCGACGACCGCTCGCTGGAGCTCCATTGTGACGACGGCGGTGTGGTCCGGGGCGACCAACGTCGCCAGGTCAAGCGGCACCTCAGCCGCCGGTCAGGGCCGACATGTCGAAATAGTCGCGCCAGCGAGCGATCTTTCCGTCACGGAGCTCGAACGTTCCCATCACCTTGATCGCCGTTGGATTCCCACCAATTACGAAGGTGTCGATCCGCTCGTTCATGACGAGGTTCCCGTCGGCAACCTCGTGCAGGGTCTCGAACACGATCGACTCCGCCATACCCACAAAACCGGCGATCACTTCCCTCACCGCGTCAGGCCCCTCGGCCGGCTCCATCGGGATGTTGTGGTACACGATGTCGTCGGTGAAGTGCCCCATGATCGCTTCGACATCTTGGGCGCCCCAGGCATCCGCTAGGGACTGCACGACGGCTTGATTCTCGTTACTCATCTCTCGACCCTGATCTCTCGTTCGGCGTACTCATCACACTTCGCCCAGCTTCGCGCACCAACATGGGTCGTCCGACCCAGCGGCTTCGGAAAGTTGGGTCCAAAGGCCCATGCCACCCGCCAATTTCCTCTACACCTGCGAGCTTCACCGTCCGAAGAAATGGAGTCAAAGAAATCGAGCCGTTCGGATGCGGCTCACGGGAAGGGATCGGAGGAACACGATGCAACATCTCACCGGCAGCGTGTATCTCGACGCGCCCCATGCTCCCTCCCGCAAGGAGGAGGCCGCGATGGCCCGCCGTCCTCGCACCATGATCGCCAGCGTTGCGCTCTTCATCGGACTTCTCTCGTTGACTATCGCCGGGCTGATCGCGGGCGTACGAGCGGTCGTGCTCGACCCCGATCCCGCCGTGACAGCGCTTGAGGCGACAATCGATGACCCGATCGCTCGGGCGGAGCTCGAACGCGAAGTCGCCAGAGGCATCGAGGAAGACCTCGTTGGTCCAGAGCTCGTCACTATCGCGACCGCATTCGACCTCGACGTCTCTGCGGAAGCCGACCGCATCTCGCTCCTCGTGTTCGACGACCCCGCCGTGCGGAAAGAACTTCGTCTGCTTGTCGCCGAGCTCCATGCCCGACTCGTGATCGAGCGGAGTGATCGCAATATCGACCTCGCGCCAATCACGAACGCCGTGATAAATGCAATCGCGGAAGAGTCGCCTCGGTTGGCGGCCATCATCCCGACCAACTCGACCTTGTGGACCGTTGAACGCACCGCCGTGCCCGATTTCACCGGACCCGCCGACCTCGCCAATCAGGCGCTCCTCGTCGCCCTGGTGGGAGCCCTACTGGTGCCGATCGCTACGGCGATACATCCACGACGTCATCGCGCCGCTGCATGGGTCGGCCGCTGGGCGCTCACTATGGCCATCCTGTGTGGCGTTGCCGCAGTCGGGCTTCCCTACGCCGCCGGCAGTCTCTCCGGCTGGAGCGCAGTCGAGATCGCCGTTCGCGCACTTTCCCTGAAACTTCTTGCTCCTGCAGCCATCGCGGCGGTGTTCGGCACGGGTCTCGTGTCGTTCGCGGCGGTCATCAAGCACCGCGAGAACCCCCAAACCGCCGATGAAGGCGCGGCCGCGGCCCTGGGCGGCTTTGATGAACCCCCGCTCCTCGGCACACCGAGCGCGCCGACGTTCGATCTCGCCAAGCGTGGCCTGACCGACGTCAACCACCCCCTCACCAGCATCTAACCCCGCCTATTCTCGGTTCGGGGTGGGAGTGGCAACACCCTCGACCACGGCACCGGAGGCGACCGTCCCGGTCAAGGACCCGTCGGCCATCACCAATCCCGACCGGACCGTTTGAGCTGCCCAGCGCCGAGATCTTTGCTAACCCTCTCGGAGCCGCTCGCCGGCACCATGGGCTCCGAAAATCACGTTGGCCGCCCGCATTCCGCCCTGCAGGCCGTCCATCATTCGGTTCATCACATAGACGACCGTGATCGAGTTCTCTACGTCGACGACGGCCATCGAGCCGCCCCATCCCGCCCACCAGAGCGTGCGGTCGTTGACGGCAACCGGCATCCCGGGCGAGAGCAGCCCGAATCCGATCCCGAACTTCGCGTGGGTGCCGAGCACATGGTCGACACCATCGGACTGCACTTCAAAGCAGCGTTCGATGGTTGCGGGCGACAGAAGGCGATGGCCATCGACGACCCCGCCCCGAGCGAAGCACGAGACAACCTTGGCGACGGATCGAGCGTTGCCGTGACCACTGCTGGCCGGCTGTTCGAATCGACGCCAGCGGTCGCGGTTGACCATAGAAGCGTGGGACGGCTCACCCTGAGAGACACGAGCGGCAATCGAATCACCGGGCTGTACGGCGGTGTCAATCTCGTCGGTGCGCATCTCGGCGACACGAGGGAAAGCCGCGTCGGGCGTGCCGATATGGAAGTCGGCCCCGAGGGGTTCTGCGACTTCATCGCGAAAGAACGTGCCAAGGCTGCGACCGTCGACGCGTCGCACAATCTCGCCGAGCAGCGGGCCTTGGGTCGAAGAGTGGTAACCCGACGCCGTGCCCGGTTCCCACCACGGCGCCTGCGCCGCGAGCCGGTCGAGACATAGCGGCGTGTCGTACATCTCCTCTTCGGTGATCGGCGTGTCGAACCCGGGGACACCGGCGGTGTGGCTGAGCACGTGCTTGACGAGCACGCCACCCTTTCCGTTGGCCGCGAATTCTGGCCAACAGTCGGCAACCGGAGCGTCGACATCGAGCTGGCCACGGTCGTGCAGCATCAGCGTGCAGAGGGCCGCCATCATCTTGGTGGTCGACCAGACGTTGACGATCGTGTTCTGCTGCCAGGCCTGCGTTCCTGCCGCATCGCAGTGACCCGCCCAGAGGTCAACCACTGTCTCGTCGCCATGGATCACGGCGCAGGAGGCGCCGAGATCACCGTCGGCAAAGTTCTTCGCAAACCCAGTGCGAACATCTTCAAAGGCGGGTTCACAGAACCCGTGGATCTCGGTCTCCATTAGCACTCCATCTCCATCAGTACTCAAGCCACGTTCCCTGTAGCGGCACCTGACCAACTCCGGGGACCGTGTAGTCACACACTCCTTCGGTGAAGATCGACAGCAACCGGTCCCATTGGGCGTCGGTGAAGTCCGCCGCGTAGTCCGCCGCGTCGGGGGCCTTGGTGGCGCACTTAAGAATGTCATTTACAAGATCTTGGCCGGCGGCGGTTCGGGGGTCACCGAAGTACGGGTACGCCTCGGCGCAGGGCTGGCCAGCATCGAAGACATCGTCGCCAACGATGCGAACACCATCCACGATGCAGTCGTCGGCCACACCGGCGGGTCGCTCGCCTGTGGTTGCCCACTCGGCGAGCAGATCAGCGATATCGGTCGGCGAAGGCACGGACCCTTCGCCTTCATCAGCGCTCCCTCCACCGTCGTCGTCGCCACCACCCACAAGCGTCAAGAGCCCGGAGCCGTTGCGGGTCCAGATCACCCGGTTTCCATGTGGCGTTTCGTCATCACCCGACATTCGAGCACGGATGGTGAAGAGGCGGAATCGGTCGTGAATGTCGTAACCGAGGTCGCTGTAGAGGTCGACGTCGACGATTGGAATATCGAGCACGCCCGAGTCGCCCCGCAACACTCGGCCGGTGGCGTAGGCAAGTTCAATCAGGTCGGCATCGGCCACCGTTCGTTCCTCGACGATGTTGCCGTCGAGGTCATAGCCACCAACCGACTCGTTGAGATCCAGGAATTGGTCGACGGTGATCACGCCATTGTTCAGCGCATTCCGCCCGTACTCAACGCCCGCGTTGTCGAGCGGACGACGCCCAAACCCGTTCTCGTCGACGCCGAAGAGGTTCGATGCGGAGTCTTGAAGCGTGCAGCGAATCCCGGTGGGGTTGGTGTCGGCGTTGTAGATCTCCTCGACGGGGACGGCACCGTCGCAACCGCGATCGGCGTAGACGCTGGGGAGGAACAGGGCGGCCCAGGCCCGACAGAACTGCACGGAGCCATGACCGTTGATCGCGAGCCGTTGCTCGGATGTGAACGCCTCGCCCGCGACAGAGTCGTAGTAGGCGAGCAACAGACCGCAGTCGGTGACGCCGCCAGAGATCGACGCGCTGTCCGGGAAGCTCACGCTGGCATGAACGGCGTCGAGCAAACCCGGGTAGTTCTGGACGATCGAATACTGTTGGATCGCGCCACCCGAGCCACCGCGCCCGATCGTCAGGTTGATTGGACCAACCGCTTCGTTGACCCGTTCTTGCGTCATCATCAGCGTCTCCGCTGACAGCACGTCGTTGCAATGCGCCTGGAAGACGTTGAACGTGGATGTCGCCACGACGTAACCGGCCGCCAGCGCACCCTCGTCAAGCACCGTCCCACCGGCGACAATCCCGGGCGACTGAGTGTGGCCGTTGCCGCAACCACCTCCGAATGTGTAAATCAGGTCTTTTCCCGGCGGGATCGGCTCGGCGCCATACGAGGGGTCGGCGACCGCGATCGAGTAGATCCCTCGATTGATCGTGCCCATCTCAAGGCGAACCACCGTCGAACCCGCAGGGGCGTCGTCGGTCTCAACGAACCCGTCCTCACCGATGTAGCCGTAACGAACGACCATCTCAGCTGAGCAATTGTCATCTCCGGTCGGCGTGAGTCCGAACGTGTCCAGCGCGCAGAAGAGCTTGTCCTGGTGCGGCCCGGAGAAGACCGGACCGGTGATCGGGTAGTTGACGACGTCGGTACTCGTTCCGCCGACGGCAATTGTGGAGGCTCCATCGGCCAGGCCAGCCACGAGGTACACGCCATCTCCTCGAGACTCGAACGAGAGGGCAGCACCGTCGACGGTGAACGACGGCTCCTCACCCGAATAACGAACGAGCACGTCGCCGCCGGTCACATACTCAGCACGACCAATGACCTCGAACACCGGCGCAGGGCCGTCGGGTTCGATCGGCTCCGAATCGGACGCGGCGTCGTCTGCTGGACCATCGGTCGGCGGATCGGGCTCGCTCGAAGTGTCATCGCTGCACGCGGCGGCGAGCAGTGCGAGCGGAAGAAGGCAGAGAGAAAAACGGCGGAACATGGCCCCCGCGCTAGTCGCATGCGGGACCGAGGGCAAATGGCAAGTTAGCGGTCGAGCAGACCAAGGTCCTTCACGAGTTCTTGGGCGTGAACGATGCCACCCCGGAACCGGTCCGCACCGGGATCGGTGCACACCCAGGCGACGGCGGCGCCGATCGCTTGCGGTGTGCCCGCAGTGAAGTTGCCTTCGTACTGTTTGGCCCGGCCTGCGGCCACTTGTCGCTCGGTGGGGACATGACCGGGATCGATCGAGAACGCCCGCAGGCCGTCGTCCGCGAACTCAACCTGAAGCATTGGCGCAACCCGAGCGAAAGCTGCTTTTGTCATCGCGTAACCCATGCCCCAACCGCCCGAACCGATCCGATTCTTGGGGGTCGCGTAGGCGGTGGCCGAGATCATGTTGATTACTGTGCCGCCTTCTCCTTCGAGCAAGGACGGAATCGCGGCGCGGGTGAGCCCGAGTTGGGCGAAAAGATTTCCCTCGAAGAGACTGGTGAGCATCTCATCATCAAGGTCGGCGAACTCCACCATGGCGCCGGGTCCCTGGTAGATCGCGTTGTTCACCAGCACATCAAGCCGGCCGAACGATTCCAACGTCTCGTCAAGGGCGTTCGTTACTGACGCGCGGTCCAAGACGTCCATGTAGACCGAGGTCACACGTCCACCTCGCTCCACGATCGCGGCCGCAGTGGTATCGAGTCCGCCGGGCACAACGATCGAGTCGTCGCCTTCGAGCCGGCGGTCACCGTCGACCATCGTACGGGCCGTGATCGCAACGTCGTAGCCGGCTCCGGCCAGCGCGATGGCGATCGCCTTGCCGAGGCCTCGGCTCGCGCCGGTTACCAATGCAACGGGCCGGGCACTCATCGCCAGATCACAGGCTCAAACATCGGCGCGGTCTCCCGGCGCCTTGTGGAGCTCGAACGCGGCGTGCAGCGCGACGACGGCGTCTTCGGCCTGCGACTCACGCACGACACAGGAGATTCGAATCGCCGATGTAGAGATCATCTCAATATTGATGTCGTTAGCCGCCATCGTTTCGAACATCGTTGCGGCAACACCAGGGTTGGTCTGCATACCCGCACCCACGAGGCTGACGCGGGCAATGTCGTTGTCGGTGATGACCGCTTCGTAGCCCACCTCATCGCTGATCGAGGAGACGGCGGTGCCGGCGGTGTCAACCTGTTCGTGCGGAAGCGTGAAGCTGATGTCGGTGCGACCCTCGGCCGACACGTTCTGCACGATCATGTCGACGTTCACTTCGGCGTCGGCCAGAGTGCGGAACAGTCGAGCGGCGACGCCCGGCCGGTCATTCACGCCGGAGACGGTCATCTTCGCCTCTGACGTGTCGTGGGTGACTGCCGAAATAATGGCTTGTTCCATGGAAGTCTCCTCGGTAACCCAGGTGCCCGGGACCCACGAGAAGGCGCTGCGAACGTGCAACGTCACCCCATGAGAGCGAGCGAACTCAACCGACCGCATGGCCGGCTTCGGACAACCGGTTGCGGTCATCTCAAGTAGTTCGTCGAATGAAACGTGGTCCATCTTGCGCGCATTGGCCACGACCCGAGGGTCGGTGGTGAAGACGCCAGGGACATCGGTGTAGAGCTCACACGCGTCGGCACCCAGCGCATGGGCGAGAGCAACGGCGGTGGTGTCAGACCCGCCCCGCCCGAAGAAGGTGACGTCGTTCTCGGTGGAGACGCCTTGAGACCCGCCGACCACGGGAACCTTGCCCGCCGCGAGCGCCTCGCGAATCCGGTACGGATTAACCTCAAGGATCTTCGCGTTTCGGTGCGTCGCGTCGGTGAGAAAGCCGGCCTGACTACCAGTGAATGAGGCGCTTTCGATGCCCTTGTCGTGAAGCGCCATCGAGACGAGGGCGCACGCCTTGCGTTCGCCGCCGGTGATCAACATGTCCATCTCGCGACCAGGTTTGCTGGTCGACACTCGATCCGCCATCGCCAGCAGTTCGTCGGTCTCTTTGCCCATCGCCGAAACGACAAGCACCACTTGGTCACCACGCTTGCGACAACGGGCGACATGATCAGCGACTTCGCGGATGCGGTCGGGGTCACCGACAGAGGTACCGCCGAACTTCTGAACGTACAGAGCCACGCCAAAAGGTTAGCGGCCGCGACCGCCACTCAAGCCCGACTTCTCGATGAAGAGTTCTACGCTCCACGAGCCATCGGCCCGCCGTCCCGTCGCGAAAGAGCGGGCCGCGTGGGTGATGTCGGTGTCCGCAGGCATGTCGAGGAGCAACGCCAACCGCTTTGCGTCACCGAGAAGAACCACATGAGCCGTACGAGCGTCGACTCTTGAAGCTTCGAGCGCATCCGCCAATCCTCGCGGCACGTGAGTGACCTCAACGCCGGGCAACCACTCCGACTCTTGTTGCCAGGTTGGCTTGTTGTGCCGATCGCGAAGCCCGGCCTGGCGAAGGCGTACGACGAGTTCTCGACTCCCGATCGCAAGCGCGCCAGCACCCAGCGCCCGATCGCGATCGACCGTGTGAATGTCGTAGTGATCGCCCTGAAATCCGAGCCGTCGTTTGCCAAGCGCACGGGCAAATTCGTGCAATTCTTCATAGCTTTGATCGCTTACGAGGTGCGCCCACTGATGCCCGCGCCACACCCAACGCGCCTCGTCCACCAGAACAGCCATCGCCCACAATGGGTCGTGTCGGCCCCCGAGGCAAGGACCGTCGTCAGGGGCCGCGTACCCGCCGACGATCAGGTCCGTGAAATACTCATCATGTGGTCGAGACCGATGCGAGCGAGATCCTCCTGCGGGTTCCTGCTCGCGCGCCCTACGCGCGGATCGTCCGAGTCGCAGCAGCCGCACTTGCCCTTCGTCAGGGCATGGGCTTCGGTGAGATCGACGACCTTCGCCTGGCAATCGACGAGGCAATGATCGCGCTACTCGACGGCCTCGGCGAGGCGGTCGAATCTGACATCGATGTCGTGTTCCGAGTGGCCGATGGCCAATTCGAACTCGAAGCGACACGAAGCGCCGAAGGCCACATCAGCGCCGCGGCGGTACACCGGTTCGACGCTATGGCGAGCGGACTCGTGGATGACTACGACATCGACCCGGGCCACGGCTGGGTGCGACTTCGGAAAGCCCCGGCCTCCGAAGACGAGTAGCCCAAACTTCCGACTCGCCGGTGCTGGCGGTGTTCAGCGTCCGCTGCTGCCGAACCCGGTCTCGCCTCGTTCGGTGTCGTCGAGCACCGCCACTTCCACGAAGTCGACCGGGGCGACGGCTTGCACCACCAGTTGGGCGATTCGCTCGCCTCGTTCAATCTCGAACGGCGTGGTCGGGTCAAGGTTGATGAGGCACACCTTGAGCTCACCGCGGTAGCCACTGTCGACCAAACCGGGCGTGTTCAAGACCGTGACGCCGTGCTTGACCGCCAACCCGCTGCGCGGTTGCACAAAGCCCGCATAGCCGTCGGGCAGCGCAATGGCGATGCCGGTCGGCACGAGCGCACGCCCGCCGGCGGGCGGCAATGTGACGGCTTCGCGCGCCCGGAGATCGATGCCCGCGTCGCCGGCCTTGGCGTAGCCCGGGAGCGGAAGGTCAGGGTCGAGACGGAGGACGGGAAGTTCGATCACGAGCAGACCCTAGCGACCGGCCGCACGGCGTCTACCCTGGCCCGATGCTCGCCTGGATGGACCTTGAGATGACGGGGCTCGACCCCGCCCGACACGTGATCGTCGAGATCGCCACGATCCTGACGGACGACAATCTCGAATTTGTTGCCGAGGGGCCAGACCTCATCGTGCACGCCACCGAAGCCGAACTGGCCGAGATGGACGAGTTCGTCGCCAACATGCACACCCGCAGCGGCCTTCTCGAAGAGATCCGGGCATCAACGGTGAGCCTCGAAGAAGCCGGCGCAGCGACGCTGGCCTTCCTCAAGGAGCACATCCCTGAAGAACGAAGCGTGCCGTTGTGCGGCAACTCGATCGGCACGGACCGTCGCTTTCTGGCCACACAACTCCCCGAGATCGAGGAATACCTTCACTACCGTTCCATTGATGTCTCAACGCTGAAAGAGCTCGCCCGACGCTGGCATCCAGAGGCGATGAACTCGGCCCCGAAGAAGGCGGGAGGCCATCGAGCCCTCGATGACATCCGCGAGAGCCTGGATGAACTTCGTCACTATCGAGCGGCCCTTTTCGTGAGTGAGGCAAACGGCCAATAGGGTGCCCGGGTGTCGGAACCCGTGTATACGAAACAAGAACAAGAGCCCGCGTCAGAAGATGTGATCGAGGTAGCACCCGGGGTTCTCCGGATGCAGCTCCCGATTTCGATGCCGGGCCTCGGCCACGTCAACACCTACGCCCTGGAAGACGACCGGGGCTTCGCGTTGGTCGACCCGGGGCTCCCGGGGCCCGAGTCGTGGGAAGCGCTGATGCAGCGCCTCGCCACCGCTGGCATTCCGCTCAAACGGGTCCACACCACGATCGTCACCCACTCGCACCCCGACCACTTCGGCGGCGCCGACCAGCTCGCCGAAGAGGCCGGCGCCGACATTCTCACCCATGAGTCGTTCCGTTCACTCGTGACCGAGACCAACGACGACATCGACATGGATCTCCTCGAAGCAAACGAGGAAGAGCTCGTCGAGATCTGGAAGCGTCGCTTCGCGTCGTTCGAACCAACCCCGTGGGGCACCACCCGCGAGCCGCCACCCGACGATGCGATCCGTCGCTGGATCGTGATGGGCGAGGGTGGCCACAAACGTTTTCGCGGGCCCGACCCCACCATTCGTGTTGCCGACAACGAGGTCGTCCGCCTCGCGAATCGTGACTGGTTCGCCGTGCACACACCCGGCCACACCATGGATCACCTCTGCCTTTTCGATCCCGAAGAGGGCGTGCTCCTGGCCGGCGACCATGTGCTTCCCACCATCACGCCGCACATCGCCGGCACGTCCGACGTGGAAGACCCGCTCGCGACATTCTTTGCGTCGCTCGACAAAGTCGCCGCGCTCGATGGCCTCACCTGCGCCCTTCCCGCTCACGGACACCCGTTCGAGGACCTCAGCGGACGCTGCACGCAAATCCGCCACCACCACGACGACCGCCTCCAGTTGCTCCGCGATGCCGCCGACGCCAACGTCGACGCGCCGGTCCAAGCGTGGATGAAGGTGCTGTTCAAGGAACGGTCATGGGGCGAGATGGCCGCGAGCGAGACCTACGCCCATCTCGAGCATCTTCGAGTAATCGGCGAAGCGTCGACTCGACGAGACGACAACGGCCACGTTCGTTTCAGTTTGCCAACGGAGTAAGCGGACGAACTCGGGCCACGCTGCCGGCAACACCATCGGTGGTGAGCCACGTATCGATCCCGCCATCGGCCTGCTGCCACTTCAGACGAACATCAGTGCCCCGTTCGATCCCGGGACCATGCTCAAGCTCAGCTCGAACCGGGTGGGTGGCGATGCCCTCGCGATCCATCGCCTCTTCGACGGCCACCCACTGAGCGGCGTTGTTGACGTGAGCGAGAACGTCGAGATCGCCAAAGCGCACCGTCCACGGCTCATCGTTGACGTTGTCCGGCCAACGAGACGGAAGCGTGGTGCGGGCGGAGATCTGGCGATCGCCCGCTGACTCGCCCCAGATCGTGAAGAAGTCGGTTGGAAGCTTCGCGGGGCGGCCGGTCTCGCCATTGACGAACACCCACACCGTTGACGCTTCGATTTTGGCACCGCGATCGCCCCGTATCTCCGTGCGCCGCTCGGCCCAGCGGGCACCGATGGCGCTGCACCATGTGGTGAGTTCGATCCATTCTTCGAACATCGGCGGCTGGTGAACCTCGAGCATCGTGCGCCGCACCACCCAATTCATCGGATCGGAAAGCTTGCTGTCGGCCGAGTCGTCGCGGGCGGCATCTTGAAGATGGCGGACGAGCGCGTCAAGGCGACAACGGCTGGTGGGGTCGACATCGGCGAGGCGAATTCGGCGACCCATCGTGAAGATTCGGCCCGCCTCGGGGCGGGGAGTGATCTCTACAGCTCCGGGTTCAGCCATGTCGCGAACGGTATCTCTTGTGCCCCAGAACCGCCGTATCGCACCGAAAACGGCAGGTTCTGGGGAAATCTCATTTAATTCAGTTGACGTTCGTGGCGAAACCCGCGACCGTGTCCCCTGTCGGAACGTCCGGCCGCGACCAGGAGTCGACATGAACAACTTCATGTGCAATGAGCATCACACCGGCCTCAACGCCGCCGCTGCTCATGCGCGCGTCGATGTGCGCGCGGCTCTCACCATTTCGACCTCGTGGGCTTTTGCCACGAAGCCGTATGGCAACCAGCGGCCCTCCGGCGCTTCTCCTGGGTGACACCAACGTCACCCGCTACACGGGAGAATGCAATGAGGCCGCCGGAAATCCGGCGGTCTTTCTGCTTTTCGGGCGCAAGCCATAGAACCGCTCCACCGCAACACCAGACCCAACCAACTACTCATATTCACAAACCAACAGCGAAGGAGACGAGGTCATGGGACTCCTCGTCAGCACACTCACCGACACACGAGCCGAGGCTCAGATGGACACGTTCACACATTCGACGGATTGGGAGGCCTATGCGGCCTGCCGCGCCGTCGAGAACGCGGCCGATCTGTTCTTCAGCGAGGACATCGGGGAGATCGCCGCCGCGAAGCGCGTCTGTGCAGAGTGCCCGGTGCTGGCCCAATGCCTCGAGGGAGCGCTCGATCGGCGTGAGCCGGTCGGGGTCTGGGGCGGGCAACTGTTCATGAACGGCAAGATGCTCGCCATCAAGCGTCGTCGGGGCCGGCCGCCCAAGGTGGCTCGTCCAGAGGACCAGATGCCGGTCATTGCGGTCCCCGCCCACCTCATGGCGCAGGCAGAACGCTTGACGGCGTAGGCGGCAACAGATGATTCCGGCGTGGTGCTGGAGTAGATGATTTCCCGGGCCCGGGCAACGGCTTATGCGAGCCCCGGCCTTTTCATCGAAATGGCACCGCGCCGGGAACGACTGGTGATCAACGGTCGTTGGAAGCACAACGGCGATCGGCGGGTTTCCCCGCTGACCGCTTCTGCTCGGCCGATGCCGGGTAGCGTTTTCGTGGAGCTTCCAAGATGCCTTTCCCTCGTATAGCTAGTGTGATCATCGCCCTCGCCTTGCTTGGCGCCGCGTGTGGAAACGACACGACCACCGAGCCAGCCACCACCGCCGATGTCACGACCCCTTCCTCAGAAGCTCCTTCGTCGGACACTCCTTCATCAGACAATGTCTTCGGGATCGCGTACGAAACCTTCGAGGGCGAACCCGCTCGCCTCGATGACCATCTCGGTACCCCTTTGGTGATCAACTTCTTCGCTCAGTGGTGTGTGAATTGCGTGCAAGAGATGCCCGATTTCCAGGACGTCTCGCAGGAGTTCGCGGGCGAGGTCGACTTCGTCGGCTTGTCGATCGACAAGGGGGCAGCCGAGGCGCTCGAGTTGATCGACGCAACCGGCGTCACCTACCCCACGGGCTGGGATCCAACCGAGGAGATCTACGCTCACTTTCGCGGCCTTTCGATGCCCACCACGGTGTTTGTTGACGCCGACGGCCAGATCCGACGGGTTTGGTCGGGGGCGCTCGATGCTGATGCGCTGCGCGACAAGATCAATGAGGAGATTCTGTAATGGGCGAGTTTGCATGGCCGTTTGGCCTCGGACTGCTGGCCGCGTTCAACCCGTGTGGATTCGCGATGTTGCCGGCGTACCTCTCGTACTTCTTAGGGATCGAGAGTAAGCAACACGATCAGAGCCGGCTCACCACGGTGATCCGCGGTCTCGTGGTCGGCGGGGTGATGACACTCGGTTTCGTCGCCGTGTTTGGTTCGTTCGGCATTCTGATCGGCACGGTGCTCGAGTCAGGTTCAGTGCTTGAGTACGTGCCCTACGCCATCATCGTGGTTGGTGTCTTGAT
This sequence comes from Candidatus Aldehydirespiratoraceae bacterium, assembly GCA_047639555.1. Taxonomy (GTDB): domain Bacteria; phylum Actinomycetota; class Acidimicrobiia; order Acidimicrobiales; family Aldehydirespiratoraceae; genus JAJRXC01. The sequence goes on from JBLIOE010000001.1 coordinate 83,710, forward strand.
GATCCCGATGGGCGTGGCGATGTTGATGGGCAAAGACGTCGTCTTACGCCTTCCCAAAGTGAACAAGGGCACCGGCAGCCGCGATCTCGGCTCGGTCTTCATGTTCGGTGTCAGCTACGCCGTGGTTTCGCTGTCGTGCACCGTGGGCATCTTCGTACTGAACATCAGCGACTCGTTTACGAAGGACGGGTTCGCGAAAGGCAGCGGCAACTTCCTCGCCTATGCGATCGGCATGGGGCTGGTAATCACGTTTCTCACGATGAGCCTCGCCTTGGCCAAGTCCAACGTGGCCGTGAGCATGCGCAAGGTTCTGCCCTACATCGGACGGGTCTCCGGCGGCCTCCTCGTGCTCGCCGGCGTCTACATGATCGACTTCGGGATCTGGGATTATCGAGTGCTGATCGCGAACGACTTCACCGCCGGCAATCTGCTGGTCGACCAGGTTGACGAGTTCCAGGTGGCCACCACTAACTGGATCGCAACAACCACCACCGAACGCATCGGGCTGCTTTCTCTCTTGGGCATTCTCGGCGCCCTGTTGGTGGCGTGGCGCGATGACGTCACCGATCAGGCAAAGCGGCTTGGTGTCACCCTTGCCTACGTCACCACATTGATTGCGGTTGAGATCTACAACAGCGGCGATTTCATTCTGTTGCCGCTCGCCCGGTTCGTCTTCGGCTGGCCGCTACGGGTTGCCCACTGGTTCACCGACCCGCTTCGTTACGGCGTGCCGCTGGAGATCCTCTTCATCGCCCTTGTCGGTTCGATCGCGGTGCGGCGCGTGATTCGGTATCGTCCGCAGCATGCTCCGGGAGTTGTTAGCGCGGCCTGAGGTCACCGAGATCTGCGAACTTCGCAGTTCTTTCGGGATCATGGCGTTTCATGGCGGCAACCTTGAACGCTGCACCGATGTCATCGCCACCGAGGTGGCGGAACGCACCGGAAGCTCGCTCTACGCCGTGGTGCAGGCACCGCCCCTGCGGGAACACATTCCGTCGACCGCGTTTGATCCCGCCCATTCCCTCGCCCTCGCAAGCTTCATCGACCATGTCGATGTTGTCATCGCAATCCATGGCTACGGCCGCAAGGATCGATTCTGGGACCTCCTCCTCGGTGGTCGCAACCGTGAACTTGCGGGCCACATCGGCACCCATCTTCGGGGCGGCATCGACGAACGGTTCGGCATCATCGACAACGTGGACGAGATTCCCGCCGGGCTCCGAGGGCAACATCCCGACAATCCGGTGAACCTGCCGACCGGCGCGGGCGTCCAGATCGAGCTTCCGCCTACCACTCGTTGGAATCGCGAAGAGGCGGAGTGGTCCGACTGGTTGGGCACCGGACGAGCACCACAGGTCGACCAATTGATCGGCGTGCTCAGCGAGGCCGTATTGAGCTGGTCGACCAACTCGCCCGATTAGGGCGACGCCGCCTCAATCTCCGCCAGCACGGACTCGAGCGCGGCCATCGAAGCGGCCCGATCGTCTCTGGCGCCGAGAATCGCCTCGGTGATCCGAGTGGTCCACTCGGGTTGGATCACGGCGTCAGTTCCGATCAGTTCGACCATTGCAAAGAACGGTCGACAGATTGCGATCCGGAATTCCGGATCGTCGGGGAAGGCTTGTCCCTGACCACAGTCGTCTGGGTCGACGACGACGACGTCACCCGATGGGTCGGCGTCGTCGCTGCAGCTTGCGCCGAAGAGAGCGAAGACAAGGAGAAGGGGAAGCAGCTTGGTGGTCATGGTTGGTCCTTCGGTTCCGGCGGGGCGGACATGAGCGACCTCACGGAGCGAGACGTTCGATCAGCCACCGGTCAGCCAATCGCCGATAACGAAGTCGGTCATGCAGTCGATTGGGTCTCCCCTGCCAGAACTCCACAGAACGCGGCCGTATGAGATAACCACCCCAGTGCGGCGGGCGAGGAATCTCGGCCGGGAAGCGGGCCTCAGTCGCGGCTTGCGCCGATTCCAACTCGCCGCGATCGGCGAGAACATCGGACTGTGCGCTGGCCCAGGCACCGATCTGTGCCCCTCGGGGTCGCGAGGCGAAGTAGGCGTCGGATTCATTGTCGGGAAGATGTTCGACATCACCAACCACTCGAATCTGTCGCTCGATCTCGCGCCAGACAAAGGTGAGCGCGGCACGGCGGTTCGACTCGATCGCCGCGCCTTTCGCCGAGTTTCGGTTGGTGTGGAAGACAAAGCCGCGCTCGTCGGCGCCCTTCACGAGAACCGCCCGCGAACTCGGCCAGCCGTCGGCATCAACGGTGGCTACCGTCGCCAGGTTTGCGTCGAATGGGTTTGTCTTGGCCCACGACGTGAACCAGTCTTCAAACTGCTCCATTGGGGTGGGCGCAAGGTCCGACTCGTCGAGTCCGGCGAGGCCGTACTGTTCGCGCATCGCTGCGAGGTCCATGCCCGCAGCCTACGGTGCGGCCGTGGTTGTACCGAAGCCATTCGCCGTCGTGGCTGGCGGAATCACAGGTGCGGCCGGTCGCTGGCTCGTGTTCTCGTTCATCGATCGGCCGACGGTCGCGCTTGTCATCGTGAACACGGTTGGGTGCGTCGTTCTCGGTGCCGTCGCGCTCAGTGCGTGGCGAGACCGCGGTGAGTACAGCCTGTGGCTTGGTGTGGGTTTCTGCGGCGCCTTCACGACCTTCTCGACCTTCTCAGTTGCCATCGCCGAGCGGATGGACGATGGCCAATGGCTGTCGGCCGGTGGCGTGCTCACCTCCGGGCTGGCGCTCGGCATCGGTGCCATGTTCGTCGGACGGATGATCGGTCGCGCGACCGCCGGGATTCAAGCACAGTGATCATCGTTGCGTTCGGTCTTACTGCGGCCGCGGGCACGCTGCTTCGATGGCAGGCTGCCGCCAGCCTGGGCCGAGCGGCAGGAACCGCCGCGGTAAATCTTGTCGGCTCGTTCTTACTCGGAATTGCGATCGGTGCTGACGGAACTGCGGCCACCGTGATTCACGTCGCCGCCCTTGGTTCGCTCACTACCTTCTCGGCGATGGTCCTCGAGATTGTTGATGTCTACGACGAGGCGCCGAGTCGAGCATGGGCCTATGCGGCCACGAGCATCATCGGTGGCGTGACCGCCGCCTGGCTCGGCCTCCAACTCGCATAGTCAGACCCCCACAATGCTCTCGGTGGCGGCGCTCCTTCCGGACGCACCCGCCCGCTAGCTCTCGGTCGCGCCCGACTACCGAGCCACACACCAGGTATCGGCGCCGGGAGCGAGAACTCGGTCGACCTCGGTCGGAAAGAGCAACATGTTCAGGAGGATGAGAACGTCGACGCTGCGATCGGCGAGCGGGAGGTGGCTTGCGTCGCCACGGGTCCACGGCGCGAAGCCAGGACAAGCCTCGGCCAACGTTCCTGCGAAGGGCCGGACCGGATCGAGGTGATGGACGATGCCAACCGTCGCTACACGGGGGCGGGAATCTCGGTCATGTCACCGAGGTAGGGCAGAAGCACCTCGGGCATACGGACCGAGCCGTCGGGCTGACGGTACGTCTCGATGATGGCCGCCCAGACGCGAGGCACGGCGAGACCAGAGCCGTTGAGGCTGTGGACAAACTCGGTGCCCTTACCTTCAGTCGGCCGGAAACGAACGTTGGCGCGGCGGGCCTGATAGTCGGTGCACCAGGAAACCGAGCTGACTTCAAGCCAGCGATCGGCGCCGGGAGCAAAGACTTCGATGTCGTAGGTGCGGGCGCCGGCCCCGCTGATGTCGCCACACGCGAGGTCGAGCACACGATGAGCGAGACCGAGATCGGCAATGGCGCTCTCGGCTCGGCCGAGAATCTCCATGTGCATGGCTTGGGCCTGGTCGGGCGTGCAGAAGGAATAGAGCTCAACCTTGTCGAACTCGTGCACCCGAAGCAGCCCGCGGGTGTCGCGGCCAGCCGAGCCGGCCTCGCGACGGAAGCAGGAAGTGTGGGCCATAAGGCGGAGAGGCAGGTCCGCCTCGTCGAGAATTTCGCCAGCCACCATGGAGGTGAGCGGCACTTCGGCGGTGGGGATCGCCCAGAGATCGTCGCGTTCGAGGTGGTAGGCGTCGTCGGAGAACTTGGGCAGGTGGCCCGTGCCGATCATGGTTTCGGTCTTGACGACCGTGGGCGGACGCACCTCTTCGAAGGCATCACGATTGCGGTCGAGACCGTAGTTGATGAGGGCGCGCAGGAGGCGTGCTCCGGCGCCGCGATACATGACGAACATGGAGCCCGACATACGGACAGCGCGGTCGACATCGAGGATGCCGAGCTGCTCGGCGACCTCCCAGTGCGGCACCTTCTGATGATCGCCATAGCTGCCCGGGTGGAAGTTGGTGACCCGCACTTCAACGTTGTCGTCTTCGGTGAGCCCGTCGGGCGCTTCCGGTGACGGCAGGTTAGAGACGGTGAGCAGCAGGGAGCGGATGCGGGCCTGCAGCTCGTCGGCCTCTTCGCTAATGGCCTTCTCGCGCTCGCCCAGATCGCGGCTCTTGGTCTGCAGCTCGGTGGCTTCGTCGCCCTTGCCCTCTTTGTGGAGGGCACCGACCTGCTTGGAGATTTGCTTCACCTCGGCCCGAATGTCGTCGCGTTCGGTGCCGATGGAGCGCATGCGGGTGTCGAGCACCAGCACTTCGTCGATCGTCGACGAGGACTCGCCACGACGCGCGATGGCCGCTTTCACAGCCTCCGGATCATTGCGAATCAGCTTGATATCGAGCATGACCTTGACGGTACCCGTTCAGGGGCCGCGCCCCCGGCAAATTGAGGCGTGCAGGCCACAGTTCTGCGGCCAACGCATCTCAATTTCGAGTGCGAGAGGCGGTGCCGCGTGTGTGGCGGGCGGTCTCGTCGGCCTCGCGCTCTCGGGCGGCGTACCTGAAGAAACGAATGGCGATCAGGATCCACAGGTAGAAGCCGCCGACGACCTTCATGACGGCCCCCGCAAGCTGCTGGTCGTCGGTGGGACTCAGGCCCCAGAGATTGGTATCGGTGTCGTAGGCCTCGTAGACCACACCCTCGGCAAAGGTGAGCCAGCCGGCCGGCACTGTCGGCACGATCGACATCAAGAACAGATAAATCAACTTTGCGGGCTCGCTGAGATGCACTTCCTTGAGTGGGCCCAGGACCGGAAACCACATCAGCAGTGCGGAGAAGAAGACACCGAGGTGGATCAGATAGTGGAACGATCCATTCTCAGAGCTGAGGTTGACGACCGCACCCCAGTGGGTGAGCACCTGGAACAGGTTGAAGACGACGCCCGCCACCACTGGCTTCGTCAGGACGCGAAGCACACGGGAAACGCCACCACCGTCGAGCACCAACAAGCGAGCCAGCCACTCCGGCATCGCCAGGAGCAGCAGCGGCGGAACGATAAACGCAATGAGCAAATGCTGGAACATGTGCACCGAGTAGAGATACTTCTCGGCGATGTCGTGCATTGGATAGTCGGCGGCGATCCAGAGCAGGAGCACGCCGACAGCAAAGAACCGCTTCTGCGATGTGGTGACAACCGGCTGGCCTTCGGCCACCACAAGGGGACCGATCTGGCGAGTGGCATAGATCCCAAGGGTGACGATGCCGCCAATGAGGAGCCAAACTTCTGGGTGGGCTTCGAAGGCCCACGCATTCACGGCGAGGAGGGGCGCCAGCATGGAGCTATGCCCAGAACTGGAAGGTGCTCAACGCAATGCAATAGACGCCAGTTGCGAGAAACAAGCCACCCACGAACATCCGGGTGAACATGGGGTTGTCCTGCTTCAAGTGCATGAAGTAGGCCGCAACCATCCAGAACTTCACGACCATCATGAACATCAGGCTGGCAATGACCACGCTGTTGTTCTCAAATATCGGGATCGCCGACTCAAAGTAGGTGGCCACCTCGACGCCGGTGATGGCCGCAAGAATCAGCGCGATCTTGATGTACGCCCAGTCGGACGGATGATCGTGAACATCGACCTCGTCGTGGGCCTCGGTGGTGACAGATTCAGTCATATGAAGTCTCCGCTTACTCGACGGGGATCAGGTAGATGACAGTGAAGATAAAGATCCACACCACGTCTACGAAGTGCCAATAGAGACCAACGATCTCAACGGTCTCCGTGTGTTTCGGGGTCAGCTTGCCCTGCTGTGACGCCACGAAGAGCGACATCAACATGACAACGCCTAGGGCCACATGGACACCATGGAAGCCGGTGAGCGTGTAGAACGCCGAGCTCGCAGGGTTGCCGGTGAAGCCCACGCCCTCACGAACGAACGAGGTGAACTCGTAGACCTGGCCACCGATGAATACGGCACCAAGCATCGCCGTAGCGAGGAGCCAGGCGCGGGTGGCGGGGTTGTCGCCGCGGGTGAGAGCCGACAGCGCGAGCACCATGGTGAGCGAGCTCATCAGAAGGACAAACGAACTCACCGAGGTGAACGGAATGTCGAAGATGTCGGTAGGGATCGCCGTGTTGTCCGGCCCGGGACCACGGCGGGTCTTGTAAAGCAGGTAGGTGGAGATCAAGCCACCAAACAACAAACATTCCGAACCGAGGAACGTCCACATTGCCAACTTGGTGTTGGAGATGCCGGTGGACGTGCCGTGTTCTTCCTGGCCCGTGGGCGTGTCGTGAACCTCAACGGTTGCCGTGGACATGCTCACTCCCCTCCTTCGGCGCCGGCGGTGACCGCTTTGGTCTCAGCGCTCTGGTCGTCGCCACTGTCATCATCATCGTGATGATCATCGTGACCGTGGTCGGCATCCGGGTCATCGACCGGTTCGAGAGCCCACGAGTAGAGGGCGAGGCCGGAAAGGAGTCCACCAACGACACAGATCCAGAGATTGAAGATCAGGCCATAACCAATGAGCGGCATACCAAGGGCGAGCACGAGCGGCCAGAACGATGGCGAGGGGAGATGTACACCCTTGGCCGAGCCGTCTTGGGCGACTTCTTCGATCGTCGCGATCCGGACGACACGCTTGTCCTCGTCGTAGCTGTACTTGCGGTGCCACCATTCGTCGAGTCCTTCGACCGTCGGGATGGTGTCGAAGTTGTGCTCCGGCGTGGGCGAAGGAATCATCCATTCGAGGCTACGAGCGTCCCACGGATCGGGACCCGGCGCTGGCAGGTTCGGGGCATCACGGAGCGACTTCCACACGTTGAAGAAGAAGACCAACACCGAGAGGGCGATGGTAAACGAACCGATCGTGGCGACCATGTTCCAGAACTCGAAGCCGAAGCCGGGCGAGTAGGTGTCGATACGACGACTCATCCCCTGCAGGCCGAGTATGTGCATTGGGCCGAACGTGAGGTTGAAACCAATGAGCATGACCCAGAAGTGGACCTTGCCCAATGTTTCGTTGAGCATGTGGCCGAAGACCTTGGGCCACCAGAAGTAGAGGCCGCCCATAAGACCAAGGACACCGCCACCGAAGATCACATAGTGGAAGTGGGCCACGATGTAGTAGGTGTCGGTCTGCTGCGTGTCGGCGGGAGCCAGCGAGTGGGTGACACCCGAGAGACCACCGATGGTGAACATCGCCACGGTGCCGACCGAGAACAGCATCGCCGTGGTGAAGCGCAACTTGCCGCCCCACATCGTGGCGAGCCAATTGAGGATCTTCACGCCGGTCGGGACCGCAATGAACATTGTCGACAGTGAGAAGGCGGCGACAGAGAACGGACCAATACCGGATACGAACATGTGGTGCGCCCACACGCCCCAGCCCATGAAGCCGATCGCGATGCCCGAGAACACCATGAACGAGTAGCCGAAGAGAGGCTTGCGGCTGAACGTGGGAATGATCTCTGAGATCACGCCGAAGGCCGGCAAGATAATGATGTACACCTCGGGGTGCCCGAATATCCAGAACAAGTGCTGCCACAGAAGTGGATCACCGCCCGTTTCCGGATTAAAGAACTGCGCATCGAAGAGGCGGTCGAACATCAGCAGGAACAGCGCCACCGTGATCACCGGGATGGCGAACAGGAGCAGGAACTGCGTGACGAGCAGCATCCAAGTGAGGACCGGCATGCGGAACAGAGACATTCCCGGCGCCCGCATGTTGAGGACAGTGACGATCAGGTTGATGGCCGAGACCAGCGAAGCAACACCGGCGATCAGCAGACCCAGGGCATAGAAGTCGACACCATGGCTCGGCGAGAAAGCGAGGCCGGAATTCGGCGAGTAGCAGAACCAACCGCAGTCAGCGCCGCCGCCACCAACGATCCACGACGAGTTCAGGAAGACCGCACCGGAGATCCACACCCAGAAGCTAAGGGCGTTGAGACGGGGGAAGGCCACGTCTCGAGCGCCGATCTGGAGCGGAATCAGGTAGTTCGCAAACGCCGCCGCGAGCGGCATGATGAACAGGAACACCATGGTGACGCCGTGCATGGTGAAGACTTGGTTGTACACCTCAGCACTGAGAACCTGGCCTTCCGGAGCCGCGAGCTGCACTCGGATCAGCAGTGCTTCAATGCCGCCCACCACGAAGAAGAACATCGCGGCAACGCCGTACATGATGCCGATCTTCTTGTGATCGACCGTGCTGAGCCAGTCTCGCCAACCGTTGCCGCCCTGAGGGCGGGTCAGTGCGCCGAGAGGGCGCTCGACATTGGATACGTCACCCGATGCAAGGGCGAGCGGTTCTTCGGCGATCGCCATGTCACTCCACCTCCGTGGCCGCAATGCGTTCATCGGTAGGACGAGGGCCCAACGTTTCGAGGAAAGCAATCACGTCATTGATCTGTCGTTCAGAAAGGTTGAGGTTGGGCATACCCCGGGGCAAGGCGCCGTCCGGCAGATCGTTGGCCAGGTTGGCCTTCACTGCGTCCGGGTCGCGGATCCAGGCCGCGAGATCGTCACGGTTGAGGGTGCCGTCTTCGTTGTTATAGAGATTGAAGATGCCACCGGCGAACGTGGTGTTGTTCGCCAGGTGCGTGAGATTCGGGGCCGAGCCGGCGAGCGTCGCGGCGCCGTCGTAGGCCTCACCGTTGACGAGATCGTTGAGACCGCCAACGAGGTGGCACGAAGCGCACTGGATGGTGAACAGGTCGAGGCCGCGGAGCACTTCATTCTCAACATCGTCGACACTGCCAACGCCGGTTTCGCGGTAGGCATCGACGTAACCCTGGAGGCTCTCGTCGAACGTGGCGTCGGACATCTGCATGTCGATCCAACCCTGGAAGTCGGCATCAGTCATGGCCACAGCCTGCATACGCATGCGGCTGTGAGACAGACCACAGAACTCCGAGCATTGACCGAAGTAAACCCCGGGTTCGTTGGCTTCGATCTTCCACGGCGTGTAGCGACCCGGCACTGCATCTCGGGTGCCGTTGAGGGCTGGGATCTTGTGGGAGTGGATGACATCACGGGAGGTGATGATCAGTTCGACCTCGGTGAGGGTCGGGATTGCGAACTGGCCGGAGGTGACGATGTCGGCCGGTGGAAGATCACGGGGGTCGCCAAGATCGGCGGTCTTGATCTGTGAGCCGTCGAGGTAGTAACGATATTCCCACCACCATTGCTGGCCGACCACAACGATGGTCGGCTCCCATTCGACCGACTCGCCGGCAACATCGATGGTGATCGAGTTGTCGTCGGTGCCGTTGATATCGATGTGGGTGATGATCGTGAAGACACCGATCACCGCCATGATGAGCGCCGGAACGATGGTCCAGGCGATCTCCAACGAGTTGTTGTGGGAGATCTGCTCGGGGAACTCATCGTCGTCTTCGTAGGAGGAAACGCCGTGCTTGAAGGCGAGGTAGAGCACCGCTCCACAGATGGCCACGAGGACCACACCGGCAAGAATGAAGACCGGATAGGCGAGGTTCCAGATGGTCTCGGCGACCTCGCTCTGTGGATCAAGGGTGTCGAGCTCAGCGTCGCTGGCGCAACCAGCGGTGAGCAACCCAAAGAGAAGAAGAAGTCCGACGCCCGGCAGGCGGCCGCGGATCTTGAACATGTCACTCACCGTCGTTGTCTCCGTCAGTGTGTTCGGCATCTATTTCGTCGCCGTCTTCGTCGTAGGACTCGTCGGCATCGCCGGCTTCGTCATCGCCCTCGGTCTCTTCATGTTCGTGGAATTCGCGCTCGCCATCGACTGCGGCCCAGACCCCACCACCAAGCACGGCGACAGCGACAACCACCGAAAGGCCGGCCACGACGTTCTTGCCGAGCTTGATCGACTCGTTGGCCGCAATAATTGCGATTCCGACGATGATCACCGCAACGACGCCGGCAACAACCACGGCACCGAGCTTCGAAACGTTGAGCATGATGCGGGAGATCGCCAGCACCCCGACAGCAACAACAAGACCACCAGCGGCGGGAATCTCGATCGGCGCCATAATGCGATTACGGAGGGCACGGTTGGCTTCGGGATCACCCGTGGCCCGATCGGCCCAGGCGTCCATCATCCAGGAGATGGAGACAAGACCCGCAGCCACAAGGCCAGCGATGAAGATCGCCGTATTGAGAACGAGGCCAACCGCCATGGTGGCAACGGCGAAGGCGCCGATGATCGGCCAATGGCTCGGCGTGACCGGCAAGGTGGGGGCGATGTCGTCGACCCCCATGTAGTCGGCCTGATCGGCGGGATCCGCGTCGCGGAAGGTGATCAGCGTGAGAGCGATGCCGATGGCGCTGACCCCAAGCCCAACGAGAACGCCATAGCCGACATGTTCGCCAACACCGCCCTTCCAGCCGAGGCTGAGCGGTCCGACGTGGTTTCCACCAGACGTGTAGCCATAGAGGACGCCGGCGGTCGCCAGAGCGACACCGATGCCAAAGAAGAATTTGAAGCCCGAGGTGAACACTTGATCCCTACTTCGTGACGTAGATGACGTACCAGGCGATCGCCCACATGGCGACGACTGTGTTCCAGTAGAACGCCGCCGCAGCGACGGAATCGGCCTTGCGAGGACCGAATTGCCCGACCAAAGCCCGCAGGAAGGTCAGAACAATGAACACCGTCGCAGCGATAAGGAACGCTGCGAAGGCGCCGTTGACGACGAAGAACATGAACTCAGCGGTGGAACCGTCGAGCGCAAAGCCCGTGTCGTTGATAATGAACCACATTTGGTTGAACACCGCGGCGCCGAACACCCCCGAGAGGGCTAGGGCGACGATTGTATTCTTGCGGTCGTCGTTGTTGATTGCCTGCACGGCCCACTGCACGGTGACAGTCGACAAGATCAGTGTGGCGAAGATGAAGCCGGAAGGGCCGAGCTCAACAACTCCCGACGGGAACCATTCGGTGCCGGCGGTGCGAGCGGTGCCACGTTCGCTGATGTAGACGATGATGACGCCCACGAAAGCCATGAACGAGGCGGCCGACGCAAACATCGTGCCGACAAGCACGGTGCGGGGTCGGGTGACCTCCGCGGATGGGAGGCCAGTAGTGGTCGCAGTCATTTAGGACTCCTCTCCCTCATCGGAGGGTGAATCTGAGGCATCGAGCAGCGGGGTTTCGGAGGTGACTCGGGCAGGCGCTTCGGTGAACGAACCACCGACGGTGGACCATTCGAGGGTCTGACCATCCCAGGGGTTGTCCGAACCAGGCTCGCCGGAGCGCATTGCCTTGGCGAGGGCGGCCACGAGGCCGAGGGCGCCGAGTCCGACCAGAAGAATTCCGATCAGCGACACGACGTTGAGCACATCGGCAGCATCCTCAGTGACCACTCCGAGAGGGCTATTGGGGGTGTCGAGGAAGCCGTTGGCCACCTGCCCACCACCGAGTAGCAACGCACCACCGAGAAGGCTGAGCGTCACCATGCGACCCATCATCGAGGGAAGTGCGTGGCCACCGATCTTCGGGGCCCAGAACCAGAATCCGCCGATTGCGGACGCAATCGCACCAAGAAGCACGAGGTTCATCACACCAGAGATGGCGATAGTGCCCATGACACCGGTCTGGGTGACGACGGCGCCCAATTCGAGCGGCTCGATCACTCGGGCAACGCCGGCGACGACGCCAAGAGCAACGATCAGGACGCCACCGAGGGCGCCGAGCAGGTGCGCAGGCGGGAGTCCGGCGATGTTGCTGCGGCCCCGCAAGAGAGAATCACCGATGCCACCGATGAAACCGAGCACCGGGATGATCGCCGCGATGCCGAAGACGATGAAGATGAACTTCTGGTCGTACTGGACGTTGGCCGCAAGGTCGAACTGGAAGTAGGGCTGGCTCCAGGCGCCAAATGACACCAGACCGAAGAGACCGATCATCGCCATCGAGAGGCCGTGGCGGGAGGCCTTCACGCCCGCTGCCACGGGGGCAACGGAACCCAGAATGCCGAGGGCCGGAATGGCGAAGGCGTAGACCTGCGGCTGTTCGACCAGCCAAGCAACCTGCGCCCAGATGGAGGTGTCGCCGTTGAGGCCACCGCCGAAGGTGCCAGGGCCGTTGTGAAGGTCGACGTAGGCGACGAGGAGGTTGGCCAACAGCACCGGAAGGGTGAGGAGCCAGACCGCCGTAGCAACCAGCATCGACCAGGCAAACAATGGCGTGCGCATCAGGGTCATGCCCTTGACACGCAACGAAACGACGGTGGTGGCAATACAGACCGAGGCGAGCAGCAGGGAAATGATGACCATGCCCATACCCGTGAGGGTGAGGGCAATGGCGTCACGTTCGTCGCCGGTCGCCCGGTCAAATGCGCCCCAGCCGCCACCGGCGAACACCGAGGCGATCATGATTCCGGCGCCAAGGACGAAGCCCCAAACCGCGGCCAGAGCGGCACGAGGGAAGGCAATGTTGGTGGAGCCAACCTGCATCGGCACGACCACGGTGGCCAGACCAATGAACAGCGGCATCGCAACAAGGAGAGCGAGGCCGATGCGGTACAGGGCCCACATCTGAAGGAAGGCGTTGTCGCCGCCGAAGATGTCGACCGTGTCGGCATCGAGGCGTTCGAACCCGATGAGCACGCCAACAACGACGGCACCAATCAGGAGAAATACGCCGGATTTCATCCACATGCGGCCAATGGCCTTGTGGTCCGTCGTGGTGAGCGCGTCGTAGAGCCCAGCCGCCGCGGGCGAGGGGGCCGCCGAGGCAGTATCAGTGGCCGGCGGTGTGTCGGTCATCGTCATGGTTGCAGGTGTCCTCCGACAGATGCGCCCGACAGCAGGGGCGCAAACTGTTGCTTCGTTCGTTGGCGCACTTCGATCACCGCCGCGGCACGCGACGACACCCGAAGTGCAGTACCGAGACGGCAGCCTACAGGGCCGCGCGGCCCCGGTTGTAAACCGGGCGGCAGAGGAATTTTGGCGGATTTTTCATCCGTCGGCCTCTCAGAACCCGTTCCGGATGATTTCGTCGGCCGCCATTGCCCCAAACAGCAGGGTCACATAGGTGATTGACCACCCAAAGAGACGCATGGCGCGGGCCGGTTCGGGGCGACGAAATACCTGCACCGCGAGGCCGGTAAACACCGCACCCAGCACAATTGCCGCCACGTAGTAGGTGATGCCCATGCTGGCGACCGGGCCAAACACCAGCGTGAGCACCCACAAAACGACGGTGTACATCACGATTCGGGTGACCGTGGTCTTCAGCGAAGCAACGGCCGGCAGCATCGGCACATCGGCCGCTTGATAGTCGTCCTTGTAACGGATGGCCAAGGCCCAGAAGTGGGGCGGAGTCCAGACAAAGATGATGGCGAAGAGAATGACGGGCGGCCAGTCGAGCCCATTGGTGACTGCGGACCAGCCCACGAGGACGGGCACGGCGCCCGCGGCGCCACCGATGACGATGTTGCTGGAGGACGTGCGCTTCAACCACATCGTGTAAACGAACACGTAGAACAGTGTGGCGGAAACGGCGAGCACGGCCGAGAGCAGGTTCACGAAACCCCACAGCCAGACGAACGAGACGATCTCGACGACGAAGGCGAAAATTAGTGCTTCGCGAGGCGTGACTTCGCCGGTAACCAGTGGACGGCCTTTGGTGCGTTCCATGAGACGATCAATATCGCGATCGATGTACATGTTGAACGTGTTGGCACCGCCAGCCGCAAGCGTGCCGCCGACCACAGTGGCAACCATGAGCCAGAGGCCGGGAACGCCACCTTCTGCGACCACCATCGTGGGCACAGTGAGGATCAGCAGCAGTTCAATAATGCGCGGCTTGGTCAGCGCGATGAAGGCGAGGGCGCGCGGACGCTGCTTTGGGGGTGCGGTGGCAGTCACGGATCCGAAGGATACGGCCGACAAGGCACGACCGCCCAATGGGGCCGTAGCCTTTCCATGTGAGTCCGGCCCGATACCTCTCCCTCACCCGAGCAGCATTGTGGTCGTTGACCATCATCGTCATCACCGGGGCGGCCGTCCGCCTCACCGGCTCGGGTCTCGGCTGCAGCGATTGGCCGAACTGCGAGGAAGACCAGTTCGTTTCCGATCTGTCCTTTCACCCGGCGATCGAGTTCGGGAACCGGATGTTCACCGGTGTTGTCACCATTGCCGTGATCGCCGCGGTGCTCGGATCGCTTCGGCGAGTGCCGCGCCGCACAGACCTGGTGTGGCTGTCGTGGGGTCTCGTCGCCGGTGTGCTCGCCCAAATCATTCTTGGCGGCCTCCTTGTGCGGACCGAACTCGACCCACGGTTCACGATGGGACATTTCCTGCTCTCCATGGTGCTGTTGTGGAACGCGGCGGTGCTGATGCATCGGGCTGCGCAGCCCGAACAGGTCGCCGTCGCTTCGTGGGAATGGGATATGGACGCGGCCACGTCCCACGCTCGTCTGCTTCGACCCGCGGGGCGAATCGCTCTGCTTGCCGGCGGGGTCGTGTTGGTGCTCGGCACAATCGTGACAGGCAGCGGCCCACACTCGGGCAGCGACGAAGCCGAAGTCGCAGAGCGGCTGCCGTTCGCTCTCCGCGAAGTCACTCGGCTGCACAGCCTCGCGGGCCTGATCTTTCTGCTGGGCCTCGCCGGCATTCTTCTTTATGCCCGAAAGCACAACCGGGTGCGGGTCGTCGCCGCGGCACAGGTGGTGGTGTCGCTTATCGGCGCCCAGATCATCGTCGGTTACTGGCAGTACTTCACGGGGGTGCCGGTATTGCTCGTGGGTATCCACGTGGCCGTCGCAACGTTGACGTGGATCTCGTTGGTTCGCCTTGAGCTCGAAACGCGCCGGACATCGATGCCCGAATCCGTGCTGGCGAAACTGCCATGACCGCGCCGACAACCATCGAACGTCCAGAAGTTGTCGACGTGACCGATTTGTCGCGGCCGTGGAAAGTGCTTGTTTGGGACGACCCGATCAACCTTCAGTCATATGTCGCCTTCGTCTTTCGCAGCCTGTTTGGGTTCTCTGAGGAGAAGGCGCACCGTCTGATGATGGAGGTGCACAACGACGGTCGTGCGGTCGTCACTTCGGGGCCGAAGGAGAAGGCGGAGATGGATGTGTTCCGTCTTCATGAGCACGGACTCTGGGCGACCATGGAGCACGACTCGTGAGTGCGACCCGAGAAACCGAGCACGACTCGTGAGTGCGACCCGAGAAACCGAGCACGACTCGTGAGTCGCAACTGGCCGTTTGCGCGGGAGAACGACGCCGTCGTGGTGGCGCTGGGCGAGTACGAAGTGGAAGTCCTCGAGAACCTCATCGAAGACATGCGTCACCTTTTGATGGCCGACTCGCACGACACACTGCGGCGTCTGAAGCCACCGGCCCATCCTGACAACGAAGAGGCCGAGCAGAGTTACCGCAAGTTGGTCGACGACGACCTGTTGCGGAGTCGGCTCGAACTACTCGATGTGGTTGAGGAAACGATGACGGGCGCAGTCCTCGATGACGCGGGCGTCGCGGCGTGGATGCAGAGCCTCAACAACATGCGCTTGGTGCTCGGCGAACGACTCGCACTCGACGGGGCCGATCTCGATTCGCACGACCTTCCCGAGGGCCCCGCAACATTTCTTTATGAGTGGATTGGCGAGCTGCTGGAGTTCCTCGTTCGGGCCGCGATGCCTGGCCTGGAAGCAAACGACGGCTGAACACCGTCCGGTTCGACCGCCGGATCGGACCCAAACTACATCGCTGTCACCAGATGTGGTATTGACGCCGCTCTACGTGGTGATCCACAATCTGTGGATAGTTACGGCGAATGTCGCCGGTTCAATTGGGGGGAGACCAATGAACAAGTTCCACACCCGGCGTACCCGGGTACGCGCATTTACTCTTGCGATCGCAAGTGTCTTCGGGCTCAGCTTTTTGCTGATCGGCTCCGCAAATGGCGCACCGACAAGCTCTGCGTCACCAACGACCAACGTCACGTCCGGCACCAGCATCGATGTCAACATTGATGGCAGCGGCGGCTACGACGGCGCTGGACTGCTCGTCGTCACCCAGTGCGGCAACGCCGCTACTGATGGCACGCTCCTCGCCGCGACTACCGCGGCCGACTGCTTCGGCGCTGAGGGCCTCGCTGCCGGTCAGCTTTTGCTCCAGATCGGACCGGTTGACGGAACGGACTACAGCTTCACCTACCCGTGGGTCGACATCGGTATCGGCGTAAATGGCTCCCAGTGTGTCTTCGGCGGCACGATCGGCTGCGCGATCAGCGTGGCACTGATCGACAACCTCGTCGATCAGAACCTCCTCACGACGGAGCTCATTACTGTCACGCCGCTTGAGGACGACGACGACGGCGACGGCTTCGGCAACACGAATGACAACTGCCCGGACGACGCCAACGCCGACCAGGCTGATCTTGACGGTGTCGGCGGCGGCGATGTCTGTGACCCAGACATCGACGGCGACGGCGTGGCCAACGAGGCCGACAACTGCGTGTTGGTCGAAAATCCCGACCAGGAAGAGACCGATGATCCGACTGACGGCATCGGCGACGCCTGCTCTGGCGATACCGACGAAGACGGCGTGCTTGACGCCCTCGACAACTGCGTCAACGACGCCAACGCCGACCAGGCCGACCTCGATGAGGACGGACTGGGCGACGAGTGCGACGCCGACATCGACGGTGACGGCACGGTCGAAGAAGACGACAACTGCCCCGGCGTAGCCAACGAGGACCAAGCGGACCTTGACGGCGACGGCATCGGTACGGCGTGTGACGACGAGGAAGTCGCTCCGACGACCACGGCTGCTCCGACAACCACTCCTCCCACCACCACGGTGGCCGCGACGGTTGCTGGTGCCCAGGAACTCGCCGTGACTGGCTCCGATGAGGCACCTGCCCTCCTCGCTGCTGGTGCGCTTGCGCTCCTTGGTCTCGGCCTCACCACGACGTCACGAGCCATCCGGCGTCGCGAAGACTGATTGTCTTCTTCAAAGAGTTAATGCCTGAT
Source organism: Candidatus Aldehydirespiratoraceae bacterium (assembly GCA_047639555.1). Taxonomy (GTDB): domain Bacteria; phylum Actinomycetota; class Acidimicrobiia; order Acidimicrobiales; family Aldehydirespiratoraceae; genus JAJRXC01. The sequence goes on from JBLIOE010000001.1 coordinate 101,006, forward strand.
GGGCCGTCGGATTCCTCCGGCGGCCCATTGGTCGTTTTCGGGCCTGGTCGTTTCAGGCCTAGTCGTCTTCGAGCCCGGTCGTTTACGGCGCCCCGAGCTCCCAGGCGGACTCCGCCGCGGCAACCCCGAGCACACCACGCAGCTCGTCGGCCCGAGCCATCGGCAGGTCGACGACCCGCACAAAGTTTGCGGGCCCGATGCCAGCCGTCGACACGACGAGGTCGGCCAGACCAAGGCGCCGCTGGAAGAACGAGGCCGTCGTAGAGACCGCCTGGACGTTTGTCAGCGGGAGCTGGGTGAGCTGGTGCACCAACACGCCACGACGGGCCACGAGACGCTGAGCGTCGATCGAGATGCCGAGGCGTTGATAACGGACACGGACGTACCAGATCGTCAACGGCCAGTAGACGACCGACGGCACGATCCCGACCAACAGCGCGGTCTCGAACGAGAGGCCGACGCTGGCCGGAAGCATGATGAAGAGATACAGCATGGTCGCTCGCACAAGCGCCCGCCGATTTGTCAGCGGGCTGACCGGCTCAAGCTCGACATCAAAACCGGGGTCGACGTCGACCGCCCCCTGCACGATCAGCGACACCACATCGGTATGCGCAGCCGGTGAAAGAAGCGGCCGCTGCTTCTGGGCCGCCACGGCCTTGCCCGTCGCTGCCGCGAACCGAATCTCATGGAGGTCGAGCCATCGAGCGACCGGGCTCGAGGCCACCGTGATGGTCTGGATTCGGTCGGGGCGCACCTCCACCTGACGGCGCGAGAGCAACCCGGCCTCGATGGTCAGGGACCGGGGTCCTCGATGGAGAAGGAAACCGCCGTTTTGCATCACCATCGCGCCAACCGATGCTCCGACGAACAGAACGAACGACGCCACCGCCACCGCCAGCACGAGAAGGCCCGTACGGGCCGTGCTGAGCACCATCGCCACCACCGCGCCGATGAGGAGCGGTGTGAACACGAGAGCAAGCGCAGGCGTCAGAGTCGCCAACTGAAGGGTAATCAGGTCCCGCAGCGACCCTTCGTGGAGCATTGTCGGAGCGGGTGTCGGCGCGGGCAACGTTTCACCAGGGACGCTCCCATCCTCGAGTGCAGCCGTCCCATCCGCTCTTGCTGCCGCGAGGGACCGGAGATCCGCGGTCAGCGCTTCGGCAGCCGATTTACCGAGATATTGGATCTCGATGTCGCCGTCGGCGGAGGCCTCCGACACCTGGACCGACGCCAACCCAAAGGCTCGGGGTATGGCGGCTTGCGCAACCGTCACCTGCTGAATCCGATTGAGGGGAATCGACTTCTCGTGCCGGTTGAGTACGCCGCTTCGGTACATCACAGCATCGCCGGTCACGACATAACGAGTCATGTACCAGCCGAGTCCGCCCGCCCCCACGACAAACACCGCGATCGCGGTACCGACCAGGTTGAACCCGATGCCGCCGCCAACGCCAATCGCGATCAGGAAGGGAAAGATGTTGTTGGCGACCATCGTGGCAACCAGGACGATCGTGGTGAGCGGATGCGCCCGGCTCCAATCGATCTCGGCATCCTCAACGGCGGTCACCCTCCGAGCTCCGTCCGGATCCGTTCCGCGGTGGCGTCATCAAGATGGGGGATCGACAGATTCGGGGTGTGCGTGCCGGCGGTGTGCACGGTCACGGACCGAAGCCCGAGCCAACGATCGAGCGGACCGGTACGAGTCGTGACGGTTTGCACTCGCGAGCGCGGCACCACCTGAGTCGTCCGGCTGATCACGCCGCTCCGACGCTCGATCCATCGTTCGTCGAGCCCCCATCGCCATTGGCGGTATTGCGCGTCGACCACCAGCAATCTCCCGGCGGCAACCACAACCGCGACACCGAGACCCAACGGAATGACCAACGTGTTGTCGAGAGCGATGGCGAGAGCGACAGAACTGGCGGCCAGAACAAACCCACTCACCAATGCGGAGAGGCGCCAGAGCTTTCGGACGGACGGCGGAAGCGGTTCAGTCGCGATCGAGAAGGAAGAATCGTTGTTCACCCGACCAGTATCGAACAAGCACCCTCGGCGGCTGTGTCACTCCGCGATCGGATACCAGAAGCCGCCGGCCGTGCCCGGCCCCGTGTGCGCGGCGATCGAGGGGCCGACGCGATAACGCACGATGTCGACGTCCACACTCGAGTCGCGCAGTCGTCGCTCGATACCTTCGGTGAACGGCAGTGTGGCGGGGTCGGCGAGCGCCACCCCGGCCCGGATCGCACGACCCGATTCCAGGAACGGCGCAACCATTTGATCGCAGAGTTCATCGACTGACGTGCCGCTACTGAGCACGTCAAGGGCGCCACCCATGCCGCCGATCACCATGACGCCGTCGTGTCCGTCGGGGAGCACAGCCGAGAAGCGCCCGCCCTGTCGCGCGAAGTCGAGCGCTTGAATGATGAACGTGGTGCCCGTCTGCGCTGCGGTCGCTTTGGCCCGGGCAACAGCTTCAGCCGCCGACCCGCCCGCTATGACAACGCCGGCGGCCTCCCAGGTCGCGCAGGCCACACCAAACGACGCGGTGCCGGAGTCGACGAGATGGACGGGGATGTCCACATCCGCGGCGGCAAGTCGCGCCGAATTGAGCGTGCCGGAGTGTTCGGCACCGACATGAACCGACACAATTTCTGTCGCACCCGCCGCCACCGCTGCTCGATAGTGCTCGGCGATCGTGCCCGGACTCGGCTGCGAGGTCGCGACCTCAGGAAGTTCGCCGCCTTCGAATCGACACCAGAAGTCGTCGGCGGTGAGGTCAACACCCTCGTGGTAGTCGAGACCGTCAACGGTGACGATGACCGGAACCACATCGACGCCGAGACGCGCCGCAAGGGCGAAGGGCATCTGTGAGGCGGAGTCAGTGATGACGCGGATCATGCGGCGGCCGCTATGTCCACGACTGACGTGTCGTTGAACGCGTCGACCTTGTCGGCTTCAGCCGCGAAACGAACGGCGATCACGACCGAGCTGATGAACGCGGCAAGTGGAAGTGAGATCGTCGGTATGACACCACCAGGATTCGCGAGACCCCGCCGCCACCAAACCACCGAACATCCGATCCAGGTTGCGCTGGCAACCATGGTCGCCACCCGAGTGCGTTGCCGGAAGAACGGCAACGCCGAGGTGCTCGCGGCCACCGCGATGTCGACGGGGAGATACGACGGGAACGTGCCGACGACCTGACCGATCGATGCGGCCACGCCCTTGCCGCCAGTGCGGCCAATAGGGAAACAATGGCCGGACACTGCGGCAGACGATGCGAGGTTCGCGCCGGCCGGTCCGGCCAGTCGCCCACCGACGCGAGCAGCGAGCGCGCCCTTGCCGATATCCATCGCGGTCACCGCGAGGCCCCACTTCTTGCCGAGTACATGACTGGCGTTCATTGCCCCCGGATTGTTGGTGCCTTCGGAACGGAGATCAGCCCCCGCAACCCGAGCGGCGAGGTCCGCTGACGGAAAGTTTCCGATCGCATATCCCGCGGCGCTGGCCGCGAGGAGACGGGCGGTGTCGGTCATGCTCGCGACCGTAGCGAGCAAGCCGTAGCGGGGTGGTAACACACGGACGAGAAACCGTCCGCGGCGGGTGACTATTCCGTTGCGACAAGAATGCTGCGTAACCGCCGCCGCAACCCTCTATCCTTCTCTGCTGACCGGCTCGCCGGTCGGGCCCCGTTCGTCCAGTGGCCTAGGACGCTGGCCTTTCACGCCGGTAACACGGGTTCGAATCCCGTACGGGGTACCACATTTCGGTATCAGGGTCCGCTCATCAGAGCGGGCCCGTCCTCGTTTTAGGCCTACCGATGTAATAGTGAACGGGTGACCGTCCGTATGTCTGAGGCAATCCGTTTGGAGCCGGCGTTTGATGATCCCGGAGCGATCCGGACGCTGATCGAACGAGCCGGACCGTTCGAGCCGCTCGCCAAGACCGCGCAGACCGACGAAGAGCGCGAAGCCTCTGATGCCCCGGCCGTCACGTTCGTGCCGCCGTGGTTCCGACGGAACCTTGCGACCGAAGGGGTGTCCCATGTCGATGGCGTCGATTTGATACTGCACAACCCGCGCTTCGTCGAGGCCGCGCGTCAGGTGTTCCCCGGTTCGACGATCGTCGAGCCGACCACGGTCTACGTCAACGTCATGGCGCCCACACCGTTTCCGTTTGTGCCCCATAACGACATCCCCGTGTTCCGCGGCGCCGACCGCTGGAACTGCCCGGTGTGGCTGCTGCAGCGGATGCTGCACTCTCGTCTGTTTGAGGACGAGCGGGTCACACTCGCCACCGCGGTGACGTGGTTCTACGCTGGCACCGGGGGGTCGTTCTACTACTGGCCGGACGGCCCTGAGGAAGAGGCGCAGGCCGAACATCCGCCCTTCGGGAACGTGGCAATTGTGGCCGACAACGAGTCGGTCATCCATGGCGTGGGCACTCTCGGCGATGGGGCACCGCTCGCCAGCCTGAGTTTCGACGCTATGTGCGATCACGACGCCGCCTCCGGCGATTGGATGATCCACGATCAGGGCGAGTCCGTCACTCACCCGGCGGCCGATGTGCGCATCACGATCTCATGGAAAGCCGAAGTGTTCGCCGATGAAGCCGAGCGGGCCGCCACCCGAGGGGCGAGCCGGGACCTGCCGATCGAACACATCGTGTCGACCTTCCGGGCCGACCTCGCCGCCAACGGTCGAAGCACCACCGCACCGGGCGATCCACTACATGATCTCGAATGGGCCGCGCGGCTCGAAGAGGCCTATCCGTCGGCCCACGTGAGGATTCCTCGCTAGCCGCGTTCGGCGAGCCGCACGATTGCTTCGTGCTCGATCGCCGCAATCGGTCGACCGTCGACGTCAATCCGAATATCGGTCACGACTCGTTCACCAGCTCGGGTCGTGAACCGATCCGTGACCCACGACTCGATCACGGCCGTCTCGCCCGGTCGAGCCAGGCCGAGATGGCGCACATCGCTTCGGGTGTGCACCCACGGTCCGTCGACCAGTTGTGTGGTGAACACGCGATTGGCCAGCATCGTCCAAACCGCAGGGTGAACAATCTGCTCGCGTTCGTAGATCGCGAGGTCCTCGCCGGAGTCTCGGGGCTGGTCGATCCAGTTCGGGCTGAGGACCTCGACCAGTGGCTCGAGCTGATCCCCGACGGGATCAGCCACACCATCGTGACCGCGAAAGACGCGAGCGCGGGCCCGCACCTCGCCAGCATGGAGCGCTTCGACCGTCCACCCGTCGTCTTCCTGCATTGGCACGACGTCGAGCTGCTCATCGGCGAGCGTCGCCGATTTGAAGGCCACCTGGGCGCGGCCCTGCGAAAGCCAGTCGACGCCCCAGGCCTCCACGATGGGTCGCGTGAGGTAGCCGTAGACCGTCACCCCCGCGACAACCGCACCGCCGTAACCAGCGGCGATCCCGCCTTCCACGGTGTGGACAGGATTGTCGGCGTGCACCGGAAGGTTCACAGCAGCGACGGACCACGACTCTAGAGGAGATGACATAGCGGGAAACTAGCCGCCCGTGAGGAGGAGAGACCGCGGCAACTGGGTTGTGATCGCGGTGCTGCTGCCGTACATTTTGTGCTTCGCCCGGTTCGCCGGGCGAGTTGGTCCTGTAGATCAGTTTGGAGTGATCGCCACCCTGTCAAGGTGGAGGCCGCGGGTTCAAATCCCGTCAGGACCGCCACACGGCCACCCTTTTGGGTGGCCGTTTGTGGGGTCGGGTAGCTCAGTCGGCAGAGCGACCGCCTGAAAAGCGGTAGGTCCGGGGATCGACGCCCCGCCCGACCACCACCAGTCCGACCCGGCCTAGGCCGGGTCGTTCATGTTTTCCGCCGCAGTGTTCTTAGCCGACGGCGAGGCCGGCGTGGAAGCCGTCGCTGATGGCACCCTCGATATACCCAATACCGGAGCAATCGCCGATCACCGTGGGTTCGAAGCCGGCGGCCCGGAACTGGTTAGCGACGGTTTCATCCCCGATCAGACCGGTGGCGATGATCACAGTGTCGGCCTCGATCGAGGCGAGCTGGCCGTCGTCTTCGTCGCCGAGGGTGTAGCTCACGTTGCCCTCACCAATTTCGGTGACGTCGGCATTGGCAAAGAGCTGGGCGCCGTGATCACGGAGATCGGTGAGCACTCGCCAGCGCCGAGGGTGGGCCATCTCTTCGGCGAGATGGGCACCGGCTTCGAGTACAACGACCCTGCGGTCGCGATCGACAAGAAACTCGGCCAGCTCGATGCCCACGAGCCCGCCACCGATAATCACCACTCGCTTACCGACCGGCATGTAGTACTCGGTGAGCTGGGCCAGACGCTCCGGGTCATTGAGTAGTCCGAGCTTGCGGCCGACGGTTGCGGCGACCCGAGCGAAGAACGGCAGCTTCTTCAGCGCGCCGGCCACATCGCCGGTGCCGGTGAGCATGGCCCGCAGATCGTCGCCGTCGACCACAATGCGTTGCTGCGCCCCGGGGATCGATGAACGCGCTCGAGCCGCGCCGGTGGCAATCACGAGTTCGTCGGGGTTGAGGGCCCGAACCGCTTCGATGGTGGCGGGAGTGTTGGTGCGGACGTCGACGCCCAGCTGATCCATTTGCCGATTGAGCCAGTTCAGCAGGCGAAGGTTGGGTTCGTAGACAAGCGCCGCAAAACGAAGCGAGCCACCCAACCGCGGGGCCGCTTCAAAGATCGTCACCGAATGACCTCTCGTCGCGGCCACGCGGGCGGCTTCCATACCCGCGGGGCCGCCACCGACCACCACAACCGTTCGGCTAGTGACGGCCTTCGTTCGCTCCACCTCGCCGAGGGCGACCTCGTTGGCGAGCACCGGATTGACTGCACAACGCACTCGTTCGTCGAAGAACGGTCGAGCCACACACACGTAGCAATTGATGCACGGACGGATGTCGTCTTCTCGCTGCTCGGCCACCTTGTTGGCCGTCTCCGGATCGGCCAACATCTGGCGGCCCATGGCCACCAGGTCAGCCTTGCCGTACGCGATCATGTCGTCGCCCGTCTCCGGGCGGATTCGGCCAACGCCGATCACCGGCACGTCGACCTTTGTCTTGAGCCGGCCGGTCATCGCCGAATGGGTCGCCTCGCGATGCGGAAGGGTGCCCTCCGTAAAGGCCGACGCCGAAGTCATGTCGCCGTAGGCGCTCAGGTTGATCGCGTCGGCGCCCGCTTCGACGGCTAGCTGGGCAACCACTTCGGTCTCTTCGAACGTGATGCCATTGGGCGTGGCGTATTCAAGCGCATCGAGCCGACACCAGACCGGGAAGTCGTCTCCGACGCGGCGCTTCGTTTCCCGCAGCACGTCACACAACAAGCGAGCGCGGTTCTCAAGGCAGCCGCCGTATTCGTCGTCGCGAAGGTTCCACTGCCGCGAGATGAACCCCGAGAGTAGATAGCCGTGAGCGCCATGCACCTCGACGGCATCGAACCCCGCCTTTTTCGCCCGAACGGCGGCCGAGGCGAACAGGTCGATGACGAAGGCGATGTCGTCGGCGTCCATGGGCTTGAGCTTCGGCGCCCCTCCCCCGTTGGCCTTCGCCATCTTCATCATCTCGTCGACGGTGAGGTCGTTGATCATCGACATCGAGCCGTGCCACTCAGGGATCGACGGCACCAGCACATCGCGCTGTTCCTTCTGGTCAACACGCGAGACCTTGCCGTGGTGCACGAGCTGCACGGCAATCTTGGCGCCATGTGATTGCACCCGCGAAGTAAGGGTCTTCAGCGGCTCGATGAAGGAGTCATCGGAGAGGCCAAGCTGATGGATCGAGTTGGCGCCTCGGGGATACCCCACGGCACACACTTCGGTGATGATGAGGCCAACGCCGCCTCGGGCCCGCTCCTCGTAGTAGCGAACTATGCCCTCGTTGGCCTTGCCGTCGTGGTCGACAATCTCGACACCCATCGGCGCCATCACCATGCGGTTGCGCACCGTCATCGAGCCGATAGAAATCGGCGACAACAGGTGACGATATTCAGGGCTCGGCGGCATGGCCGTTGACCCTAGATCCAAGCCTCCGCTTCTGTGAACCGAAACCGGCGCTCTGCGCCGGTTTCGGTTCACAGAACGGAGAGAGTTAGGGGCGGATGACGCCGTCGGCGATGGCTTGAGCGGCGACTGCTTCGGCAACGCGAGGAGCCACGGAACGATCGAACACCGACGGGACCACATAGTCCTTGTTGAGCTCGTCGTCGCTCACGCACTCAGCGATGGCCTTGGCCGCCACGACCTTCATGTTCTCCGTCACACTGTGGGCGTTGGCGTCGAGCGCACCACGGAAAATTCCGGGGAAGGCGAGCACGTTGTTGATCTGGTTCGGGAAGTCGGAACGACCGGTGGCCATCACCGCCGCGAGGCCGTCGGCCTCTTCCGGACGAATTTCTGGATCGGGGTTCGCCATGGCGAAGACGATCGGATCCTTGGCCATCTTGCGGACATCGGAGGCGTCGATCAGATTCGGCGCACTCACACCCATGAACACGTCAGCGCCCCGAAGCACCTCTTGGAGGGTGCCGGCCTTGCGGTCGGGGTTCGTGTTGTCGGCGAACCACTGCTTCGCCCCATTGAGACGATCACGGCCGCTGTAGACCGCGCCAGTACTGTCGACGCCGACCACTTCGCCGACACCGGCGTCGATCAGGATCTTGCCGCAGGCCACGCCCGCGGCACCCATGCCGGAGATGACAACACTGAGATCGCCCATCTTCTTGCCGACCAGCTTGAGCGAATTATTCAGCGCGGCGAGCGCCACCACGGCGGTGCCGTGTTGGTCGTCGTGGAAGACCGGAATGTCGAGTGCTGCCTTGAGGCGTTCTTCGATCTCGAAGCAGGCGGGCGCCGCGATGTCTTCGAGGTTGATGCCGCCGAAGGTAGGAGCAAGCCGGATGACCGTCTCGATGATCTCTTCGGTGTCTTGTGTGTCGAGACAGATCGGGAACGCATCGACGCCGGCGAACTCCTTGAACAGGAGCGCCTTGCCTTCCATCACCGGCATCGCGGCCATTGGGCCGATGTTGCCCAGGCCGAGCACCGCAGTCCCGTCGCTCACGATGGCGACGGTGTTCTTCTTGATCGTGTATTTGTGGGCGAGCGCCGGGTTGTGGTGAATGCTCATGCATACGCGGGCCACGCCCGGTGTGTACGCCATCGCGAGGTCATCGGCGTCGGCGACCGAACAGAGTGGCGTCACTTCGATCTTGCCGCCCTCATGAAGCTTGTAGGTGCGGTCCCACCACTCGAGCACGGTGACCCCGTCGAGGGCATCGACTTCTGCGGCGATGTGCGCAGCGTGTTCTTCTGAGCGGCAGTGCACGTCAATCGCCCGCACAACCGTGGGTCCCTTCGCTTCAAAGCCAGGAATGGCGGCGATATTTCCTCCGGCTTCGCCAATCGCAGTGGCGAATCGGCCCATGGTGCCCGGCACATTGTCGAGTGACATCTTGAGCGTGATGGAAAAGGCGGCGGTTGGAGCGTTCTGCACCGGACGGACGCTAGCGGGAACGCCCTCAGTCGCCGTAGTTAAAACCGAGATCCATCGCGGTCACAAGAGCCTTGAACGGGATGCCGGCCTCGGCGGCCATTGCCTCCGCGGTGCCGCCACGATCAACGATCGCGATGATCAGAACCGGCTCCGCCCCAAGCTCGCGCACGGCATTGGCCGCTTCCATCAGCGACGAGCCGCGAGTGACTGTGTCCTCAGTGATGACGACCTTGTCGCCCTCCATCAAGGCGCCGGCGAGTCGACCGGTAACGCCGTGCCCCTTTGCCTGCTTGCGGATGGAGAACGAACGGAGATCACGACCGCGAGTAGCCGCGACGGCGGCGATGCCGAAGGCCACCGGGTCGGCTCCCATGGTGAGCCCGCCGATCGCCGTCGCTTCCGCCGGAATGACTTCGAGGGCCGCATCAGCGACCGCAATAATTCCGTCGGGTCGACATGCGGTTTGTTTCGAATCGATGAACCAACGGCTCTTGCGACCTGATTTCAGCGTGAAGTCACCCTCTCGAACCGAGTGAGCTTTCAGGTGCGCGAGAAGTGCTTCAGAGGCCATGGCGGCGACCATAGCGGAGCGGCCCTAAACCACTGGGTTAAACCCGCACCTCTGACGCGGCGGCCGCGGCTTCGGGATGCAGCGCCACAATCGCGTCGATCCGATTGATGATTCGTCCCACCTGGGCAATGGCGGTGCCAGTGAATTTCGTGGGGTCAGAGAGAAGCAATTCGATCGCGGCTCGGTCCAGGGGAATTCGCTCATCATCAGCGAGTCGCGAAACGAGATCAGGCGCGCCGTTCATTTCTCGTCGATCGAGAGCGGCCGACACGGCATGTTCTTTGATCAGCTCGTGCGCTTCTTCGCGCCCGAGGCCCGCATCGACTGCGGCCGTGAGCACACGGGTGGTGGCAAGGAACGGAAGATCACGGGCAAGTTCCGCGTCGATGACGGCGGGGAAGATACCCAGCTCCTCGAAGACAACGAGGGCTGTTTGCAGGAGCCCGTCGATGGCAAAGAAGGCGTCCGGCAGCATGATGCGGCGCACGGCGGAGCAACTCACGTCGCCCTCGTTCCACTGACGCCCCGCGAGGCTCGCGGCCATCGTGAGATGGCCATCGAGAATCGTGCGCAGCGCACCGACACGCTCGGCGCTGCGAGCGTTCATCTTGTGGGGCATAGCCGTGGAGCCGACCTGACCCGGACGGAAGCCCTCTGTTGCGAGCTCTTGGCCGGCCATAAGGCGCAGGGTGGTGGTGGCACTTGCGGGGCCGCAGGCCGCCTGCACAAGGGCCGACACGACATCAAGATCGAGGGAGCGGGGATACACCTGGCCGACACTGTCGACCACGCGGGCGAAACCGAGGTGTCCGGCTACCGCAGCTTCGAGCTGATCGACCTTGTCAGGATCACCCAGAAGGTCCAGCTGATCAAGCCTCGTGCCTACGGGACCCTTGATCCCACGGAGCGGATACCGAGCCAGAAGGCCCTCGATCCGCTCAAGTCCGATCATCATTTCCTCGGCAACGTCGGCGAACCGTTTTCCGAGCGTGGTGGCCTGGGCCGAGACATTGTGAGTGCGAGCGACCATGACCCGGTCGATGTGGGTGGCCGCGAGGCCGCCCACCCGGGCCAGCACGGCCACCATGCGATCACGGATCAACTCAAGCGCGGCGCGGACTTGCAGCTGCTCGACGTTCTCCGTGAGGTCGCGAGACGTCATACCGCGATGGATGTGTTGATGGCCGGCCAGATCGCAGAACTCCTCGATCCGAGCCTTCACATCGTGGCGGGTGATGGCCTCGCGCTCAGCAATTGAGGCCAAATCGACATTGTCGATGACCGCTTCGTAGGCCTCAACCACACCATCAGGCACGTCAACACCAAGTTGCTTCTGGGCACGGAGCACCGCAAGCCAGAGGCGCCGCTCCTGCACGATCTTGCGCTCCGGCGACCAGATTTCGTTCATCGCCGCGCTGGCGTAGCGCTCGGACAACAGATTCGGCATGACATCGCTCACAAGACGACCCTTTCACTGGCCATTCGACTCATTAAGAAACCCATGTCACGCGCCGACAATAAAGGCACGACACGAGGAGAGAAACGTGACGGGACTCACTGGACTTTGCCGAGACCACAGCTTTGAACGCGCCAAAGACATCTGCCGCCGTTGCGGTCGAGAGCACTGCGAACTCTGCCTTGTGTACCCGTTTGGCCCCAAGAAGGCGCTCTGTAAGAAATGCGCGATGGTGGCCGGCGGTGTTCGAGCCCATGGCTCACGTCTCGAAATGCACAAGCGGGAGGTGAAGCACCGCGTCAAAGCGTTCGCCGAACGTGCCACCCGCGAGTCTGGGGCAGGCGAAGCACCCAACCGGTCAATGCCTGCCGATCCGGTGCTCAACGATCCGCTCGCGCCGACCGAAGCAGACCTTGAACGGGTTCCGGCAACTATTCCCGACCACGGTGCCAACGTCGCCCGAGTGCCTTCGGAATCATTCAACGAAAGGTCGCCCGCCCCGCCGCCCCCGCCGCTGGGAAGTGGACCGGCCGACGGTGTGGCTCCTCCCATCGACTGGAGCCAGCCCTTCGGCTGATACCGGTGTGAGCCGAAAAGTCTCACGCCGCCCGGTCGAGGAACTGTTCGCGACCCGGGCCCACACCAACGAGCCGGATCGGCACACCGATCTGCGCTTCCAAGAAGCTGATGTAGTCCGCCGCGTTCTTCGGCAGATCGCCCGGGTTCGTGATCGAACTGATGTCGGAGCCCCAGCCCGGCAGTTCTTCATAGATCGGCGTGGCGGCGTGAAGTTCGCTCTGGTGATAAGGCAACTGCTCGTGGCGAGAGCCGTCGATGTCATAGGCGACGCAGACCTTGAGCGACTCAAGGCCGTCGAGGATGTCGAGCTTCGTAAGCGCAACCTCCGACAGCGAGTTCACCCGCACCGCTTGACGCATCATCACTGCGTCAAACCAGCCCGGACGGCGACGCCGACCGGTGTTGGTGCCGTATTCGTGGCCGACGTCGACGAGATGCTCGCCGATGTCGTCGAAGAGTTCGGTGGGGAACGGTCCTGACCCAACACGGGTGACGTAGGCCTTGGCCACACCGATGATGCGATCGATATCTCGGGGACCGATACCAGCGCCAGTGCAAGCACCGCCGGCGACTGGGTTGGACGACGTGACAAACGGGTATGTGCCGTGGTCGACATCGAGGAAGGTTGCCTGGGCACCCTCGAGGAGGACACCCTGACCAGCCTCGAGAGCGTTGTGCACGAGTGTGATGGCATCGGCGATGTGCGGCACGATACGAGGGGCGCACACGTCGAGGTATTCGGCGGCGATCTCGGCGGCGCTCACTGGATCGGCGTCGAACACCTTCGTCAACACCTGATTGGTGTGGCTGAGGACGGCATCCAGCTTCGCCCGGAAGATCTTGGCGTCCTCCAGGTCTTGGACCCGCAGACCCACCCGCATCGCCTTGTCGGCATACGCCGGTCCGATGCCGCGCTTGGTGGTACCAAGTTTGGCGTCGCCAAGGTGGCGTTCGTGCAGCGCATCCAGCTCCTGGTGATACGGCATGATCAGGTGGGCGTTACCCGACACCTTCAAACTGCTGCAATCGACGCCCTTGGCTTCCAAGGTGTCCATTTCCGCGAGCAATACCCGCGGGTCGACAACAACACCATTGCCGATAACCGGCGTGATGTGGTCGTACAAGATTCCACTCGGTACGAGCTGGAGAGCAAAGGTTTCACCGTCGACCACAAGTGTGTGACCGGCGTTGTGTCCGCCTTGGTAGCGAACCACCATCTCCATCTCTTTGGCGACAAGGTCGGTGAACTTCCCCTTGCCTTCGTCGCCCCACTGAGTACCGACGACAACGGTCGCTGGCACAGCGCTCTCCTCTCACGGAATTGCGTTACCGGGAGATGTTAGCTCTCTGGGCGAGGACTGCCCACCGATTTTGAACCCAACAGAATGCGGGACCCAAAAACCTGAAAGGGCGAGGCGTGACTCTGAAGAGTCAGTACCTCGCCCTATCTGTCCAGGGTGCGTTGAATTTTTCGGCGGGTTGACGGTTCCCGCCGAAACGGGGAGTCAGCCCGTGAAAGTTGGATCGCCGACAACCGGGTCGGGATCAGGATTTTCTTGGACCGTCGGCAACACCTGCGTCGGGACCGTGGTGGTGGTCACCGCCACGGTCGTGGTGGGCGCAACCGTGGTGGGCGGCTCGATGACCGTCGTGGTGGGCGCAACCGTGGTGGGCGGCTCGATGACCGTCGTGGTGGGCGCAACCGTGGTGGTGGGCGGCTCGATGACGGTGGTGGTGGGCGCAACCGTGGTGGTGGTGGTGTCGGGCACGGTCGTGGTGGGCGCAACCGTGGTGGTGGTGTCCGGGACCGTGGTGGTGGTGGTGTCGGGCACGGTCGTGGTCGGCGGAAGCGTCGTGGTCGTGGTGGGCGGGACCGTGTCAAGACCGAAGCAGCTGGGCTGCACTGACTGCGCCTGGCCAATGTCGAACACGGCTTGATCGCCGAGATCAGCGTGCTCGGCCTCCACCGAGACGGCGGCACGATCGAGCGTGACAGTGCCGACCGGTCCGGTCCAGCTTGCCGCTTCAACGCCATCGACAAGATCCATCGATGGGCTGGTACTGGCAATCACGGAACCGTCGGCGTCGAGGAATCGAAGAATGAAGCGCTCGAAGTCTTGGGTCTCCGTTGATGTGCGATCCTTGTAACCGTCGTAGGCACCGGTAATGACGTCGTACTCGCCAGCGGGGATCGACGCCGCGACGGTGAGTGACCGGGGGTAGTGGCTGTGGCCCACCACGATCGTGGCCACCGAGCCAGCGTCGGGGCCGACATTCGGAAAGGCGACGACCTGCTCGTGCTGGCCACAACTGGGAACTCCGCCTTCTTGCGCGGAGCTAACCGTTGCTGTACCAATAATTGGCAAAGCGATTGCGGCGATCACTGCGATCTTCTTGCGGGTGAACATTTTGAAACCGACCTATCGAGACGTCAACGACGTTGTGAGTGAGATAGCAGGGTCGGTTTCGCTCTGGCTCACCGGCGGACGAAGCGACCAATTATGGCCCGTCGGGTCAATGCCTCCCTGGCGGCCAGGTTACGAGCACCAAGCCAACCGATACAATAGGTCGCCTGGCTCTGCTCGCACGGGCCACTTGGTAGGTCTCACGGAGCGTGACGGTGCCGTTTCTCGCCCGCTGACGACGGACCAGTATTACGGCGAGAACAGTCGGGTCGGCCAGGGGAAGACTCCCGCCGCAGACGCCAAGACGGCAAGGACCACCATTGACGCCGCGATTGGTCCGGCGAGGCCGCGATCGCCCTCACAGCGGACCGTGCCGACGACGATCGCTTCCGCCGTCGACGACCGCGAGATCGTCAGTTCCGCTTCGTCGCCGTCGAGGCGGACAGGCACCGTGCCCTCGCCCGTGCCGTCGATCGCCACAATGCCAGCGACCTCGCCAGCCACAAACACCACAAATCTCTCTCGACCGCGACCATCTCTTCGGACCGACACTGCAGCCGATGAAGACGGACAGTCGGGCGATACCACCACAACCACCTGGCCGCATTCACCGGGCAGCACGCTGCCAGTCTCGCCCGAACAATCAACACCATCGCCGCTCGCGCCGCTCGCGCCGTTGGAGTCCGGGCCGTTGGCATCGGGCGACCCGTCGTCGAGCGAATCGTCGGTCGGCGTTTCGTCGTTCGCACCCTCACAGGGATTGGCGACGTCGATTCGGATCACTTCGTCGCCGTCGGCGTCGACCACCCGGACCGGCACTCGTTCGGCCCCCGCGAGAACGATCTCGACTTCGGCGGCATCGCCGGCTTCGATGGTGAACTCGGCCACGACCGCCACACGCTCGTGTAGGACCGTGAGCTCGGCTGGATCGCCCGCAGCGTTGGCGAGTTGGACAATCAGGACATCGGCGACGCAGTCGATGATTGTCGTTGCGGTCGGCCGGGCGGGATCGGCGCAGTCGACGGAGATATCGGTGCGGACATACACCTCGCCGGTGACGCTGTCCGAGACGCGGATCTCGGTGCTTCCGCCGAGGTCTCCGACTGCGAGGGTGCTGGTGGTCTGAGCCCCAGCTCCAACGCTGACACCCGACCGGATCCCTGAAAGCGGGAGGGCGATGTCGACGGTGGCACCAAGGCTGCCCTCGTTGCCGAGCAAGACGAGCACGGTGTCGTTCAGGCAATCGACCACCGCGGTGGCGCGGATATCGGCGGAAAGGCCTGCGGGCGCGGTGGTGGACGGTGGGACGGCGGGCGGCACCGTCGAGCGCCGTGTGGTTGTCGGCGGGACGGTGTTCTTGGGGGGAGCCGTGTTCGGCGGCGAGATCGTCGTGGACGTGGCGACCGGCAATGTGGTGGTTGTTGCCTTGGGCACGGTGGTGGTGGGCGCCGCAGTCGTTGTTGCTGGCACGGTGGTAGTGGCGCTGTCGGGCACCGTTGTGGTGGGCACCGTCGTTGGCGGCACCGTCGTGGTCGGCGGAACAGCGACTTCGGTGAAGCTCACACAATCGGCGGTGACAGAGTTCGTGCCGTTGGGCGTGCTTGCCGCAGCGTGGCGAATCGTGAAGTGGCTCACACCCGAAGCGGAGACGAACGTGCCCAGCGAATCCGCAGTGCGGGTGGAATCCACGCCATCGATGAGGTCGGAGGTGGGTCCGAGCACCACATGATCAGTGATGTCGAGCAGCCACTGCTCTTGCGACTGACTGCTTGCGGAACGCCCGACGTAGGCATCAGAGGAACTCGTGCCAACCCGCCACTCACCGGCCGCCAACGGCTGACTGAGGGCAAAGCCGTAGGTGTCGTAGCCGGCACGTGACCAAACGGGAACGTCAAGCGCGACAACAACGTCGCCGGCGCACCCACCCGTCGCGGCCACCACCGGGGACGATGTCCCGATGAGCAAACCAACAACGAGCAAGGCGGCGCCGGACAGCGGTTTCCACAGCCGTCGCAGCTTCACATTGCTCTCCCGTACTCCAATGAGAAACTAGTGGTCGGGAAAGCCACGGAGGGTGATACTCATCCCTCCGTGGGTGCCAGAACCCCCCGCTAGTGCAGAACGAGGCTCTGGTTATCCACAGGTCCGTCCACAGCCACCGTAACCGTGGCCCCTTCGAGGTACTTCCCCTCGAGCAAGGCCATGGCCAGTGGGTCACCGATGAGGCGCTGGATGAGCCGCTTCAACGGGCGAGCGCCGAACGCCGGTTCAAAACCTTGTGAGGCCAGGAGAAGTTTCGCCTCGTCAGTGACCTCAAGCGTGAGTCGTCGCTCGGCCAGGCGCCCAGCGAGGCCATCGAGCTGAATATCGACGATCTCCACGAGGTCTTCTTCCGTGAGCGAACGGAACCGGACGATGTCGTCAATCCGGTTGATGAACTCAGGACGGAAGAAGTCTTGCGGTTCTCCCGGCAGATTCGACGTCATGATCAGCACCACATTGGAAAAGTCGACGGTGCGACCCTGGCCATCGGTAAGCCGTCCATCGTCGAGCAACTGCAGGAGCACGTTGAAGACATCGCTATGGGCCTTCTCGACCTCGTCGAGCAACACCACGGCGTAAGGCCGGCGCCGCACCGTTTCCGTGAGCTGGCCACCTTCCTCATAACCGACATACCCCGGAGGGGCACCGATCAACCGGCTGACGCTGTGCTTCTCCATGTATTCCGACATGTCGATGCGCACCATGGCTCGTTCGTCATCGAAGAGGAACGCCGCAAGGCTCCGAGCGAGCTCCGTCTTGCCGACACCCGTCGGACCGAGGAACAAGAAGCTGCCAATAGGGCGACTCGGATCGCTCAGGCCCGCCCGTGAACGGCGGATCGCGTTGGCGACGACACCCACGGCGTCGTGTTGGCCAACGACACGCTCATGGAGGTGTTCCTCGAGCTGCACAAGCTTTTGCACTTCACCCTCCATCAGCCGGGAGATGGGCACGCCCGTCCAACGGCTCACGACCTGGGCGATGTCTTCCTCGTCGACCTCTTCTTTGAGCATCGACGATTCGGCCTGGATCTTGTCGAGATCCTCACGAGCCGCTTCGAAAAGCCGCTCAAGCTCCGGAATTCGCCCGTATCGCAACTCGGCCGCCAGTTCGAGATCGGTTTGCCGCTCCACCTCACCACGCACGAGGTCAAGCTCCTCGTTGAGGTCGCGCAGCGCCGAAATCGCGTCTTTCTCCGCCTGCCACCTGGCGGTGAGCCCGCTAAGAGTCTCCGTGAGGTCGGCAAGTTCGCGGTCGAGATCATCGAGACGTTCGGCCGATATCTCGTCGGTCTCCTTCGCCAGCGCGTGCCTTTCGATCTCGAGCTGGCGGATACGGCGCTCCACGACATCGATCTCGGTCGGCACCGAATCGATCTCGATTCTCAGTGAGGCTCCTGCTTCGTCGATGAGGTCGATTGCCTTGTCGGGCAGGAATCGCCCGGTGAGGTAGCGATCGCTGAGCGAAGCGGCCGCAACAAGTGCGCTGTCCTTAATACGGACCCCATGGTGGACTTCGTACTTTTCCTTCAGCCCACGCAGGATCGCGATCGTCGCGTCGACAGAAGGCGGCTCGACCAGCACCTGCTGGAAGCGGCGCTCAAGCGCGGGATCCTTCTCCACATACTTGCGGTACTCATCGAGGGTCGTTGCCCCGACCATCCGCAGGAGACCGCGAGCCAGCATCGGCTTCATCATGTTGCCGGCGTCCATTGCACCCTCGGCCCCGCCGGCACCCACGACAGTGTGCATCTCGTCGACAAAGGTGATCACTTCGCCGTCGGCGTCTTCGATCTCCTTCAGCACGGCCTGGAGCCGCTCTTCGAACTCACCCCGATACTTCGCGCCGGCGACGATTGCGGACATGTCGAGGCTGATGAGGCGCTTGTTCTTGAGCGACTCGGGGATGTCGCCCTCGACGATGCGAGTGGCGAGTCCCTCAACGATCGCGGTCTTTCCCACTCCGGGCTCACCAATGAGAACGGGGTTGTTCTTCGTTCGCCGTGACAGCACACGAATGACCCGTCGAATCTCCTCGTCGCGCCCGATCACAGGGTCGAGTTCGCCGAGTCGAGCGGCCTCGGTGAGATCACGCCCGTAGCGCTCGAGGGCCTGAAACTCGTTCTCTGGAGTTTGGCTCGTGACGCGATGACTGCCGCGGACCTCGCGGAGCGCGGCGAGCAGTGTTTCCTTGTCGACGGCAATCGCGTTGCCTAGGGCCAAGAGAAGGTGTTCGGTCGAGAGATATTCGTCGGCCAGATCACCACGGACCCGATCGGCGTCTTCGAGCACCTCACGCAGTTCCTTCGAGAGTTGGGGGTCTGAGCCATAGGCGTTGGGCAGCTTCCCGAGGGCTTCCGCGGCCCGATTGCGGGCGCTGGGAATATCGACGCCGACCTTCACGAGCAGGGGCAGAACAAGGCCCTCTTCTTGCCCAAACAATGCGGTCAGAAGATGGGCGGGGACCACTTCGGGGTGCGACGCGGCACGGGCCGCTTCAGTAGCCACCGAGAAGGCTTCGGTGGTCTTGAGTGTCCAACGGTTGGGATCGAGCGCCATGGGTGGTGACCTCCAGAAGGGTTTACGCTACCTCAGTAAACCTGAGTGCCTTATACTCAACTTTGGCGAAGGCGGTGTTATTCCCATCCGCTAACGAAGCACCGACAAGCTGACGGCGAAATCGCCGCCGGTGTCGGTGAACCAATGCTCCACGTCGAGCCCGACCGCCGCAAGTTCGGCCGTGAATCGCTCGATGCGGAACTTCGCCGACACTTCGGTGCGCATGAACTCGCCCGCACGAAAGTCGACGTCGAGATCGAGTCCGACGATCCGCACCCGCTGGTCGATCCGACTCTCAAGCCCGAGGTCCATCCATTCCTCGTATTCGTCCCATCGAGCAATCGACTCGAACTGGTCGAGATCGAAGTTGGCCGAGAGTTCGCGGTTGAGGACTCGCAGCACGTTCTTTGTGAACGCTGCAGTGACGCCGTAAGGATCGTTGTAGGCCAACACGAGCCGGTCTTCGCTCTTGACGAGATCGGCCCCGAGGAGGAAGCGGTCACCCGGTTCCATTCCCGAGACGATCTCCTTCAGGAATTCCTTGCGCTCGAGGGTCGGATAGTTGCCGATCGTGCCGCCCAACAGCACAACCATTCGCTTGCCGCCACGAGGGATCTCGCCGAGATGGCGATCGAAGTCGCCCACCACCCCGTGAACGGCGAGACCGGGGTACTTCTCGGCAAACGTCGTGGCCGTCTGACGGAGAAATTCCTCGCTCACGTCGAACGGGATAAACCGTTCGAGTCGACCATGATCTTGCGCGGCATCGAGGAGCGCTCGCGTCTTGTCTGACGTGCCCGCGCCGAGCTCAACGATCGTGTCGACGTCGGCCCGCTCGATGATCGTCGTCGCGTGGCGAAGCAAGATCTCCCGCTCGGCCTCGGTCGGGTAGTACTCCTCAAGGCGGGTGATCTGATCGAAGAGGTCGCTTCCGGCCTCATCGTAGAGCCACTTCGGCTGCAGCTCCTTCGGCTCGCTCGTGAGTCCTTCGCGAATATCGACGCGCAGCGCGTCCGCGAGATCGTTGGGCCCGAGGTGCACGTCTACTTGCACAGGAATGACCGCGTTCATGCCGCTCCTCCCGCGTCCATCGCGAGGCGAAGTCCGGAGAACATCCACCTCGCATGAGTCGGGAAGAAGTTTCGGTAGGTCGCTCGCACGTGGCCTTCCGGTGTCGCGCAGCAACCGCCGCGCAACACCTGTTGATCGATCATGAACTTGCCGTTGTATTCGCCCACCGCACCCTCGGCCGGACGGAATCCGGGATAGGGCGCATAGGCGCTGCTCGTCCACTCCCACACGTCGCCAAAGAGCTGGCGATGACCAGTCCCGGACGCCGGGTCAGGGTGCAATTCGTTGGCGCCGAGGTTGCCGTCGACCGTCTGATCGGCCGCGTGGGCTTCCCATTCGAACTCGGTGGGGATCCGGGCGCCCGCCCATCGAGCGAACGCGTCGGCCTCGTAGAAGCTGATGTGCACGACCGGCTCGCTCGGGTCGATTGATCGCTCGCCGTAGAGAGTGTGGATCGCCCAGCCGTCGTTGCTGCGATGCCAATAGAGCGGCGCATCCCAGCTCTCCTGACGAACGGTGTGCCAGCCATCGGACAACCAGAGAGCGGCGTCGGCGTATCCGCCGTCGGCCATGAACTCAAGCCACTCGCCATTGGTGACGACTCGGTCAGCCAGTCGATGCGCAGGGATCAGCGCGTCGTGTCGGGGGCCTTCGTTGTCAAAATGGAAGCCGTCGCCTTCATGACCAATCGCCACGATGCCACCGGGGTGGTCGACCCAACCAAGCGGCGGAACGGGGGTGCTGGGAAGGGCCGGCCGATCGTCGTACGCCGGCGATAAAGGGTTCCGGGAGAGCACATGTTTGATGTCCATCAAGATGAGCTCTTGGTGCTGTTGTTCGTGTTGAAGCCCGAGTTCGATCAGCTCCACAACCTGGCGTTGTTCACCCGCCGCTGACGTGATCAGCTCCCGCACTGATTCATCCACTCGCCGGCGATAATCCGCCACCTGATCGTTCGTGGGGCGCGTGATCATGCCGCGATCGGACCGGGGATGCCGGTCACCAACAGCCTCGTAGTACGAGTTGAAGAGATAGCCGTAATACTCCTCGACCGGCTCATAACCCGGAGCGTGCGGGAGGAGAAGAAACGTCTCAAAGAACCAAGTGATGTGGGCCCGGTGCCACTTCGTGGGGCTGACGTCGGGCATCGACTGCACAACCTGGTCTTCGGGGCTCAGAACTGACGCAAGTGCTTCGGTCTGGTCGCGGATCGACTGATAACGAACGGCGAGAGCATGCGTGGTGAGGTCGGCCGTGGTCACTGGTGCCCACATTCCGAGGTCTGCCACTCACGGTCACGGACCGGCCCAAGATGGAGCCAAGTGTGCACAGACATAGGGCAGTCTTTCGATAGGGGATCGCCGTACCATCCAAACCCATCTGGGTAGGACAGTGTTCCCACCCTGCTCAGAAATTCGACGAATTACTCGCGATCGACACTGATCGAGCCTTCGGAACCGTCGAGATATTCGACGGCAATGTCGATGCCAACAAGGCGGTCGAAGCCTTCCGTGCCGCGGCGGGCGGTGACGGAAAGAACCTCCGCCACTGTGTCGGTCTCGATGAGTTCAACGGTGAGAGCCTGCTCACGGCGGGGGCCACGGTCGCCGTAGTCGACATACTCGACACCCCAGTAGAGGCGGCGGCCTTCGTATTCGCCGGAGCACTCCGTAGCGAAGACCACGGCCCGTGATCCCCAGGCCGTGTCGGCGCCACCGGTGTTCACTTCCGGTGTTGCATCAACCTCAACGACAGTGTCGAGCTCGATAGATGCGTCGAGCGGCCGGCGGGGGCCGGCCGGGTCGTCTACATAGACCGTGCTTCTGCCGCAGGCCGGGTCCTGCCCAAGTGTCGGCCCGACGAGACCGTGAAGAACGGGTCGATGGCGGGGTCAAAGACGACCACGTCGTGGCGAATCGGCGCGGTGAGGAGGCCGGTGTCGTCGAAGCTCATTCCGGGACGAAACTGGGTCGGCTGCCCCGGAAGCTGATGAGCGTCCACGATCTGCCCTTGGTCACTGACCTTGCCGAGAAACAGTTGGGTGCCATAGTTCGCATCGTTCGAGATCCAGGCCACAAGATCGTCGGAGCCGAAGACCATCTCGATGAGCTCGTCGAGTTCATCGCGTGGGTCGCCGAGGGCCGGGCCGGTGGTCAGCCCCTCGCCACCAACCGACGTCACGCCGTTGTACCGATGGTCGATTCCGTCCGCGAAGTCATAAGACATCGTGTAGGTGAACCGACCGTCGGGCGACGTGGCGATGTTCTCGACCAGCGACACCGGCGCCTTTGTGGTCGGTGCCGGCGTGGTTGTGCTCGTGGTCGTAGTGGTTGTGCTCGTGGTCGTCGTGGTTGTGCTCGACGTCGGGGTCGTGGTCGCCACCTCTTTGGCCGAGTCACTACAACTCGTCAGAAGCAGTCCGAATCCAACCGACATACGCCGCCATCTCACGGCTGTCAGCTTCGCAGCTGGCCGCCGAGCGCGGGTGTTGGGTTAGCGCTTGTAAAGGGTGATGGCCTGGCGCAGCGGCACCAGGTCGCGCCGGTACTGGCGATGCACCTGATTGACGGCCTGATTATTGGCGGCTTGGGTGGCCGCGAGCTCGCCTTCAAGTAAGGCGACGCGATGCTCAAGATCGAGCACTCGTTTCACGCCAGCCAAGTTGAGGCCGTCGGTGGTGAGCTCCTGGATTCGTTGGAGCAGCGCAATGTCGGCATCGCTATAACGGCGACTGCCACCGCCGGTGCGGGCCGGGTCGACGAGCCCTTTACGTTCGTAGATTCGCAAGGTCTGAGGATGTACGCCGGCCAGCTCAGCGGCGACCGAGATGATGTACACGGCTCGGTGAAAACGTTCGTTCTCCATGGTCAGACTCCCAGGTGAGCGCGTGGCGATTCGGTCGTGGCATCAGCCAAGGCCAGCACCGCCGCTCGTTGTTCGTCGGATAGATCGGTGGGTACTGAGACCATCACAGTGGCGAGAAGATCGCCAGCGCCACCCTTGCCGCGAAGGCGAAAGGTCTTACCCGTCGCGGTTCCCGCCGGGATACGAATGGTGACTGTGTCGGCGGAAAGGGTGGGCACCTTCACGTCGGCGCCCAACGCGGCTTCGGCGAAGGTGATGGGCACTTCGATGGTGAGATCCTTGCCGGACCGACCAAACAGCGGATGGTCGGCCACGTTCACCTTGACGAAGAGATCGCCGGGCAAGCCGCCGAGGCGACCGGGCCCGCCGCGACCTTTCAACCGAATCTTCTGACCGGTCTTCACGCCGGCGGGAATGCGCACCTTCACATCGCGGGGACGTATTTCAACACCGATTCCTCGGCAGGTGCGGCACGGGTCGGTGATCACCGATCCACGACCGCCACACAAGGCACACGGTCGACTGGACGAGAACAGGCCTTGATTTTCGTCCTGCACACCCTTGCCCTTGCAGGCACTACAGGCTTCGGGCGTTGACCCGGGCTGTGAGCCGCTGCCGGAGCAGGTGGAACAGGAGGCTTCACTCGTGAGCGTGATGGTGGTTTCGAGACCGCGGACCGCATCGTCGAAGCCGAGGGTGAGGTCGGCCTCGAGGTCGGCACCTTGCTGGGCCCGCGACTGCTGTTGACCGCCTCGACCACCGCGACCGCCGCGACCAAAGAGCCCGCCGAGTAGATCGCTGATGTCGTCGACTCCGACATTTCCTCCGGGGCCACCCGGGCCACCGAAGCCGCCCGACCTGGGGCCCATACGGCGGACCTCGTCGTAGCGAGGTCGCTTCTCGTCATCGCCGACCACGTCGTAGGCGGAGCTGACCTTCTTGAAGCGCTCCTCGGCGGCGGCGTCTCCCGGATTGGCGTCGGGGTGTAGCTCGCGAGCGAGCTTGCGATACGCCTTCGTGATGTCTTTGGCCGAAGTCTTCGCGTCGACGCCGAGCGTCTTGTAGTAGTCGTTCTCGAACCAGTCTTTCTGCGGTTCAACACTCATGCGACACCTCCTTCGGCATTATTTGCGATGTGGACTTTTGGATGTTCGGGATGTTCGGGATGTTCGGCGGAGCCGAACTCCGTTAGTGAGCGGAGCGAACGGCGCGGAGCCGAACTCCGGCGGCGTCAGCGGAGCGAGCGGCGCTAACCCTTGACCTTGACCATGGCGGCCCGGAGCACTCGGCCGTTCCATGCGTATCCAGTGCGAAGCACCTGGGCGACGATCGCAACTTCTTGACCCTCGTCGCCAGGCTCGCTGATCGCGGCCTCGTGACGGTTGGGATCGAAGGGTTCGTTCTCATCGGAGATCAGCTCAAGGCCAGAGCCCACCAATACACCGTGGAGCTGAGCCGCAATCGGCTCGACTCCCTCGGCGCCCTGTTGGGCTGCCGCATCGCAGGCATCGAGCACCGGCAACAACGCCTCGGCAACCCGCGAGCCGGCCTGTTTGGCCATTTCGCGGTTGCGCTTGTCGGTCTGCTTACGAAAGTTGCTGAAGTCAGCACTCACGCGTTGTAGATCAGCGAGATGCTGATCTCGCTCGATGGTGACGGCCTCCAACGTGGCGACCAACGACTCGACCGTGAGCGGCTCGAACGAGTCGGCCGAATCGGACGCGGGGGATTCGTCCGGTTCGGCCTCGGTCTCCTCGATCTCCGCGTCGATCTCGGGCTCATCTACGTCGCTCACGACTTTTCGCCGTCAGCGTCGTCCTCGATGATCTCAGCGTCGACAACTTCGTCGTCGTCGGGGGTGCCGGCCTCGGCCTCGGCTTCACGATCTTCCGCGGCCGCCGCCTCGTAAAGACGCTGGCCAAATTCCTGGCTGGCGGACATGAGGCCTTCGGTGGCGTCCTTGATCACTTCAAGGTCGGTGCCCTCGAGCCCGGTCTTCAAGTCGGCCAGCTTGGCTTCAATGGTGGACTTCTCGTCGTCAGTGACGTTGTCGGCTTGGTCCTTGAGGAGCTTGTCCGTTTGGTACACGAGGGTGTCGGCGGTGTTGCGAATCTCCGCCTCTTCCTTTCGCGTGCGGTCTTCCTCGGCGTGGGCTTCGGCGTCCTTCACCATCTGATCGATGACGTCGTCGGAGAGCGAGCTCTGACCGGTGATGGTCATCGACTGCTCCTTGTTGGTGGCGTTGTCCTTGGCGGAGACGTGGACGATGCCGTTGGCATCGATGTCGAACACGACCTCGATCTGCGGCAAACCGCGAACGGCCGGGGGCAGGTCGACGAGCTGGAACTTGCCAAGGGTTTTGTTGTACTGGGCCATCTCACGCTCACCCTGAAGCACGTGGATCTCGACCGACGGCTGATTGTCTTCTGCCGTCGTGAAGGTTTCGCTCTTACGGGTGGGAATGGTGGTGTTGCGCTCGATCAGGGTGGTCATGACGCCGCCCTTGGTCTCGATGCCGAGTGACAGCGGAGTGACGTCGAGGAGCAGAATGTCCTTGACTTCACCCTTGAGCACGCCCGCCTGAACCGCGGCGCCAATGGCGACGACTTCATCGGGGTTCACGGTCTTGTTGGGCTCGGAACCGGTCATCTCCTTGACGAGATCAGCAACCGCGGGCATACGAGTGGAGCCACCGACGAGGACGACGTGGTCGATCTCGCCCTTGGTGAGACCGGCGTCCTTGATGGCCTGCTCGAACGGCTTCTTGCAACGGGCGAGGAGGTCAGCGGTGAGCTCCCGGAACTTGGCTCGGGTGAGCTCGTAGTCGAGGTGGAGGGGACCCGCATCGGTGGCGGTGATGAAGGGCAGGTTCACCTGGGTCGACTGGGTCTGGCTCAGCTCGATCTTGGCCTTCTCAGCTGCTTCCTTCAGGCGCTGGGCGGCCATTGCATCGTTACGAAGGTCGACGCCATGGTCGCCCTTGAACGAATCGGCGAGCCAGTCGATGACGGCATCGTCCCAATCGTCGCCACCAAGCTTGGTGTCGCCAGCGGTGGACTTCACTTCAAAGACACCGTCGCCGAGCTCGAGCACCGACACATCAAAGGTGCCGCCGCCGAGGTCGAACACGAGGATGGTCTGATCTTCGGTTTCTTTGTCGAGGCCGTAGGCGAGAGCAGCAGCGGTGGGCTCGTTGATAATACGAAGTACTTCGAGACCCGCGACCTGGCCGGCTTCCTGGGTGGCGGTGCGCTGGGCATCGTCGAAGTAGGCGGGAACGGTGATCACGGCCTGGGTGACGGTGTCGCCCAGGTATTCCTCGGCGTCACGCTTGAGCTTCATCAGCGTGCGGGCCGAAATCTCTTGCGGGTTATAGCCCTTGCCGTCGATGTCGACGGTCCAGTTGGTGCCCATATGGCGCTTCACGGAACGGATCGTGCGTTCGGGGTTGGTGATGGCCTGGCGCTTGGCGACTTCACCGACGAGCACTTCGCCGTCCTTGGTGAACGCGACAACCGACGGGGTAGTGCGGGATCCCTCAGCATTGGGGATCACGACGGGATCGCCGCCCTCGAGGACGGAAACAACGGAGTTGGTAGTACCGAGATCGATACCGACTGCTTTGGCCATGTTGTGCTCACTTTCGTTCTGCGTACGGCGCTTGTGGCGGCCGTGCGCGGTGTTTGGGGGAGATCTGGGGGGGTTCACGTAATTGAACCGGACGATACTCAGGGATATTCCCATTGACACCGAAAAGTTGAGTGTGAGGTCATCAACTTTGAAAAGGTTGCCTTTGCGGCCCCATCCCAGCGCAAGGGCGCGACCCACGGTTAACTAGCAGATCGACCCAGTTCGCGTGGCCGGACCGACGAACCATGCTCAGGAGCAACATGAAACTCAGGACCTTCTTGGCGACGGCAGCGGTCATCGCTCTCGCCGCCACAATGACGGCATCGGTCAATGCGGCGCCCGCGTCAAACGACGACATTGCCGACGCCATCTCGTTAACCGCTGGTGTCGAACAACGTTTCAGCGACATCGACGCAACCAAACAAGCAACCGAGCTTGTTTGCGGTGGCGACGACGAGACCGTCTGGTACAGCTTCACCGCCGCCACGGCCGGCGACTACGTCGCCTACGTCGAAGGGTCTGACCACGACACCGAGGTCGGCTGGAGCGATGCGCTTGCTGGTCCCAGCGTTTGCAGCGACGACGCCTTCGATTCCTACGATGCAACAACCGCAACGCTGACACTCGCGGCCGGCGAGCAGCAATACGTTCAGGTCAGCTCGCACACCGACGGCGAGGTTGGTCGGGGAGGTGTGGGTGTGACTCGAGTCATTCCCGCAGTCGACGACTTCGCCGATGCGACCCCACTCAGCTTCGTCAACATCAACGCGCCGAGCGCCGTGATCGCAGTGCAGCCAGCCGGAACCGAGACAGGTGAGACCGGCGAACCCGCCGACTGCGGGGCGACGTCGATCGACTCAGAGACGATCTGGCTCAACTTTGTCTCCCAGGAGAGTGGCACCTGGATGATCCAGTCGAAGTCTGCTGCGGCCACCGATATCGCGGTCTACACCGGCAACGCGGTAGACGACCTCACCCTCCTCAACTGCGCAACGAGTCTTCGGATCGGCGTGTTGATCGACACCGTCGCGGGCCAGAACTATCGAGTCCAAATCGGCGTCAACGGCGTCACGGCACCCATCGTCGTACGAGCCGAAAAGTCGCCGGCCCCGATGACCGCCCAGCTGGTGGACAGCGACGGCAGCGGCACCTCCACCGACGTCGGCGATCATTCGCACCTTGCATTCGTCGACGGTGAACCCGCCATTGCCTACTACGACGAAAGCAACGGCGAGCTGCGATACGCCGCTCGCACCAACGGCACATGGACCGACAAACTCGTCGACGCCAACGGCGACGGCACCTCCACCGACGTCGGCTTCAACATGAGCTTGGCGGTAAACCCCTCTGGGGATCCCGCCATTGCCTACTACGACGTCACCAACGGCGAGCTGCGATACGCCGCTCGCACCAACGGCACATGGACCGACAAACTCGTCGACGCCAACGGCGACGGCACCTCCACCGACGTCGGCTGGGAACCGTCGCTGCTCTTCCTCGCGAACGGGAACCCGGCCATTGCGTACAGCGACATCAGTGCGGGCGAGCTGCGTTACGCCGAACGGGTCTCGGGAACGTGGTCCGACACGCTGGTGGACGACGATGGCGATGGCACTTCCACCGACACCGGCCTCAGCCCCGACATGGTGCAGTACTCCAATGGCGATCTCGGAGTCGGCTATGTCGATAACGAGAACTTCGCCGTGCGATACGCAAAACGAGTATCCGGCACATGGTCAGACGAACTCGTTTACGACCACCCCACCGCCGACTTCGTCTTCCTCAGCGGCACCGTGCTCAACAGTGACGACCAGCCGATTGTTACGGCCAACCTGCAGGAACAGGGCAACCACATCGTCGGCCTATGGAACGGAGCGTCGTGGGATCTTGAGTTCGACGGTGGCGACCGCGACCTCGCTCAACTCGACTACAGCTGTTCTTATGCCGAGACACTGATCGACGCGAACGACGTTCTCTACATCGTCTGGACCGATTGTAATAACTCGCTCTCGATGGCGATGTCGGTCCGGGAGGCCGACGGTGACTGGCGCGTCCACGATATGACGGCCTCGATCGTCGACCCGAGCGACCCGGCCTTCGCTGGTGTCATGGACCTGGGAAACACCTACGAGTTCGGCGCCGCGTTCGGGCCGGACGGACGTATGGCCGTCACGTTCCAGCTGTTCGAAACCCAGGACCTTTGGTACGCCGAGGACGCTCTCGTGGCGGTGCCGGGCGGCGACACCGGAGGCCCAGCCGCTTCGGACCTCTCGCTCGACGGGTCAGGCTCCTCGGATGCATGGGGATCGATCGCCAGCTACGCCTGGTCCGCCGCGCCGGCTGGCTGCACGTTCAGCGATACTTCCATCGTCGAGCCGACGTTGCGCTGCGTGGCGCCGACCACGGGATCGGTGACGCTCACTGTCACCGACACCGACGGCTTTACCCACGCCGCATCGATGAAGGTCACTGTGACCAATGCGGAATGTGACACAACCGCCGACCCGTTCACCGACGTTCCGGCATCGTCCTTCGCGGCGGCCGACGTGACGTGCATCTTCAACTTGGCGGTCACGACCGGTACGTCGGGAACGACATACAGCCCGGGCGACTTCGTCACCCGCGAACAGATGGCATCGTTCTTGGCTCGCATGTACGAAGCCATCACTGGCAGTGCCGCGCCAGCCGCAGCGACGCCGTTCACCGACGTGTCCGCCACGTCGTTCGCCAAGGACGACATCGGCCGCATCTTCGGTCTCGGAATCACCACGGGCACCAGCGGCACGACGTACTCGCCAGGCGACAACGTCACCCGGGAACAGATGGCGTCGTTCCTCGCTCGACTGTTCAACGCGATTCGTGCCGAGCAGGCCCCGATCACGGCGACGCCGTTCACCGACGTGTCCGCCACGTCGTTCGCCAAGGACGACATCGGCCGCATCTTCGGTCTCGGCATCACCACGGGCACCAGCCCGACCACCTACGACCCCGCTGGCAACGTCACCCGGGAACAGATGGCCGCCTTCCTGGCCCGCCTGTACCGGGCCGACTAGGTCATACCCGGCTCGAGTCGAGCGCCCTTCGGGGCCTCGGCTCGACCCGAGCGGCGAGCCGGCATCTCCATCGCCCGCGAACAAATGGCCGCGTTCATCGGCCGGCTCATCAGAGCTAACGTCCCCGGGTAGAGCGCCTCTCAGGCGATCAACACTATTGGGGTGCGCCGAGGCCTTCGCCGCGGTCGGCGCCCTTCTTCAACATCTTCGAGACCATGCCCAGCGGCATGAAGTTCGAAACGAAACGGGCGGGCCCGGCCATGTTGCCGAAGACCACGCGGCGGCGATTCTTTCGGATTGCCTCGATGACCTTCTTCGCAATATCCGCAGGCGGCGTGGTCAGCAGCTCCTTGGCGCCCTCCTCGGCGGTCGTCCCCTTGACGATGTTGGTGTCGATACCGCCCGGATGCACGAGGTGGATCTGGATGTGTGAGTCGGCCAACTCCGACATGAGCACCTCGGTGTAGCCCCGGACAGCGAACTTGGTGGCGCAGTAGTCGGCGTTGCCGGGAGCGCCGATCATGCCGAAGATGCTCGACACATTGACCAGCGCGGCCTCGTCGACCACCTGGAGCTGCGGCATGAACGCCAGCGTGCCGTGCACAACGCCGTAGAAGTTGACGGCGAACACACGCTCGTGATCCTTCACTGACATCTCTGATCCGGGGACCATCGAACCGGCGATGCCCGCATTGTTGATGACGACGTTGGCGTTGCCGAGCGAGCCGCGAGATGCATCGGCGAACTCGTTCATGCCCTCCTCGTCGGCGACATCAACCGTCGATGAGAACACGCGATCGGCGCCTTGTGATTGCAGTGCATCGACCGTCTCTTGCAGACCAACCGGATCGATATCACAAAGGGCAAGCTTCGCTCCTTCCTTCTCGAATTCGATCGCATAGGCCCGCCCCATACCCGAGCCCGCACCGGTAATCACAACGACCTTGTCCGTGAAACTCTTCATCCGGCGACGCTACCGCGCCCCGCGAGATCAATAGCGAAGCTCTCACGCCAGGCGGCTGTAAAGTCGATCGCATGATCGGCATCGGCGCACTCAACGGAATCGTCTTTATCGTCTCGATCGTCATCGTGCTCGCCGCGGTCGTGCTTGCGCTTCGCGATGGCGAACGAGTGTGGACGCTCGGAATGGCCGTCGCCACTGCCCTCTATGCACCCTTGGGTGTTGTCCTCGCGATTCTCTACGTCGGCCGCGTTCGCAGGGCGTAACAACGCGCCCTTCGGCCCAAAACCCGTTCTGGCGCCACCCCTCGACCGGAAACCGGTGAAAGGTGACGCCAGAACGGGGAGGCAGTAGAGAGAGTTAGCTGAGACCAACGCTCTCGAGCCCATAGCCCGCCGAGCCGTGCTCGGCGACATCGAGACCCATAACTTCTTCCTCTTCGTCGACACGCAGGCCGATCGTCTTGTCGATCGCGGTGAAGACGAGGAAGCTGGTGATGCCGACCCACGCGATGACGATAACGACCATCAGCGCCTGCACCAGCAGCTGCTCAACACCGCCGCCGTAGATCAGGCCGACGTTCTCCTCGCCGAGGAACGCATCGTCGTAGCGGCCGAAGACGCCAATCGAGAGCGTGCCCCAGATACCGCACACACCGTGGACGGCAATGGCGCCGACCGGATCGTCGATGCGGATCTTGTCGAAGAACAGCACGGCGAACACGACGAGCATTCCGCCGATAAAGCCGATGACAAGCGCGGCCCACGGCTCAACCGTGCCGACGGGAGCGGTGATCGAGACCAAGCCCGCCAGTGCGCCGTTACCGGCCATCGCGACATCGGCAACCCCCGTCTTCAGGTAGACAACGATCGAGGCACCAATGACACCGGCTGCCGCGGCCATGAGCGTGTTCATCGCCAGGAACGAGAGGAGGCCATCAGCCGCCAGCTCCGAGCCGGCGTTGAAACCGAACCAACCGAACCAGAGGATGAAGACACCGATCACGGCAAAGCCCACGTTGTGACCCGGGATCGCCCGAGGCTCACCGTTGGGCCCGTATTTGCCGAGGCGTGGACCAAGGATCGCCGCACCAACAAGCGCAGCAACACCACCAGTGAGGTGCACGATGGTTGAACCGGCGAAGTCGGAGTAGACACGGCCACCAATGTTGATCTGAGCGATGAGACCGCCACCCCAGGTCCAGTGCACGACGACCGGGTAGATGAGCCCTGTCATGAAGGCCGAGAAAATGAGGTAGCCGGAGAACTTTGTCCGTTCCGCCATTGCTCCAGAAGCGATGGTGACGGCGGTTGCCGCGAACACGACCTGGAAGAAGAAGTTCGTCGCCGGAGAGAGACCCGCCGACATATCGAACAACGCATTCGGGTCGCCCGAGTCCTTGAAGAAGAAGTCGTTGAGACCGCCCCACCAGTGGCTATCGCTGGTGCCATAGGCGATGGACCAACCAATGATGAAGAAGGCCACGGCGCCAATCGCCATGTCGGCAAGGTTCTTCGCCATGATGTTGGCAATGTTCTTCGCCCGGGTCAGGCCCGCCTCCACGAAGGCGAACCCTGCCTGCATCAAGAAGACCATCGCACCCGCGATGACGAGCCACAGGTTGTCCATGATCGCCTGCGTGTTTGCCGCAGCTTCGGCGACACCTTCGAGGGTCACATCGTCCTGGCCAAAGGCTGGGGCCGCCCAAAAGAGCGACCCCAAGATCAGCGCGACGGTAAGGCCCCGCTTCTTCATTGTTCTCCCCGTTATAAAGCGCACGTTCTTGTCCCTTCAGACATCACTTGTTGACAGTGATGCGAAAGATACGGACGCCGGATTTCGGGATTGTTCGCCGAGTGTTACCGGTTGCAGGCCGTCGCGTCACGAGGCTGTGTCAGGTACCTGACGGGGATCTTTCAGGCCCCAAGCGACTCGAGGAGATAACCCCGGGAACGCACAGTCCGGATTGACAGACCCGCCCCTTCGAGGCGACGCCGGAGCCTGAGCACATGCACGTCGAGCGCGTTGCGCGTGGCGTGACCACCCGGCCATCCCGCCTCGGACAGATCCTCGCGGCTCACGACGGAGCCGAAGGCATCGATAAACATCTCGACTAGGCGAGCCTCCACCGGCGGAACCGTGGTGTGGGCTCCGTTGAACCGCACAACACCGTGCTCGTCCATCTCTGGGCTCTTCCGGCAGACGGCCTCAGCTCGACGCGACAGACCCTCGACGCGGGCACGCAAGTCTTCCTCCGGCGCCGGCACGCGAATCCAGTCCTCTAACTCGTCGGCCGTAACCGGCGGCGGCGCACCCTGGTCGACGAGGAGAAGCCGCGGCACGCGGCTCGACCGCAGCGAAGTCAGGCGATCTGCTTCACCCGGCCAACGAATCAGGCTGATGTCCATGCCGGCAGGCTGGCAGCCCTCGATTTCACGATTGTTTCGTGAACATGAACCCACTATCTGAACGAACGGGGCTGGATGCGCCACCGAGTTACCGAGAGAGGTATCTTTACCTGGCCATGAAATCGCGTATTAAGCCTCATCACCTCGTCATCGTGCTCGGTTGCGGAATCGCCCTGTTTACGGTCGGTTCCGGCATCGCTCCGATCTTCACCAACTGGCACGACGACAGTTCGGTGCAGCGTGAGGTGTTCGACAACATCCCGACGAGTGTGAAGGTCACCTTCTATACCGTCATTCCACTGCTGCTGGTCTACGGGTCAGTGATGTTCGCCAACCGGGTGAAGAACTGGGAGCGCGGTCGCCCCGACAACCGTCGCACCACCATGAAAAACGTGAAGCGCCGCAGCGGCGACTTCCGCGCCGGTGTCTACATGAAGACGCTCATGCGTGAGCCGGGTGCCGGAATTATGCACTCGATGATCTACTTCGGGTTCCTGATCCTCCTCGGTGTCACCACGGTGCTTGAGGTCAACCATCAGCTGCCCGAGAGCGTAAAGTTCCTCCACGGCGACGTCTACCGCGGCTATGTGCTCGTGGGCGACGCGGCCGGCCTGATCTTCCTCGGCGGCATCATGATCGCCATCGTGCGCCGTTACGGCCCGTGGAACTGGCGCCCGTACCGCATCCGCATCAAGAGTAAGCCCGAACACATGGTGATTCTGGGCACCTTCCTGGCCATCTCCATCACCGGCTTCGGCGCCGAAATGTTCCGCATTGCCGAGCAGGGCCTGCCGGAATACGAGAAGTGGTCCTTCGTGGGCTACCCACTCGCCGACCTGGTCGATCAGTGGGACAACGTCGCCGGCTGGCATCAGGCCTGGTGGATTGCTCACGTCGTGAGCTTCATCGCCTTCCTGATCATCTTGCCGACCACGATGCTGCGTCACATGTTCACCTCACCGCTGAACATGTACCTCAAGGACAAGGATCGTCCGAAGGGCGCCATGAAGCCGATGCCCGACCTCGTGTCTGGCGACACCGAACTCGAAACCTTCGGCGCTTCCGTCATCGAAGACTTCACCTGGAAGCAGCTGCTCGACACCGATGCCTGCACCATGTGCGGGCGCTGCACCTCCGTGTGCCCGGCCCACCTCACCGGTAAGTCGCTCGATCCGCGCGAGATCGTCCTCAAGACGGGCGAAGTCATGGCCCGCACCGGCGACCCTGCTGTCTCCCCGCCGCTCGGCGTCGACGACGACATCACCGTCCCGGCCAACTGGATGTTCGACCGCATCACGCAAGAAGAACTCTGGGCCTGCACCTCGTGCAAGGCGTGCGACGAGATCTGCCCCGTCGACATCGAGATCCTCGACAAGATCCTCGACATGCGTCGTTACCTGACGCTGATGGAGTCGAATTTCCCAACCGAGCTTGGCCAGGCCTTCCGCTCAATGGAGAACTCCTCCAACCCGTGGGGCATGAGCCAGAGTGAACGTGGCGACTGGGCCAACGGCATGGACGGCATCAACATCATCGACGGGTCCAACCCGATCGAAGCCGAGTACCTCTACTGGGTCGGTTGCGCGGGTTCCTTCGACGACAAGAACAAGAAGGTCACCCAGTCGATGGCCAAGCTCATGCAGCGCGCCGGCGTCGACTTCGCAATCCTCGGCCCGTCCGAGAACTGCACCGGCGACTCCGCCCGGCGATCCGGCAACGAGTACCTCTTCCAGATGCTCGCCAGCCAAAACATCGAGACGCTCAACAACATGGGTGTCAAAAAGATCGTCACGCAGTGCCCGCACTGCTTCAACACGCTGGCCAACGAGTACCCGCAGCTCGGCGGTCACTACGAAGTCGTGCACCACTCACAGTTCCTCGAGTGGCTCGTGGACCAGGGTCACCTCGACCTCGACGGTGCCGAACTCGAAGAGCGCGTCGTGTACCACGACAGCTGCTACCTCGGCCGCCACAACGACGTCTACATGGCGCCTCGTAAGGTGCTCGGCATGCTCGGTGGTATCGAGATCGTCGAAGCGGAGCGCAACGGCACCAAGGGCATGTGTTGTGGCGCCGGTGGCGCCCGCATGTGGATGGAAGAGACCGTGGGCGAGAAGGTCAATGACGTGCGAGCGAGGGAGCTGGTCGAGACCGGCGCCACGCAGGTCGCCACGGCCTGTCCGTTCTGCTACGTGATGATGGACGACGGTGTGAAGGCCGCGGGTATGGAAGAAGATCAGGTCCGCGTGGCCGACATCGCCATCCACGTCCTCGGCGCCATCGAGACCGGCGAAGCCAAACGTGCCGATAGCGAACTCGCCTACCGAGCCGAGCAGGCCGAGCTGGCCAATGCTGCCATAGCCCAACAGAACAAGCCGGAGAACGGTCCCGTCGAAGACTGAGGTCCGATCTGGCGATATGTTCGACGACGTGAGTGACTCGCCGACGATCCTGGTGATCGACAACTACGACTCGTTCGTCTACATCCTCGTGCAGTACCTCGGCGAGCTTGGAGCGACGCCGGTCGTGTACCGCCACGATGAGATCGATCTCGACGGCATCCGAGCGCTCGACCCCGACGGGATCCTGATCTCACCGGGGCCGGGCACGCCCGATGATTCTGGCGTCTCGATGGCCGTTCTCGAAGAGCTGAAGGGGTCGGTGCCGATCTTCGGTGTCTGCCTAGGCATGCAGTGCATGGGCCAGGCCTTCGGCGGCGATGTCATCCGGGCGCCCGAAGTGATGCACGGCAAGACCTCGTTTGTTCGCCACGAAAACATCGGCGTCTTCGCGGGTCTGCCGAACCCCGTCGAGGCGACGCGCTATCACTCGCTGATCGTGGACCGGGCCACGCTGCCCGACACGCTCGAGATCACCGCCGAGACCAACGAGGGCCTAATCATGGGCCTGCGCCATCGCGAGTTCGATGTCGAGGGTGTGCAGTTCCACCCTGAGTCAGTGCTCACCAACGCGGGCCACGACCTGCTGAAGAACTTCCTCGCCCGCTGCGGCGACACCGCCGCAGCCTGACTACTCGGCCGGCAGAGTCGTCGGCGCCACGGTGGTTGTGGTGGTCGTTGTTGTCGTGGTAGTCGTTGGCTCGGGGCCCGCCTCACCAACGACGATCACGACCTCCGAACCAATGTCGACTTCGGTGAAGTTCGCCGGGGTCTGACTGATCACGAGACCCACAAGCGGATCACCAAAGGGCACTACCTGGCGTCGGACAACGGGTTCGAGGCCCTGCGATCGAAGGAGGACCACGGCGTTGTCGGCAAACAAGCTGACTGTCGCAGGAACCTGTACCTGAGGCACGCCGTCCGACCAGTAGATAGTGACGAGTGAACCCTTGGTGACGAGCGTGTCAGCCTCGGGTTCGGTGCGGGTGACCTTGTCGGCCTCGATCTCCTCAGAGGACTCGCGCACGGCTTCGCCGTCAACGTTAAGATCCAGGGCCTGCAGCGCCGTGATGGCGTTGGTGATGCTCATTCCCTCGAGATCGGGGATGGGCACACGTTCGGGGCCTATCGACACACGAATCTCGACCGGTTCGTCGAGCGGGTGGGCCGTGCCAGGAACCGGCGACTGACCGATCACGGTGCCACGCTCTTGAATATTGGGCGTGGGCTCGACGGTGGTTGTGTAGCCGAGCGCATTGAGGGCGTCGATCGCTTCTTGCTGGGTCATGCCGATCAGAGGGGGCACGGTTATCGCCTCGCCAGTGCTGACGATCAGCGTCACCTCTTCACCCGGATCGAGCCGCTGGCCGGCCGGGGGCGCCTGGTCGAAGACCTCGCCGGCGCGGATCGACGAGTTCTGCCGTTCGGTGATGACCGGCACGAGCTGAAGTTCGCGCAGCGCGGCCTCGGCGTCGGCCACCTGCAGCGTGCGGAGGTTGGGAACGTCGACCTTCTCGATCACGGCCGGCTCTTCGCCGTCGTCGCCGCCGTCGAACAAGCCGAGCTCGTTGACAAAGGCGATCGTGAGGAAGCCGAGAACAAAGATCAGAAGGCCGAGGCCAACGACAAGGCCGACCGTGCGCTTCCAGTCGTTGGACTCCGAGGGAGCGTCGTCGTAGTACTCGCCCGCCGCGTACTGCGCTGCGAGCGTGTTGGGGTCCATCGCGAGACCAGGTTGCGCGGGAACTGTCGCTGGTGTCGCCGCCGGAATCACGGCCGGAAGGGCGGCCGCAGGGGTGACCGGTTGGACGATGGTGGGGTCGACGGCCGGTGGGGCGGCGCTCGCCGGCTCCGGAGTGGCAGCTGCAGCACCGGCGGCCGTGCCGGCAGTAGCCGCTCCGGCTGCTCCGGGGACCTGATGCGCGCCAGCGAGGTAACGACCCAGATCCGACCGAAGGTCGTCGGCCGTGGGGTAACGATTTGCTGGGTTCTTCGCCAGCAGCTTCATCGTGATCGCGTTAAGCGACTTCGCGACGGTGACACCGCGCTCGATGAGCGTGTCGGGCCGTTCTTGCACGTGCTTGTAGGCGACGGCGACTGGCGTCTCGGCCTGGAATGGCGGCACGCCGGCCAGCATTTCGTAGAGAACAACACCGAGGGAGTAGAGATCGCTTCGCCCGTCGACCTGTTTGCCTTGTGCCTGCTCCGGCGAGAAGTACGTGGCGGTGCCCATGACGGAACCGTGTTGGGTGAGTCCGGCATCGGTGCCGCCTGCGAGGGCGGTGGCGATGCCGAAGTCGGCGACCTTCACGGCGCCGCCGTCGGAAACCAAGATGTTACCGAGCTTCACGTCGCGGTGAACAAGGCCGGCCTGGTGCGCCGTCGCAAGCGCTGAGGCGACGTCGGCCGCGATCTCCGCGGCCCGATCCGCCTGCAACGGCCCAGTGGACCGCAGCACGTCGGACATGCTTCGCCCAGAGACATACTCCATGACGATGTAGTAGGTGCCGCGCTCTTGGCCCCAATCGTAGATACCTACGATGTTCGGGTGGTTGAGGTTGGCCGCGGCTTGAGCCTCTCGGCGGAAGCGCTCGACGAAGTTGGGATCGTTAGCGAACTCGGGGAAGAGTACCTTGAGCGCGACCTCGCGGTCGAGCAAATCATCCCGCGCGAGATAGACGTCAGCCATCCCGCCACGAGCGATGTGGCGCAGTAGTTCGTAGCGTCCGTTGAAGACGGTGGGGCCCTGATCGGACATGACAGCAGATCCTAACTGCGACTGGTCCACAGACCGTTGCAGCTCCTAATTCGCGATTCCGAAGGCCGCTCGGATGACTGCTCGTGCGATCGGCGCCGCGACCGTGCCGCCGGTCTGTTCCGATGCCCCAGGTTGGGCTTCGACAAGCACGGCAACGGCGATTTCGGCCTGCGCACCCGGCCGACCGGCGAAGCCAACGACCCACGCGTGGCTATTGGGCGGCTCGGTGCCGAGCTGGGCGGTACCCGTCTTTCCGCCGACCTCCAGGCCATCAACTCGCATGTTCCGCGCGGTGCCGTTCTCGGCAACATTCACCATCGCCTCTTGCAACAGACTGGCCGCCGTCGGCGAAGTGGCCCTGCGCCACAGTTTGGGTTCGATGGTTTCGTACAGTGAACCGTCGGCTTGTTGGACTTCGGCCACGACATGCGGGGTCATGATCTGGCCACCGTTGGCAATACCCGCTGCGACCATCGCCATCTGCAATGGGGTGGCCTTCACATCGTTCTGGCCGATCGCGGTTTGGGCGAGGATTGCCGAGTTCTCATGAATCGGCGTGTCGCCATTGGGCAAGATCGGCCCGTCGCTCTCGACCGGGTCGATGCCCTCCGGGAGGAAGTCTTCGGCCCGATAGAAATCGACGTCGGCCAGTCGGGCGCCATAATCGGCCGGAAAGACCGAGGTCGCCGCGTTCGGCAAGTCGATTGGTGATGGCTGGTTGAAGCCAAAATTCTCGGCTGTTCGCGTCAACGCATCGGGACCAACCCATTCCGCGCCGATCTCCGCGAAGGCGGTGTTGCACGATCGCTGGAGCAAGAGGAGGAGGTCGCCACCGCAAGTCGCACCGCCAAAGTTGCGAATGGGCGACCCCGAAGGCAGCGGTTCGTAGACGGCGGCATCGGGCCAAATCGGCGCGGTGAGGCTGATCCCGGCATAGTCGATCGCGGCCGCCGCCGTCACCAACTTGAAGGTGGACCCGGGGAAGAAGATTTCCCGATACGCCTTGGCCAGCAGCGGATCATCGGGGTCGTCGAGCAGCGCCTGATAGTTGGCGTTGACCGCAGGGCCATCAATTCCTGACAACTCGTTAGGGTCGAAGCTCGGATAGGTCCACATCGCGAGCACCGCGCCGGTGCGAGGATCCAGGGCCACGACCGAACCGCGGGTTTCGCCAAGTGCCTCGACGGCCGCCTGTTGTATGTCGTCTCGAAGAGTCATGACGACAGTGCCGGTGGTGTCCCGCTCAACGAACAGGTCACGGACCGAATCGAACTGCTGGTCGAGTCGTTCGCCGGCGAGTTGTTCGTTGTACTCCCGCTCGAGTCCGAATGATCCCTGGTTGAACGACTGATAGCCAACAACATGGGCGTAACGCTTGTCCGTCGGGTACATCCGGCGGAAGTCGATGTCGCCGTTGTCGACGGGCACGGAGAAGGCCGCCACCACACCATCGGCGGTGAGTATTTCACCCCGTTGCTCGCCGTAGGCACGGAGCTGCGGACGGACGTTGCCCACGTGTTCGGTGTACTCCTCGGCCTGAAGGAACTGCACCCGATTGAGCATGCCGAACAGCAACGTGTACAAAACTATGAAGGCCACGCCGAGCCGCCGAATTCGAACGTTCACGAGCCGGCGCGATCCGTTGGCGACACGAGTCGTTGCTCGTGCGACATCCGCATGAGCAACGCCAGCACGATGTAGTTCGAGACCAGCGCCGAGCCGCCGTAACTCACAAACGGAAGCGTGATTCCGGTGAGGGGAATGAGGCGGACTACGCCGCCCATGATGATAAACGCCTGCATGCCGAGGAGTGTCGTGAGTCCGACGGCCAGAAGTTTCTCGAACGGCTGCGTGGCCCGAAGCGCAATTCGCAGGCCGGACCCGATCAGGATGAGGAAGGCCATAAGGATGGCAGTGGTACCCGCGAGTCCCATCTCCTCACCGATCGCCGCGAAGATGAAATCCGTCTCGGCGAACGGCACCCGATCGGGCTCCCCGCGACCCAGGCCCGTACCGGTGAGTCCACCCTCGGCCATTGAGTACGTCGCCTGGATGATCTGGAATCCGCCATCGGTCGGGTCGGCCCACGGATTCAGCCAGCCATCGAAACGCCGTTCGACGTGCGAGAAAATCTGTAGCGCAACGAAGCTGCCAGCGGCGAACAACACCGCGCCAAGGCCGAGGAACAACACCCGGTCGCTGGCCACCCACATGAGCACCACGAACATGGCGAAGAGCAGCAGTGAGGAACCGAGATCGCGCTCGAACACCATTACTCCGACGGAGGCCGCCCAGGCGCCAGCGATCGGGACAAGGTCGCGAAGCTCGAGCCGGTTCTTCATGAGGTCGCCCTTGTCGACGAGGTACGAGGCGAAGAAGACGGCCAGCGCGATCTTCGCGAACTCCCCAGGCTGGAAGTTGACCGGGCCGATGCTCACCCAAATCCGTGCTCCATTGAGCTCGATGCCCACCGGCAGCAACGGCAGGGCGAGCAGCGCAATACCAGCGACACCGAGCAGGTAGCGGTACTGGGCGAGCATGCGAGCACGGGGAACGAACACCAACGTGGCCACGAACGCGCCAATGCCTACCGCCGTCCACACCGACTGCAGTCCGGCGAGATCGCCGCCGCCATCGACGTCGCCACTCAGCCGAGCGATCATCACATAGCCAATGCCGTTGAGCAGCAGCGCCATCGGGAGAAGCACTGGATCGGCGGCCGCGGCGAAGCGGCGCACGGCAAGGTGGACAAAGAAGAACAGCCCCAGCATCCAGGCGAGGAACGGCCCGATGTTGGCCGGAACCGATGCCGACTGACCCAAACTGGCCAGCCCATAGGCCGATACAACGACCAGAGCGATGAGCACGATCAATCCGAGCTCAACTCGGCGAGGACGAAGAGCAGCGATGTGCGGGCGAATCTCGGCCCGTCGACCGAGCGCAGTCACGGTTGGGCGGACTCGGCCTGCTGCGTGAGTGTGGCCGCGTAGGTGCGGGCCTCGTCGAGCGAATCGAACTCGACGCCACCGCTCACCAGCGATAGATCGCCCGAGTCAAGATCCGCCACCGTGAGCCCGTCGACCGCTTCCTCAAGTTCTGGTTCGAACCAGAGCCAGCCTCCGGGCTGACCGGCGTAGATCACGACCGCTTCGCCATCGGTGCCGACGAAATACCCCGAGCTCACGTAGTTGACGACGGTGGTGAGTAGCACGGCGAGCACCACCATTACGGTGGCCAGAAAGACCCCGAGTCGCCAGGTGACAAACGGCGGCTTCGGCACCGACCGGTCCACCATGATTTCGTCGGGGTGCGGATCGGACGGACCGGTCTCGGGCGGCAGATCGAGCCGAAGCACACTGTCGGGCACGGCTTTGTGGATCGAGATGACACGATCCTCACTAACCTTCTCATCGGGGTCGGGCGCGTCGGCCACATCGACGACGAGGACGGTGACGTTGTCGCGCCCGCCGGCTTTACAGGCGTCGTTGACGAGCCGCAGAGCAGCGTCTGATGGATCCTCAACCTGTAACAGGATCTCGAGGATCTCAGCGGGGCTCAGCTCATCGAACAAGCCATCGCTGGCCAGGAGATATCGATCACCGACGACCGGAGCGAGCTCCCATGTGTCGACCAGCGCCTTCTCGTCGATGCCGAGCGCCCGGGTAACAATGTTGCGCTGCGGGTGGGTGAGCGCCTCTTCCCGAGTGAGGCGGCCATCACGCACCAGCGATTCGACGAGCGTGTGGTCCTCGGTGATCTGGATGAGCTCCTCGGCGGCCGCGCGATAGATCCGGCTATCTCCAACGTTGGCGAGACCAAGACGCTGCGAATCTCCGACCGTCATTCCAACCAGAGCGACCAGGGTGGTGCCCATGCCGCGAAGTTCTGGTTCGAGCCTCGAGCGATCGACAATTTCCCGATTGGCCTGCTGCACGGCCTCGACCAGGTCGTCGACCGAGGCAATACGTTCGGCCTTCGCCATCTCATCCACCGCGATCGCCGACGCAACTTCGCCGCCGTTGTGTCCGCCCATACCGTCGGCCACCACGAAGATCGGCGCCGCGATGAGCACCTGGTCCTGATTGGACTTACGAATGCGGCCCACATCGGTGGCGGTGCCCCAGCGAAACTCAGTCACACGAACTCCAGGACGATCTCGCCGATCATGATCTTGCTTCCGCGATCGATCGGTGTGGGGGCAGTGACCTCTTCACCATCAAGCAACGTGCCGTTAGTGGAGCCAAGGTCTTCGAGAATCCAGCCGTCGCCATCGGGCGACACCCGGGCGTGGAGTTTTGAGATGTGGGCATCGTCGATCGCGACGGCGCATCCGTGAGCGCGGCCGATGGTGGTCTCGCCGTCGACCGCAAAAGCGTGGCCGGCGATCGAAGGCGGCGCCACAACGACCAACCGAGCGGCGGGAGACGGGACTGTGGAGGGTGCGGCCCCAGTGACCTGCGGGGCCGCCGCGGGCGCAGCCGCAGTGGCCATTGGGCGAGGTGTAGTGACAGGCGCGGCCGCGAGACGAACCGGGGCGGATTCGGCGCGGGTCTCGACCCACACCGCTCGGAGTACGCGCAGGAAGACCAGATAGACAAGAGCGAGCAAACACACTCGGAGCACGATGAAGAGCTGGTCGGACACAGTCTGTCGAGACTAACGCTGCGCACCGCGCCAGAAGTGACGCGCCAAGATCGCGCTCGGCGGCATGGTCACCCAGCGCGGAATTCGATGACGGTGGCACCGAGCTCAATCCGGTCACCGTCAACCAACCGATGTGAAGTAATCCCTTCGCCATTCACGCGGGTGCCATTGGTTGAACCGTTGTCATCGAGGATGAACCCATCACCATCCGGGCGGATCATGGCGTGTTCGCGACTGATGTTTGAGTCGTCGAACGAGATCGTGCATTCCGACAGCCGGCCCATGCTGATGACGAACTCGCCGAGCACAACTTGCTGTCCGGTGGGAAGTACGAGGATCCCGACACCGCCGTCGGCTTCCTTCATACGACCGACAACCTCGATCGCGCCGCCGCGTACGGTTTCGTCGGCTTCGAGTTCGACCTGTACCGGCCCCATGAAACCCCAGCCCTCTTCGCGGGCGTGGTCTCGGGTCGCGTCGCAGAGCTCACGAACGAGCGACTCGCTCACTTCAGCAAACCGCTCGAGGTCAGTCGGCGCAAGCCGTACGGAGAAGAAGTTGGCGACCACCGGTTGGCCCTTCACCCCAACGCTGCGAGAGTCCGCCATCTCCCGGGCGATCTTGTGACCAATCTCAACCGGACGCACCCCGCCGCGAAAGAACCGACCGACGGTGCCTTCTACAAAGCGTTCGAGACGTCGTTCCACTGACCGGAGGCCCACACGAGCGAGGCTAGCGGTCCTGCCGATTGCTCCCCTGCCGCTCCGATTTCTTGGGCGATATTGCGCCAGCTTGCGCTAGTC
This sequence comes from Candidatus Aldehydirespiratoraceae bacterium, assembly GCA_047639555.1. Lineage (GTDB taxonomy): Bacteria > Actinomycetota > Acidimicrobiia > Acidimicrobiales > Aldehydirespiratoraceae > JAJRXC01. The sequence continues at coordinate 144,717 of JBLIOE010000001.1, forward strand.
TCAGAACACGTTCACTTCGGTGATCGGCCACGCGCGAGTGGCGGAATTGGCAGACGCGCAGGCTTCAGGTGCCTGTGCCCGTAAGGGTGTGGGGGTTCAAGTCCCCCCTCGCGCACCATCGTGATGTCGCGAGACATCGGAAACTCTCGAACCCTCAGGTTCGAGAGTTTCTTCGTTTTTCAGTTCGCTGATACGTACGGGTCGAAACTCGAACCGCCGGTGTTATCCGAAGGTCGGCAACTCGATCGTGCCCTCGCCGTTGGTGAGGCCCGCGATGTAGGCATCGAGCCACACGATCTGGGCCGCCTCCGCGATGATGCCCACCTTCGCCTGCTCGGGATCGTCGTCGATCACCGCCCGAACATTCACGAGACCGGTCGCTTGCACTGTCTCAAGGAACGACGAACTGACGTCGAGAAGTTGATCGTACGAATCCTGGCTAAAGCCTTGGACCGAAAGGCCACCGCTCCAGACTCCGCGACCGCGTGGTTCGGCGGCGTCCTGAACGGGAACAAGTTCGGCAACCAAACCCGGAGCGCTGGTTTCGGCCGAGTTGATCTCGGCTTGAGTCCCCGCGAGCTGAGGCAACACCGCGAGCTTCGGCGACGCGTACGAGCACGAGAACAACCCGTCGCACGTCACATCAAAGCGCGGTGACGCGTCGACGCCTTCGGGCGGGGTCGCCAGAATTTCCAGCATGTAGCCGACGTTATATCCGAACGAATCAGCCACTCCCGGAATGGGTGCCTCGCCCTCGATCGAGTTGGGACGATCGAACAGGGCGGCCCGGGCGGCCTCCACCACGGTTGTGTCGTCATCGACGGCCACGAGTCGGGCGGAGGCCCGCGTCATCGTGTCGACGAAGCTCGCCTCGGTCGGTGGGTCGCTGAAGCCGACGAGCAGGGCCTCCGGCTGGGCATCGGCAATTTCCCCTCGAAGCCATCGGCCGCCAAAGTACCCGGACAGATGCAGCAGCCAGAAGAGTTCTTCTGCATCGGCCTCGGCACCCTCGGCGAAAATCTCGTCGAACACCACAACCGGCATCTGGCCGAAGAGGAATCGTTCCATCGACGCGTCGTCGCCCGCGTCGGCGAGGTATTCGGCGGCCAACGAATCCAGCCGCTCTGGCGCGACCGAGAGCATCGCTGTCTCCCAGAGCGGATAGTCGGGCAGAAGCACCGAGGTCATCGCAGCCTCCTCCGTCGTGGTCGGCGCGTCCGTGGTGGTCGACGCGGCCGTCGTTGTCGTGGCGACCGCGGCGGAGGTAGCCGGTGGAGTCGACTCGCCATTGGCGTCGTCACCGCCACAGCCCGCCGCCACCAGCGAGAGCACGAGTACAACAACGAGGACAGTTCGCCGGGCCATGGCCGAGCGTAAACCAACCCCCGAACTCGGCGCTCGGAAACCAGACTCGAGCGGGCGGAGAGCAGTTGCCGCAACCATCGCCTAGGCGACGCGCCCTAGGTACCGAGGCGCACAACGATCTAGCTTTCGGCCATGACGAATTCAACTCCATTCGCCCTCGCGGCCGAGCGGGTTCGCGCCGGCGCCGAGACTCGCGTTGAAGCCGCAGACTTGGTGTCGCAGCTCACCGACGACGAACTCCTCAACATGCTCGACGGTGATGTCCCGCTCTGGAGCGGGCTCGGCGACATGAGTTCAGGCGGCTACCACAACCACTCATGGCCGGCCGCGGTGAACGACCGCCTCGGCATCCCGGGGTTGCACTTCTCCGACGGGCCACGAGGTGTCGTGCTCGGCACGGCAACTTGCTTCCCGGTGCCGATGGCGCGCGGTGCGGCCTTCGATCTAGAGCTCGAAGAAGCCATCGGCGACGCGATAGGGAAAGAACTGCGAGCGTCGGGCGCCAACTACTTCGGCGGAGTGTGCGTCAATCTGCTTCGCCACCCAGCATGGGGACGAGCGCAGGAAACCTACGGCGAAGACCCGCATCACGTTGGCGAATTCGGTGCCGCGCTCACACGGGGAGTGCAACGTCATGCGATGGCCTGCGTGAAACACTTCGCGCTCAACTCAATGGAGAATGCCCGATTCACCGTCGACGTAACTTGTGACGACCGGGCCCTCCATGAGGTGTATCTGCCGCACTTCCGGCGCATCGTCGACGAGGGCGTCGCAAGTGTCATGAGTTCCTACAACTCGGTCAACGGCGAATGGGCCGGCCAGAACCACGCGCTGCTCACCAAAATCCTGCGCGACGAGTGGAACTTCGACGGCTTCGTCATCACGGACTTTCTGTTCGGTCTACGGGACGCAGTGAAATCGGTGCATGCGGGCCTCGACATCGAGATGCCGTTCCGGCAGCAGCGGGCGGCCGCGTTGCCCGCCGCGTTCGCAGCCGGCGAACTCACCCGAAGTGATCTCGAAGCGCCCGCAGTTCGAACCGTCGCGACATTCTTGCGCTTCGCCGATGTTCTGGCCGCTGCTGCTCCACCGCCGTCGGTGTTGGTGTGTGACGACCACCGGGCCCTGGCGCGACAGGCGGCCGTCGAAGCAATCGTGCTGCTCCGAAACGAGGGCAACCTGCTGCCGCTCACCGCCTCCGAGCTTTCGCAGGTGGCGGTCGTGGGCAAGCTGGCCGCGATCGCGAACCTGGGCGATGGTGGATCGAGCGATGTGTCCGGCAAGAACGCCGTCACCCCGTTGGCCGGGCTCGTCGCCGCGCTGCCTGGCGTCGATGTCGTTCACTGCGAAGACGCGTCGGCGGCCGCGGGAGCCGACGTTGTGATCGTCGTCGTTGGTTACACAAAGGCCGACGAGGGCGAGTTTGTCGATGGCGACGTCATGGCGAGCATGATGACGATGTTCCCCGCGGCCGATGACCGATTGGCGGGAACCGACGCACCGTCGCCGCAGTTCCCCGAGCCCCACGAACCATTCGTCGGTAGCCCCGAGATGGCTTCCGGTGGCGACCGTCGATCGCTGCGCCTTCACGCTGAGGACGAAGCACTTATCGCCGCCGCGGTTGCGGCCAACCCCAACACCGTCGTTGCGGTGATGGGCGGTTCCGCGGTCGTGATGCCGTGGGCCGAGTCGGTCCCGGCGCTGCTGCAGCTTTGGTATCCCGGCCAGGAGGGTGGCCACGCCCTCGCCGACATCGTGTTGGGAGCCGAGGCGCCCAGCGGCCGACTTCCTTTCGCCATTCCCCGAGACGAGGCCGACCTCGTCTCGTTCAACCCCGACGCGGAAGCCGAGACGTACGGGTTGCTCCACGGGCAATGGCACCTCGATGCCAACGCCACTCCGGCCCATTATCCGTTCGGCTTCGGACTGAGTACCACCACCTTCGAGCTCTTGAGCACAACACGCTCCGCCGACATCGTGACCGTGACGGTTCGTAACTCCGGCACGCGAGCCGGCACTCACGTTGTGCAGCTGTATGGATCCGTCGCCGGCTCAGTCCACGAGCGCCCGTCTCGTCGTCTGGTCGGCTTCGCCCGCGTCGCTATTGCCGCGGGGACCGAGGCGAGCATCGATGTCGCCATCGATCTCCGGGTCCTCGACGTACGTGTCGACGGCGCTATGCAGCGTGAAGATGCCACGATCTCTCTGGTCGCGGCGAGCCATGCTGCCGACCCCGGCCTCTTCGTGAGCTAAGCGGTCAATCAGACGACCGGCGCCAAAGTTTGCGCAGCCGCGCGCCCAAGCCCTGAGCCGGCACGGAGACCGCTGGCGTTTCGCTCGAAGCGAGAAACGCCGAAATCGCGTCGCTCGTCGCACCCGAGATGGGGGTCTCTGCCTTTGGAATCGCGGCCGGTTTACGAACCAGCTTCTTCAGGTCGATGTCGCGGCCCGCCACCTTGTCGATCCCATCGAAGCCGTTGCCACCGCCAGCCATCGACATCTTGACGCTCCTTGGCTCTCGAGTTCTTCGCTCCAACGTTAGTCAGCGCGGGGATGAAGCGCAGGCCTCGCGCATCAAGCTGTGCTGAATCGATCGGATGTGATCTTCGCCGACCAACAGCGCCGTCAACCGGTCAATTCCGAAGGCGAAACCGCCGCGCGGCGGACGGCGAAAGTCGCGCGTAGTGTCCGACTCACTGTCGAACGGAATCGAGACCGCCATGACCGCACTTGAAGGAATCCGCGTTGTCGACGTCGGCCTCCTGGTGCAAGGACCGCAGGCGGCGATGTTCTTAGGCGAACTCGGCGCCAACGTCATCAAGGTCGAGCTTCCTTACATCGGAGACCACGCTCGCTGGATCACCGTCGCCGCCGGTGATCGCCGCGCGCCGTTCTTCGTTGGGTGCAACCGCGGAAAACGAAGCATCACTCTTGATCTCCGGACCGATGATGGGCGAGCGGTGTTCCTCGACCTCATGGCCGAGACTGATGTCGTCATCTCGAACTTCGTCTCCGGGACAATGGAGAGCTGGGGCGTCGGCTACAAAGACCTTCGTGCGGTGAATCCGCGGCTGATCTACGCCGCCGGGTCGACCTTTGGCCCCGTGGGAGAAGGCGCATTCGAGAAGGGGGCGGATCTCGCCGCTCAGGCCTCGGGTGGTCTCGTCCATGCGATGTTCGATGGCCCGCTCGGTCCGTCTGCCGCCGGAGTCACGATCGCCGACCACATCGCATCACAAAACCTGGCCAGTGCCGTCCTCGCGGCCCTCTTCGTCCGTGAACGCACGGGCACCGGCCAGCGCGTCGACTCGTCGCTGCTCGGCGGTCAGATCTACGCGCAGGCCTCCGAATATGCCTCGACCGCTTTGACGGGCACCGATCTCGGCGCCCCATCGCAGGGCGGCCATCCGGGGATTCCCGGCGTCTACGGCATCGTTCCGACCGCCGACGGGGCGATCGCGATCGTTGGCATCGGCGTCGACGAACGACCAAACTTCTTCGCGCTCATCGGTGCTCCTGAACTCGCCGAGGACGCCCGTTTCTCCGAGTTCTTCGTCGCCGGCGCAGTGCAGGCCGAACTCTTCGAGAAGCTCGGAAAACAATTCATCACTCGAACGACCGATGAATGGACAACGATTCTTGACGGTGCCGACATGCGATGGGCGAGGGTGCGAACTCGCTCAGAGGTCGCCGACGACCCCGCGGTCTACGCCAACGGTTATCTGCAGCGGGTGGACCATCCCGAGTGGGGAGAACTCGCGCTGGCCAGCGCCCCGATTCATTTGAGCGAGACACCAACCGTGGAGCTCGGACCGAACCCCGAGCTCGGCCAGCACACCGAGGAGATACTTCTCGAGTTGGGCCGAAGCTGGGAAGACATCGCCGTACTTCGAGAAGCCGGCGCCATCTGAGCCTGGTCAGGTGCGCCGCCGCGGGCTAAGACACAGCTATGACGACCGATAACTATCGCGGCGACTTCGATCCGAACTTCACCCTCGATCAGCTGAGCCGCGCCACGCTGGCGCGTCTCTGCCGCGAGTACATGATGGTGGGCATGTACCACGACCGCGGACTGATGATCCACGTCGTTGCTGCAGCCGGCCAAGACGCGACGATCGCTCAGGCCGACAGTGAGTGGATGGGGTCGAGCCCGATCTACGCCGCCCGCAACAAGAAGAACCTCGGGATGAGCGGGGATGCCGTTGGCACTGCGTTCAAGGCGATGCAGTTCGATGTCGGCGCTCCCCATCAATATCTCGACTTCCAGTTCGAAGTGATCGACCACGACCTCGGCTACTTCCACCTCCCCTACTGCGGTGCCCACGACTACGTCCGCCAGATGACGCGCAACGACGAGTCGCTCGTCCACAACATGTGTCACCACATGGAGGACCGCACGTTCGACGCCACGCTCGGTGCGACGAACCCAAGGATGCGAGCGATACCGATACACCGGCCGCCGAAGCCCGACGAATTCACCGGCGACCACTGCCGATGGGAAGTGCGCAATCTTCCCGAGGACGACAACAGCATCGGGGCCCGTTCCGCGGCGCCGAGCCTGACCGTGGTTGCGGCCTCGCGCGCCGCACAGTTCGAGTTCGTGGTCGGAGACTCGGGCGAGGACGGCGGCATGACCGACTACGCCGGCGACCTGAAACAAGACCTGCAGCTCGAAGACTTCGCCCACAACGTGCTCGTGCGTCAGGCCAAGGAGTTCTGCCTTGACGCTCACCTCCTCATGCGCGCCGCGTACTGGTCGGTCGACGAGCTGATCAGCCCCGAAGTCCTCGACGATGCCGCACCCCAACAGCGCGCTGCGATTGCGCCCGTGTTGGTCGCTCGTCTCCGCGATGCGCTCGACATTCGCGGCGATGACATGGCCGCGATCGGCAAGATCCTGCAGGTCGACCCGGTGCTGGTGAACGACTACGTCCGCTATGAGTTCGATGTGATCGACGACGCGCACGGCCGGATCACGTTCGACAGATCCTCCGAGGGAATCGGCGACGATGTTTGCCGGAGCCCGTTGTCGTGGCTCGAAGATCCCGATGCTCCCGGCTTCGAACACATGGCCCAGGCGGTCAACCCGCGAGCCCGGGTTCGGTCGGTCACCGACCTCACCTGGGACATCGAGATTCAGGTCGACGCCGAACCGGTCAAGCCGCATTGGGGTGCCGACATGGTTGGCGCGTTCGGAACCGCCGAGTTCGATCTCACTATGCGCCCCGTCAACGTCTCCATCGGTGAGCGACCGGAGCATACGATCACCGCGTGACGTCGCCCACCACGGCCCAACGGCTTTCGCCAAACACCTTGGGCAGCGTCTACATGGTCATCGGGTCGCTCGGTTACGTCATCAATGACGCCCTCGTTCGGGCCGCCTCGGAGGAGGGACTCGACGTCTATCAGGCGCTGTTTCTCCGCGGTCTCACGATGGCCGTGATCTTCGCGGCGATCTGCACGAAACGAGACGAGCACGTCACCCGGCAACAGCTACAGCGGCCCTTCGTCATACGGGTGCTCGCCGAAGTCGTTGCGTCGGCCTTCTTCTTTGCCGCCATCGTGCAGATCGACTTCGCCAACGCCCAAACGATCCAGTCGCTGGTGCCCTTCGCCGTCACACTCGTCGCCGCGTCCTATCTTCGCGAACACGTCAGCGGCCGCCAATACATCGCCGTTGCCGCCGGGTTCATCGGCGTCGTCATCGTCGCCCGGCCGGCCACCGATGCATTCTCGTTCTGGGCGCTGATGGCCGTAGCGAGCGCCGCCTTCCAGGTTGTGCGTGAATTCGCGACACGACGGGTGCCGGCCGAAACGTCGGCGTTCGGAATCGCGCTACTCACAGCCCTCGGCGTGTCGGCGCTCACCGGCATAATCTCGATCTTCACGGGATGGGGCGAGATCACCGCTCGAGGGCTGCTCTATCTCGGCGCCGCAGTGGTCTTTCTCGTCATCGGATATGTGTTCACCATCCAAACTGCGCGCGTCGGCGATCTGAGTGTGTCGGCCCCCTTCCGCTACACAACTCTGCTGGGAGCGGTGCTGATCGGTGCACTCTTCTTCGACGAGGCGCCCGACGCGATGACCGCCATCGGATGCTTGATCATCGTCATCGCCGGCCTCTACGCGATTCGACTCGGACATCAGATAGCGAGAGCCGCCCGAGCTGAGGCTCAAGCGACCACGACCTAACCTTCCCCGCGAATCGTCCCGATACCGCGGCTGCAGCAGTCGCTGTCGGCGAACGAGCCGAAGCCAGCGGGTGGAGGACCTGTGCCGAAAGATCGGCGTTGCCAAGAATGACGCTCACTGAGTTGGAAGCTCCCGAGATTGAGCTTCTCTCCGTGCTGGGAACCGCAGTGAAAGGGCTCGAACTCGGGTTCGACAATGTTCTCGTGCACGTAGTAATCGCCGGTCACATGGCCTCACCGTGGCGATCAGTTGACGGTGCCATCGGTCGAGTTCGCGAGTTCATTGCCGCGATCAGGCCGCTCCTCGGCGATAACGCTCAGGAACTCGAAAAGCGGCGCCGCGAATACGAAGACATCGTCATGGGCGGCGGCTGGTTCTGATTTCGGCCCTGCCGGCGGACGGGTTCCTCTGGCGTCTCGCTGATCCATGTGTCAGCCTAATGACAAGGCGTATCTTGGTGGTCACCGAAAAGAGATGGCAATGGGTTGGATTGAACGTCGGCCACGAGATGTGACTTCGCAAATCCTGGAGTACGCAGAGAGTGGTCGCCTCGTCGAAGGCCCACGCGCCAACAACGACGACCAGCGGAGCGCGATCGGCCTTGTCGTCGTGTCCGCGCTCATGCTTGGGGGCGGGTTGAGCCTCGCCGCCAACGGTGCGCTGGGCGACGGCGGACAAGCCGTCACGCTCGTGGCGATCGCGTGTGCAATGGGGTCGCTCGCTATTCTCGTGCTGGCAATCCGCCAGCTTCGAGTGACACCGGCCGGTATGCCAGTGAAGGTCCGTCCCGCCGCGGTTCTGCCGCCGCACCTGGTGCGCGAGGGCAACTGGATTCATCGAGACGGCGCTTGGTTGCGGGTGCAACATGTCGGCCGCGACGGCGGAGGCCGCATCCATGCGCTCGTCAGCTCGGGCGAGGTCGTGGAGCTCGCCGCCGCCACCACGATCGCGGGCGACGACTTCCGTCCCACCAAAGACCCGGTCGCCTCACTGCGCCATTAGTCGAGCGATCCCAGCGCATCGCTCGATGCCGCAATCGCGCTCTTGTAGATCCCCTTCGTCATCAGCGATGTGGCGACGGCCCGCAGTGCGCCGTACACCTCGATCCGAGCCTCGTGGACTGCACCGTTTGTCGGCTCTGCCGCGGACGCCATCTCGACGAGATGGGCCGCAACCGCGAGGTCGCCGGTTTCCACCAGCGCGAGGGCTCGGTGCGCAAGCGCGGCCGCGCCACCGGCAAGTGAGGCGACTTCGGCACCAAGGGCGGACCGTGGCGCGGGATGCAGCGACGACGGGTCGCCGTCCCACCAGCCGCCGTAAAGTCGATAGATGTTGCGCACCACGAACTCGGGTTCGTCATAACTTGGGATGAGATACGGCACGTTCTGGAACCGCGAGGGCAGCTTCACTGAATGCAGGATCGTGTCGAGCGTGGCGCCCTGATTCATCAGGGCAACGGTCTCCTCGACCAGGTACTCGAGCGCCGACGCCGAGGTGTCGAGCACCGTGGCGATGCGTTCCTTGCCGCCGATCGGAAGGCCATGAGCAGGCAGGATCAGTTCGGGCTCCTTGGCGATCATCGCCCGGAGGGCCGTGGCCCAGTCACCGGCGAACCGCTGGACCTTCTGCGGATTCCCGGCGTTCGGGAAGTGCCACATGACCAGATCGCCGGAGAAGATCGCTTTGCGGTCCTCGTCCCAGATCCAGGTGTGGTCGTCGGTTTCACCAACCGCGTGATGCAGCTCAAACGTTGTGTCGCCGATCGTGGTGGTCATGCCTGACTCGTGCGTAATTGTCGGGGTGCCGACGTCGGCCGGCAGGAATTCTCCCGCCGCACCGACCACACCGGTGCTGGTGACGTTGCCGCCGAACTGCCGGGCATTGATCGCCATGTTCCAGCCGGTCGTTTCGCGATAACGAGCGAAACGCTCGTGCACGGCCTTGTGGGCAATCACTTCGGGGGCGCGCTGCCCGTTGGCCGCCGCCTCCGCGATGATCGCGCCGCTGCCGCCCACATGGTCGATATGGCCGTGCGTGTAAACCATCGAGTGGACGTGGTCGTCGCGCCAACCACGGATCGCGCCGAGCGCCGCGACGCCGCCGCTGACATGGCTCGTGTCCATCAGCACTAGCCCGTCACCGGTATCGACCGTCCAGATGTGGGAGAACGCCTCGACGATCGACAGGTTCTCCGCGACCTCGGTGAGCTCCATCGTCACGCGGTTCGTCCGCTCGTTCATATCGCCTTCGTCGATGACACGAGACGACAACGCAATCAGATCAGCCACGGGTTTCTCCCAGCTCAAGGTATGGGCACGGTACCGTCCGGGCATGACTGCGTTGCAACCGCCCGATGGCGCCACCGTCCATGACGACGTCGACGGGTGGACGATCGACGGCAAAAGCGACGACCCGCAGATCCTAAGCGACGCCACCCAGCTACTCGATCGGGAGCTCCCCGATCCACGATTTGTGTCCGACGACTACCTCCGCTGGGCGTATCGCGAAAACCCGCTCGGCCGAGCGTGGGAGCGTCACCAGCACGTCGAAGTCGACGGCTCGGTCCGGCTCGCCGCCCACTACGCCAACATGCCGCGGCGATTCCGCGGGCCAGTCGGCGAGCGAAGCGACGGCGCGTGGTCGCTCAACGCCGTGGTCCACTCTGACCATCAACGAGGCCGCCACTTCACGCGTATTGGCCTCGAGATCTACGAAGAAGCGACGGCCGAGGGGCGGTCATTCGTTGTTGGTGTAACCAACGAGCAGTCGACCGGGGCTGTGGTGAAGTACATGGGGTGGCGGCTCGCCGGTCCACTCCCCGTCCGCATCGTGCTGCCGCTCGGCCGGGGCCGCACACGTATGACTCATCGCGAGATCGATGCGAACTGGCTCGACGGCGAGGAGTTCACCGAGTTCGCCGCCACGGTCGACCGCCATGTCGTCGACGGATGGTCCACCGACTACACCGCCGATGTCCTTCGCTGGCGGCTCGCCTGCCCCGAGACCCGCTACTTCGTTCACCAAGCCGATGACCTCGCGATGATCACGACAACATCGAACCTCGGTCCGATACCTGCATGCGTCGTCCTGAAGTTGTTCCCCCTAACCACCGGCACCGCGCCCATCGACGCGACGCGAGCGATCCGCTCCGCGATGCGTTTCCATCGCGCCGCGTTCGCCGTCTACGCCGGCTTCAACGGCCGGGTGACTCTTCGCGGCGGGCGGCCGCCCCGACGCCTACAGCCGTCACCGCTCAACTTGATCATTCGCCACCTCGACCCCACCGTCGACCAAGACGCCATCACCCTCGACACCTTCGAATTCCTCGACATGGACGCCTACTAACCCCCCCCCTACGATCTCTGTCCCGTTTTGCGCCGCCCGCGGCGCAAAACGGGACAGAGATCGTAGGGGGGGTTAGACGTCGGCGCCGAAGCGCTCGGCGAGGTGGTCGACGGGGTTGCGGGAGATGACGCTGGGGGCTTGGTCGAGGAACTCTCGCCAGCGGCGGGCCATGGCGAACCACAGGCGTGGGTGGCGGGCACTCGATCGCAACGGAAGGTAACCAAGCTCCCACATCATCACGACACCCCAGAAGCCAAGATCGCTCTGGACACCACCGGGCTGTAGCGAAGTGTGGATGCGCATCGCGCCGTGGAGGATGTGGACGATGCGGTCGCGGATCGCGTCGGCCAATACGGCTTCTGGCACCGTTGTGAGGCCGGAGGCTCCCTCGGGCAATTCGGCCGACCGGCCGACCGAACGGGTGCGGAACGAGAGCCACCAGTAGGGCGTGGCGCGATCCGACGGCACATGAAAGACGAACGGTCGCGGGGCCAGACGACGAGCGAACACCCGAGGCACCTCGCGCACCATACGACCGAGATGCGCCTCAAAGGCCGACCAGTCGACGGCGACGCCGTCTTCCTCGGCCGTGCGGGCGTCGATCTTCGGCTGGTACTTCTCGGTCAGGGCGGCCAGGTGCACGTCACGGTCGACGTACCAGTCGAACCCGTCACGATCAAAGCCCGACTTGCTGTCCCACGAATCGCCGGGCGCCATTCGCATCACGTCGGTGCCGTCGATCCCGCCCCGGACCGCAACACCGTCAACCACGTCGGCGGGGGTAACCAGATGGGCATTCAGCGGTGCACTGTCGGGATGCAGGAATCCGACCATCGAGCCAAACGGGATCGCGTATTCCGGGTTGAGTCGGGCCATCACATCATGGAAGTCGTCGAGGTAGGTCTGGTTCGTGACCAGCCTCAACTGGGCCGGATCGTCACTCTCGTAGAGCACTGGATAGCTCTGCGCGAATGAGTGGCTCTTGCACGCCAGCGTCGGTCGTCCGAAGTCCTTCACGAGCTGATCAAGGGCGCGACCGCGGATCTTGCAATCGTTGATGTCAACCACCACATGGTCGTCTTCGGCGATCACGAAGGCCGTGTCGTCGAACCCGTACTGATACGACGCCACCCGCACGCCATCGCCGAGGTCGATCTCTCGCCCGTGGATCAGTTCGCGAGGCTTCTCGAAGCCCAGGCTCTCGACCTCGTCGGACATCACGTCGACACCGAATCGCGGAATCAAGATCTCCGCCGAACGGTCGAGCTTGCGCATCGACGGATAGTGAAAGTGATCGAAGTGGTGATGGGTGAGGTACACCCAGTCCGGTCGGAGCATCTCCTCAGTGGGTTCGGTGGACGGCGGAAAGTGCCACCACGAGCGCCAATAACAGGAACCGAACAGCCAAGGGTCGACGAGAATGGTGCCGGCCCGGGTCTCGACCCGCAGGCACGAGTGGCCAATCACCGTCACACGCATGGGCCGCAACCGTACGCCACAAGTACGATCACCCGGTGCGCTGGGGAATCACATTTCGACGAGCTGTTCTGCTGGGTTGGGAACGCGCCCGCACTTGCGCCAGACAACACCCGTTTGCCCTCGCTGTCCTGCTGGCCTTCGGCTTGGCCGTTGCCGTGCGCTGGCTGGTGCTCATTCGTTGGTACGGCGATGTTCCGCTCATCGAAGAGGGAACGATTAACGACAACCTCTACTACCACCTGAGCGCCAACCTTTTGGCCGACGGTCACGGCTTCGCCAATCCCTTCGAATACCAGGTGAACGGGGTGCTCGTGCCCACGGCCGCCCACCCGCCCGGCTACACCGTGTATCTCGCGATCTGGTCGTTCTTCAGCGCCGACTCGGTCACCTGGCATCGCTTTGCTGGCGGTCTGCTTTCGGCGACCGCCGTCCTGCCCGTGGGCCTTACCCTGCGGCGTCTCTTCGATCTCCGCACCACGGCAATCGCGATGTTCGCCGTCGCCATTTATCCACCGCTCTGGATGAACGACGCGCTGATCCTGTCCGAGAGCATGTACATCCCGCTCGCCGCGTGGGCGCTCTACTTCGCCCATCGGGCCTACGAGGAGCCCTCGGTCAAACGAATTGTTCACCTCACCGTGATGTTGTCGTTCGGCGCGCTCACCCGCTCCGAACCGTTCCTCATGTTCTTCCTGCTGCTCGCACCGATGGTGATGTTCCATCCCAAACTCGAGTGGCGAGACCGCATCAAACGCACGGCGATGGCGGCCGGTCTCGCCATGTTGATTCTTGCCCCGTGGGTGGGCCGCAACGTGACGATCTTCGATGAGCCCACCTATCTCGCCGTGGGCCCGGGTTATGTGCTCGAGCTCGGCAACTGCGACGACACCTACTCCGGCACGTTTCTCGGCTACTGGAGCGCGAACTGCGACGACGGCACCACGTGGCCCGAGGGCGGCGACGAATCGGCGATCGCGGCCGCGAAGTACGCCAAGGCCACCGAGTACATCGGCGAGAACTGGGAACAACTACCGAAGGTGGTGGCGGCCCGAGTTGGGCGCATCCTCGGCGTTTACCGGCCAGTCCAAGGCATCAATTTCGACACATTCTTCGAGCGACGGGTGCGCACCCATGTGACGGTCGGGCTTTGGGCCCACTACTTCGTGATGCTTGGGTCGCTCTACGGCATCACGGTGTGGCGTCGCCGCACGACCGTCCTGCCCATCGCAGCAATCGCCGGTACGGCCATCTTCACCGCGGCGATCACCTTCGGGATCTCGCGATACCGCATCGGCGCGGACCTCGTGTTCGTGATTCTGACCGCTGTCGCCCTGGGCCATCTGATCGACCGCTACGGTCCCCCAAAGCCCGGGGAACCGCTGCCCCCAGAAACCATCGACGAAGGGGCGTTGTCATGACCGAATGGTTCCGCAATCTGCCCCGCTCCGTCTCGTTGATCATCAGCGTCGGACTCTTCGGCTGGCTGTTTCGCGTCTGGACGATCACGAACTATCGCCCCACCTGCAATACGGGCGCAACCGAGTGCTACACGATCGCCGGTGATGCCGCCTATCACCATGGCCAAGCAAACCTTTTGGCCGACACGGGTCGTTATCTAAACCCCAACGTATTCCTCGCCAATGGCAGCCACGTCGATTCAGCCGGCGACCCGCCCCTCTTCGCCGCCTACCTCGCGGCCTGGTCAAAGATCGGTGTCGACGCGGTGGACCAACACCGCATAGCCGCATCACTGTGGGGCCTCGTCCTCATCATCGTCATTGGCCTCTTCACGCGGCGCCTCGCGGGCAACGCCGCCGGTGTGATCGCCGCCGTGATCGCCGCTGTTCATCCGCTCATGTGGCTCAACGACATGATGCTGCTCTCGGAGGGTATGTACCAGCCGTTTGTCGTCCTGATGTTCTGGGCCGGTTACGAATGGATCAAGGAACCCAGTCGCCGAAATGCGGTTCTTCTCGGCGTCGCGATCGCCCTCGCCACGTTGATCCGAGCGGAGGCCATCAGCCTCTACGCGTTCATGGTGCTGCCCTTGTTCTGGTGGGTGAGCACGATCGACACGCGGGAGAAGGTGCGCCAAACAATTCTGTGTGGCGTCGCCGGCTTGATGTTGATGTCGCCGTGGTTGATCTACAACAACCTCCGCTTCGAAGAGCCGGTCACCGTCAGCGCCGTGACCGGCACCGTCATGATGGCGGGCGCTTGTGACACCGCTTGGGAAGGCGAATCGATCGGCATCTGGGCCCGCTGCTTCGAAGGTCGAAACCTCGCGCCGGAACTTGAGGCGAAGTATCCCGGCTCGTGGCCCGACGACGAAGCCAACCGAGTGACGTACGACGAGTCTGTCATCGATGTCTTCAACCGGGAAAAGGCGTTCGAGTACTACCGCGACAACTGGAAGCGCTTCCCCAAGGTGGCGATCGCTCGGGTTGGCCGCTCGTTTGAGTTCATCCGGGTGGGCCACACCCTCCGCGTCAATTATCAGGTCGAAGGGCGTTGGGAAGAGCCCAGCACGCTCGGGCTCGGGATGTACTACTCACTCGTGCCGTTCTCTCTGATTGGCATTGCCCTTCTGCGTAAACGGGGCAAGCGCCTCACTCCGTTGTTGTCGATGTGGCCGATGATTGCGTTCGCCTCGATCAGCACGTTCGGCCTCACTCGTTATCGAGTGCCGGTCGATATCGCGATGATTGTGCTCGCGTCGGTGGCGTTGAGCTGGATCGTCCATCGGCTCCGAAACGAGGGCGTGTTCGACTCCCTCGAGAAGCGGCTTACACAGCGATGAGCGGCCACGGCACCAGCGGGATTGTCTTCACGCTCGACCTCGAGGACCATCGGCCCAACGAGTCGGCCGAGCTCCGCTACCCGGCTGTCACCGATGCCCTTCTCGACGATCTCGAGAAGGCCGGCGTGATCGGCACCGTGTTTGTGGTCGGCGAAGTCGTGCGCGACCAGCCCGACCTTGTCGCTCGGGTCGCCGCTCGCGGCCATGAGATCGGCCTGCATGGCGCCACGCACACGCCGCTCCCCGACGTTGGCGCCGAAACGTTCCGCACGGTCACCGCGGAAGCCACCGACCGACTGGCCCAAACTATCCAGGCCCCCGTTGTTGGCTTTCGAGCACCGATCTTTTCGATGGTCCGCGAATCCGCCTGGGCCCCCGAGATCCTGTCCGACCTCGGCTACATCTACAGCTCGTCGGTGTTGCCGGCCCGTAACCCCCTCTACGGCTGGCCGGGCGCGCCCGACGAACCCTTTCGTTGGCCCAGCGGCCTGATCGAGATCCCATCGCCAATCTTCGGCTTCGGTCCGGCGACGGTCCCTCTGCTCGGCGGCGTCTACCTCCGAATCGCGCCGAGCCCCATGATCCGCTGGGCGGCCAAACGGGCGCCGAGCCACGCATGGCTCTACTCCCATCCCTACGACTTCGATCCCGACGAGGAGCGTTGGCTTCTTCCTGAGGTCGGGCGTATCGGCAGCCGCATCATGTGGTGGGGTCGCAAGGGCATGAAGGACCGCGTCGTGAGCGTCGTGGCCAACACTGATCGCCGGATGATCGATGTCGTCAACGAACTCGGCGACAACCTGCCCGTCTTCCAACCGGAGGTGGCCGCATGAGCACCGAGATCCCCGAATACGGCCAAGACGAGATGGCCCACCCGCTGCCGCGAACGAACATTGTCGATCGCGTCGAGTGGCTCGTCGAACAATGCCGCGGCAAGCGAGTGATCCACGTCGGCTTTGCCGATGCCGGATTCCGCGAGGAACAAGGCCGGGCCGGCAGCTGGCTGCACGGCCACATCGACGCGGTGGCGACCAGCCTCGTCGGCCTCGACTTTGATGGCCCGGGCGTGGCCGCGGCAGTCGACGGTGGCTTCGAAGCACACCTCGTCGACTGCACCAACCCTGCGGCCGTCGCCGCTCTCGGATTGGAACCGGCCGACATCGTTCTCGCCGGCGAAGTGATCGAACACCTCGGCGCACCGGGACCATTCCTCGAGGCGATGGCCCCACTTACTGCTCTCGGCGGCACGTTGATCGTCACCACCCCAAACGCTTACGGGCTCGTCAACGTGGTGGCCAACATCACCCGGCGGGTCGAGGTGAACCACCCCGACCATGTCGTGATGTTCACCTGGCGCACCCTCACGCAGCTCATGCAGCGTGAGGGCTGGAAGCCCACCGGCAGTGTCACCTACGTGCCAACCGTGCGCGACCGGGGCGACCGCTCCCGGCTCGAATCGCTCGCCGTACGTTTGGTGCTCGGCCTCGAACGTCTGCTCGGCAAACTTGGTCGGCCCTATAGCGCCGACGGCCTTGTGGTTACCGCGGTGCGCGACTGATCTCAGTCCGCTCCGGCTGGCTCCGCTAGATCGAGCCGAGCCCGCAGCAAGGCGAACTCCTCGGCCAGGTCCTGGGTGCGCGCCTCAACGCGTGAGAGCTCGTAGGTGAGGTGCACCGTGGTTGCGAACAGCAGCGACACGGAGGCCAGCAGGATGGTGTTGGACGGTGTCTCGATGCCGAGCAGGTCCGATACTGACTCGACGATGCTTGGCACTGCCGCGATCGGGAGAAGGGCCACCGCGACCAGCGACCACAACAACGCGTACTTACTCTTCAGAACTCGCTGACGGACGAGGGAGTAGATGAAGAGGACGGTTGTGATGAGGACGCCGGAGAAGACGATGTGTGCGGTGGTCGACATGGGCCGAGGTTAGCCAACCAATGCAGGCCGATCGCCGCTGCGACCACCAACGTGACCTCGGCGGGGGTGCGGAATCGTGGAACCCCATAGAACAGGGCCCCCATGAGCGAGACATGCACGACCATGCTGACCAGCAGCCAACGGGCCCAACCTCGCCCCGCCTGCCACCATCCAATCGCGGCCAATGGGGCCAGCAGATACAACGCGGCAATCGACAGGTGCGACGCCCAAAGCTCGCGCCCCTCCTGCGTGTTCAGCGTGGCGGTGTTGAGTGGGCGATAGACGCTCCAGAGTCGGCCCAAGCGCGCCGCCATCACCCGCGGCTGATCGCGGAGATGATCTCCGATGTATGCGGTGGCTTGCTGCCGCATTTCCACCGAGTCGACGCTCGGGTCGGTGTCATCGAATCGAGAGGTCGCATCGATGAACTCTCCCGGCGGCAGCCAAAAACCGATCCCGCCGCCGTTGTAAACCGCGTCGTTGTTGGCACCAACGAGCACCAGCCCGTCGCCATGAGACATCAGCACAGGTTCTTCGAATCGCACCAGGTTCGGGATGACCCACGGCGCGATCACGATCGCGGTCGCAACACCGGCAACCACCGTTCGGACAACTCGATGTCGCAACTCGGGATGAGTGACCCACATCAACGGGACGACCACGAGTGGTACGAGCAGGAGAGACTCGGCGCGCGCCAGGGCCGCCAGACCGATCCAACCACCCAGCCATCCCGCGAGACGAGCAGAGGGCGCCGTCCGATACCGAGCGGCCATGTAGAGCGCCCCCGCGACAGTCAGGGCCGTGAGCGACTCGGCCATCACGAGGCCGTCGTTGATCCAGAACCCGGGGTAGATCGCGGCCACGATCGCGGCGGTCAGCCCGACTGACCGTCCGGCGATCTCGCGAGCGAGCAGGCCCACCATCACCACGACCGCGGCACCAACGGCACACATGATGAACCGCTGTTCGAAGAGATGGTCACCCCGGCCGCCGGGAAGGAACGACGCCGGTGCCGCCACGATTGCCGTGAGCGGCGGATGATCGGCCGCGTGCTGGGCCGCCGAACCTTCAGCGGCCAGTCCGATATTGACCGCGATGTCATGCCACGGCGTGACAAACCCCTCGCCGTCGGCGAGCGCGTCGGCGGCCCGGCTATAGAAGAACTGATCACCCGGGAAAATGTCGGAAGTGGCCAGCGTCTGATCGTGCTTCGCGAGCACCACATAGGCCGCTCGCCCGACGAAGGCCACCCCGGCGACGACCAAGAGCTGGGCACGAAACGACGCCGCCCGGGCCCGGCCGAGAATTCTCGAAACCCATGCCTCCATCGGTGTCGGGTCGAGCG
This sequence comes from Candidatus Aldehydirespiratoraceae bacterium, assembly GCA_047639555.1. Lineage (GTDB taxonomy): Bacteria > Actinomycetota > Acidimicrobiia > Acidimicrobiales > Aldehydirespiratoraceae > JAJRXC01. Next base: position 163,163 of record JBLIOE010000001.1, read on the forward strand.
TTCCGCGTTGCACCGCCCCTTGCCATCGCTGGCCGACGCGCTCCACGGCGTAGTAGCTGGCCGTGGCCACGAACAGCGTGGGAATGCTGACGACGGCCAGCATCGTCCAGAAGTCGGTACCGAGATAGTCCCAAAGGAAATCGCCTCGCTGGGCGCCGAAGAGGTCGGCCAGCGGCTCAAACGGATGCACGGCGAACACCATGTGCCAGAGGTAGATGGAGTACGAGATCAGCCCGAGCCACTCCATCCATTGGTGCCCAACGAAACGCCGCACGAGCGAGCGGCGGCCTGTCCCGAACACGAGCGGGAACAGCAGGCAGAGACCGATGAGGCCGTAGAGGAACTGGCGAGCGATCTCGCGCAGCCACGACGCGGTCTCCGTACCCAGCGCCAAACCCAACCGAGTCGACACAATGTGGAACAGGATCGCCGCGGCAAACCACCAAGCCCAGGCCGGGGCGCCCGCTCGTTCGAGACGCTCGCGACCTCTGGTGCCCTCGTGAAGGGACACCCGGGCCACGGCCAGCGCCATCCCAATGGCGAAGTAGTCGAACATGGCCGGCAGCCATTGCGCCTGCGCCCCGCTCCATCTCGTGTCGAGTGTGAGCACCCATACCCGAAAGAACACCGAGAGAAGCACAAGGCCCGCAACGAAGAGGAAGAGGCCATTGCGTCGACCGGCGTAGTCGCGACTGCGCAGCCATGGGCGCAGCACCCGGGCCATCACCGGGAGCGTGAGATAGAAGGTCAACTCGGTGGCCAGACTCCACGCCTGAAGGATTGGTCCGGCCCGGTGGGTGGGCCAGTGGATCTGAATCAACAGGAAGTTGGTGACCGCGCCCGTGACATCGACGAATCCCTCCGACGTGAACGCGACGATCAGAATCAACGCCACCCAGTACGCCGGATAGATCCGCATGGCCCGCCGCCAAAGGAAGACCGTGGCCGATCGCAAGGGTGTGTCGTCGAGGACCGCGGCCGCAATCGGCCGGAACAACAGAAATCCCGAGAGGGCGAAGAACACCGGCACACCAATGTCGAGGCGGCCGAGATACTCGCCCCAAACCCCAGCGCGAAAGGTTGCGCCAGTCTGAAAACCGACGTGGTGGAAGACGATGGCGATCGCCGCGATCGCGCGTAAGCCGTCGAGACCCGGGATCCGTCCCTGGTCCGACGGCGCAGTAGTAGTGGTGACGGCGCCCATCAGGCGGCGAGTCTAGAAGTTCTGCGTTCGCTGACAGTTAGTCGCGCGTATTCCAGGCCAATGTGCCGTCGGCGTCGAGGGCCGGGCCGCTCTCAATCTGGCGCCGGATGCGCTCCGCTGGACCCGGCCGGGCGAAGAGGAAACCCTGCGCGGCGTCGCAGCCGAGGCCCCGTAGAAGCTCGAGCGTGGCGGTGTCTTCCACACCCTCGGCAACCACACGATGGCCAAGGTTGTGGGCCAGGTCGATGATTGACCGAGCGATGATGTAGTCGTTCTCTCGGTCGAGCATCCCGGAGATGAACGACTGATCAATCTTGATTTCGTGGACTGGCAGCTTGCGCAAATGTGTCAACGATGAGAAGCCCGTGCCGAAGTCGTCAATTGAGATACGGACGCCTTGTTTGTGCAGCGCTTCGAGCACGTCGACGACGGCGCGATGGTCTTCCATGATCTCGCGTTCGGTGATCTCGAGGATCAAGCGGTCCGCCGAAATCCCCCGGTCCTCTAGGCGTTGAGCAACTGCGTCGGGCAGGTTGCGGTCGTAGAGGTTCCGAACCGGCACATTCACGGCGACCTGCTGGCCGGGCCAGTCCTGGATCGTGTCGAGAGCCCGGTCGAGCACAGCAAAGGTGAGGTCGGCGATCAACCCAGAGACTTCACAGAGTTCGATGAACTGACCAGGTCCGAGAAGGCCAAGGCGATTGTGTTGCCATCGAGCGAGCGCTTCCATTTCTTGCACAAGTCCGGTCCGGAGATCAACCTTGGGTTGATACCAGACGCGCAGTCCATCGTCGAGAAGGTGCCGTAGCTCACCCATCAGCGTGAGACGGTCGAGCGAATGACGATCGTCGTCGCGTACGTAGAGGCGATAGGGCATGCCCGCGCGTTTGGCGTCGTACATGGCGATGTCGGCGCGCTGGAGCAGGACGTGGGCGTCGGCACCGTGGGTGGGCCCGACTGCGCCACCGATCGATACCGTCACTTCGACTTCGATACCGCCCAACTCGACTGGCTGCTTGATCGCATCGGCCATCCGGGCGGAGATCTCGAGCAGGTCGACTTCATTGGCACCGCCGACGACAACCGCGAACTCGTCGCCGCCGAGACGGGCGACGGTGTCGACATCTCGCATCATCTCATTCAGACGAACGCCGACTGTGGTGAGAAGTTCATCGCCGTACCCGTGGCCGAGCGTGTCGTTGATCTCCTTGAACTGATTCAGATCGAGGAGGAGGAGACCAACGGTCGTGTTGTCTCGCTGCATCGTCGCCAGCGCCTGCGACAGTCGGTCGAACAACAGAGAACGGTTCGGCAATGAAGTAAGCGGGTCATGGAAGGCCTGGTGGCGGATGAGCTCCGTCGCCTGTTTGCGATCAGTGACATCGGCGAATTGCACGCCGACCGAACCGTCGGGAAGGGCAACGATCTCGTAGTCGAAGCTCCGGCTGCCGGCCGGCGTCATGATCTCCACGTCATCGCGATCAGCGACACGTCCGCTCAGAAGGAGATCGTCGAGATCGGCGCGAATCGTTGCGGGCAGCCATGGCGCGATCGTGTCGAGGAGCTGGCCGCCAGCGGCCGAGGCTTCGACTCCGGCCAACGCGGCAAAAGCCGGGTTGACCTGCAGGACTCGGGGCGGTGTGTCGACCAGGCTGCGGCCGGCGATCACGAGCAACGGCTCAGTTTGGTTGGCAACCACCGCCGCGAGGCGGTCGACTTCTTCGCGAGCGGCCGCCTCTTCGGCAATATCGAGAACAACACCGCGCAGGTAGCCGCGATCGCCGACCTCAACCGTCCGGACGACCTCACGAACTCTCAGCGCCGAACCATCGGCACACCGCAGACGCACCTCGCGCACCTCGCCCTCAGCGATCTCGGTCGCATCGATGAGATAGCGCGGGAGGTCTTCTGGATGCACTCGCTGGGCGACCGGCATGGAGCGCCACTCAGTCGGGCTGTAGCCCAAGAGTTCCTCGACCCGCCCGACGGCGCGGGTCAGCTCGAACGTGATGACGTCCGCTTCCCAGACGATCACGGGCAGCGAGTCCACGAGGTCCGCTACTCGCAAGACGCTGTCTCGACCTTCATCAAGGATCTTGAGATTGTTGAAGTTCAGCGCCGCCGTGGTGCCTACGAATACGAGCGTGATGTACCAGCCACCCGGAGGCTGGGCCTGCAGCGCTGCAGCACTCATGCCGCCGCACCCCACCGCCCAAAGGACCCATGTCGCCCGCGGCGATACCAGCCAGCCGATCGTCATGGCCGCCACAGCCGGGACAAGTAGCGCTTGCCATACCGTCGGATCAAGGGAGCTGACGTGACATACCAAGAGGAGATCGAACATCGCCAAGACAACGGCTTGCCGGCGGCGGGGCAAGAAGATCAGCACGGACACCATGCCCAGCAGATAGACCATCCCGGCGGTGACCAGCGCGGCCGCCGGGAACGCGATGAACACGCCCGAAACAACCAGCGGGCCCATGATCACATGACCGATACGAATCAGCTCGAGCGTGCGATCGCGCACCGCAGAGCGGTCATGCGTCCACTGCTCGATCAGTTCGTCGAGCTCGGCTCCATCGTCGCCAGGGGAGGCCCGGTGGGCCAGATTGAGCACGGGAGAGATCAGCTCGGTTCGGGACGCAACAACCAGTCCCGGCTTGGATCGGGCGCATCATCGCCATCAAGGAACTGACGGAAGGCATCGTCATCGGCGTCATCAACACCAAACGCATCGGCCAGACCTTCCGGTGAGGTCTTCTCAACGATGCGGGAGTCGAACATTCCGAAGAGCCCGATGTCCGCACCATCAAGGTCGCTGTCCTCACCGGTTGCAGCAAGATCGGAGAGGGCGTCAACATCATCGCCGTCTTCGTCGGTGCGAGCTCGCGAGAAAAGTCCGGCACTCGTGGGCTTCATGTCGTCGCCCAATTCAGATTCAACGATCGGCTGCTCGTCGAACGGTTGCGGCGGGCCATCGGGGATCTCTCCAATTGCGCTTTCGGGAACATCGACGACTTGTTCGTCCGCCGGGATCACGGTTTCGAGCATTTCCAACCACGGGTCGACCGGGTCGACGGCTTCGGGTTCGACGCGGGCGAGTTCGGGGTTCTCGGCCAGCACCGATTCGAGCTCCGGCGGCACCAGATTCTCGATCGCGGTTGCTGCACCGATCGGCGACTCGGTAGTCATGAACGACACCATCGATTCGGCAAGTTCCTGGACTCGGCGGCGAAGCTCTTCGTGGTACGACTCAAGCACGCCTCGTTCGGTCTCGAGGGCGATGCGTAATTCCGCGAGCGCCTCGATCTCACCGGCGACCCTCGAGCGTTCGACGCTGACCAATGTGTCGGCTTCCTCCCGAGCGACGACCTTGATCATTTCCGCCTCGGACTCCGCTCGTTCGATTCGCGCTTGTGACTGGTCAGCCTCGGCGAGAAGACTCTCAGCCATTGCTTCAGCTTCAGCGGCCACGCGGGTGGCCTCATCGCGGCGCGCCTCCGCTTGAGCGCTGATCCCCTCAACGATCTCATCAGCCTCGCGGCGGGCAGCGTCCACGGCCTGGTCAACGGTGGCCGCGGCCATGGCGAGGAAACGACCGGTGGTTGCCGCGGGATCGGAACCCTTCAACGTCTCGACTTCCGCCTGGAGGAGCGCAACTTCAATCGCCAGTTCGCGTTCACGGGGGGTTGCCATCGATGTTGCGACGCGGTGTTCACTCATAACTCGTCCTCAAGGCGATCGGCCGCGTAGTTGCGGTTCGTTGCTCAATCGGCCCTAGATCGCGGGTCTTGAGTCCGGGACCATTGTCAGTTCGGCGAATTAGTGTGCGGAGATGGGTGTGAGCGATGACGAACCGGTCTGGTATGCGTCGTATGGCTCAAACTGCTCCGCGACAAGATTCAACGCCTACCTCACCGGTTCGTGGGCCGACGGCGCCCGCCACGGCGAACGCGGTGCACGAGATTCCAGCCCGCCCCTCGCTTCCAAACCGCACTGGTTCCCGAATCCCGTCCGCTTTCTTGGCGAGAGCAGCAAGTGGGGCGGAGGCGGGGTGGCGTTCCTCGATCACACACCATCGTCGCCATCGCCGGGCCGCCGATATCTCATCACGAAGGGTCAGTTCGACGATGTCGCCGCCCAGGAGAGCCGCCGGGAACCTCGCCCACTCGAGATCGACAAGCTGGAGATCGGCGTGGTGTCCACCCTCGGCGACGGCTTCTACGACGGTCTCCTTCTCCTCCCGTCGATCGACGGCATCCCAGTCCTCACGTTCACATCGCCGATTCCACTCGAAGACCGCGCCACCAACGCGCCGTCGCCCGCCTACCTCGGCACGATTGTGCGAGGCCTGGCCGAGGTCCATGAAGCGGAAGCCGCCACGATCGCCGAATGGATGCTCCAGTCGCCTGGGATCGCCGCCGGTTGGACCATCGACGAGATTGTGAGCCTCTCGAAATAGGTCGATCGACTCATGTGGCGCGGCAGCCCCGATCCCTACGTTGGGAGCACGGGTGCGGCCCAACCCGTGAGGCGAAGGTGGAGGACATGAATCAGATGAACCAACCCCTGAAGCGGCGATTGCGCCATGCCGCAGTTGATCGCACCATTGTCGACGCCGAGCGCGTCGGCAATTTCGTGATCGACGCCGACGGAGTCATTGATCTACGCGAGTCCGACAAGGACCCGGCGGGTGCCTCGATCACCGACCCGGCGAAGGCCCTGCGCAGCTTGCGGGGCCGACTCGGCGACGCCGCCGAAGTCTCAAACCTGTACGACGAGTCCGAACTTCCGAAGCCGCGCTGGCGGCTTGGCCTCCGCGCTCGCCACACCTTCGGCGCCACCGGAACCTCGGTGCCGACAACAGCGGCGACCACCACCGCGACCATCGTTGAAGAATCGGTCGAGACGCCCCGCCCCCAGCTTTCGAAGGTGCCGATCTCGATGGAGATGGCACCGCCGCTCGTCGATTGCACAACCACCGACGATGAATCTGAGCCTGCGGGCGAGGCCGATACCGGCGTCTACGAAGCGGGCGCGGACGAACCCACGATTCAGCTCGACAACATTGCGCAGACCGCGGAATGTCCGAGGTGCGCCGCACCCGGGCAGCGCGATCTCTTCGACCGGTTCAACCAGGTCGAGTTCTTCAGCTGCAACAACTGCATGCACATGTGGCAGCAGAACGCGAGCTGAGCACTAGCTGCCGAAGACGGCCAACCACTGCTCGCGGGTCTGTGGGCGAAACACCATGTTGCGCTCTCGCGTGACACCCATCGTGGCCGACGCATCGGCCGAGTATTGATGACCGGGATAGAGCACCGCGTCGTCGGGAATCTTCGCGAGACGCTGCGTGAGGCTTTCGTACATCTCTTCGGGGCTCGAACCGGGGAAATCCGTTCGGCCGCAGCCATCGAGGAACAACGTGTCGCCCGCGACGAGCCGGCCGTCAACAAAGAAGCACTGGCTGCCGGGCGTGTGCCCCGGCGTGTGAATGAGTTCGATCTCGACAGCCCCGACCGTCACCTTGTCGCCACTCTGATGTGACACGAGGCTGGCGCCGCTGAGCCCGGTGACCTTCTCGACGAACTCGGCCTCCGCGGCTTGCACATGAATTGGAACCTCGACGCGCTCCATCAGCTCTGCGACCCCTTCGAGCTTCATTCCCATCATGGAGCCGCCCACATGGTCCGGGTGGTAGTGGGTTGCGAGCACGCCGGTGCAGCGCATGCCGTCGGCCTCGAGCACATCGACCAACCCGTTGACGTCGTAGGCCGGGTCGACGAGCACCGCTTCGCCCGTGTCGCGGTCGCCGATGGCGTAGACAAAGTTGACCATCTGCACGGCCATCGGGTCGTTGGTCGCGAAGTCACGGCCCGAAAGAAGTTGGCGGAAATAGAAACGATCGCTCATTCCGCCACCCTAGATCGCGACCGGAAAAAGGCCGACAACCGGTGCCGGAAGGCGACGTTGTAGGCGGCGTAGCCATCGCGCAGGACCGCGGCCGGCCAGTCGGTGGGCCAGAGCTCGACCGGAAGCAGAGGGTCGGCCACCAGATGCCGGAGCACCGCGGCCGAGAGCTCGAAACCCTCAGCCAGCGCGGTGTCGTCGACCGGAGCTTCCGTCATCGCCTGCACCAGCCGCGCGGCGAGCTCGGCCCACTCGGCCAGCGGGAAGAGCTCGTCGACGAGCGCCTGCGGGGCGATGTCGGCCGGGCGGCCAGTGAAGCGGTCAGTCTGGGCTGCCACGATCGCTTCCTCCGCAACGAGGCGGCCGACGGGCAGGTTGGCGGGACGCATCCAGACGCCTTCACGGCGTTCACCAAAGCCGAGATGGGTGGCCGCCCGGCGAAGGGCGGACCGGTCAGCCGACTCGCGACTGGTTTGGTTGACCACGAGGATCGTCCAGTCGCCCGACCAAAGGGACGGCGACGGCATGAGCCCCGCTTCTTGTCGTGTCTGGCGTGCGAGCAGGGCCCCGGCCAACCCATACACACCCTCGTCCTCGCGGGTCAGCTCACCCCCGTCAACCATCCGACTCAAAGCGACGCGAGCGGTGCCGGGGTTCACGCCGAACTCTTCGGCGAAGGCCACGAGGAGCCGTCCGGGAAGCCTCGGCGGCAGCGTGCCGAGCAGCGTGGAAGCAATGATGCTCCGCGCGGAAAGCGGCGTGACAGAAACAATCGGCATTGCCGGCTACTTCGCAGGCTGCGCGAGCGTTCGCCAGAACGCCCAGTATCCGCGATGGGTGATCACTTCCGTGACATAGCCATCTTCTTCGAGTGCTCGTTGGAGCTTCGCCAGATTCGCCATCGGGATCCCAGAGTCGACGTGGTGGGCGAGATGAAAGCCGATCGACTGCGACAAGAAGACGTATTTCGACAAGAAGCCTTGTTTGATGTGGTGCGTGGTCAGCCGACGATCATTGGATCGGGTCATACCCGCGTGCTCGGCCAGCGCCCGGAGCCGGTTAGCCACTCGCCAGTAGGTCAGCCACGGCAGCAACCAGAGCAACAGATAGAGCCAGGGCTGACCAAACGCCGCAAAGATCGCAAAGACCACGGCTTGGCCACCGAGGAAACGCAGCGCTCGGATACGACGCCCAGCGACAAAAAGTCCGACGAACGACGGCTTCAGATTCTTCCATCCAGAGTTTCCGAACGCATCGCGGATGAGCTTGCGCCGCAGCGACGACGTCGGGATCGGATAGCGGGCGTAGAGCGGGAAGTCGGGTTCCTTCTCGCCAAACTCATCGCGATGATGTTGGGAGTGCGCCTTTCGGTAGCTGCTTTCGCCGGTACCGAAGGCGAGCCAGCCGATGAACTTCTCGCCGATCAGGTCGTTCCACCTGCGATTGCTGAAGAGCAGTCGGTGGGCGGCTTCATGGAAGAGCGTGAGGGCGCGCTGGAAGTAGGCGCCCATCGCGAAGAACGCCGCGACCCAGGCGACCGGGTGATCAAGGGCGACCGACCCACCGATTGCGATGAAGGGGTAGACGAGCGCAACCACCACGAGAAAGACGTTTTGCCGATTTGGGATACGCCGAAGCTCCGCCCGAAACTCGGGCCGAGGGCGACCGTCGGGCCGAAGGCGGTCCGACCCCGCGAACACAGGGAGGGCGTCGATATCAGGGGCAAGGCCACCCGTGAACGCGGCCACGAGCTCGTCGTGTGACGGCATCTCCGAACGAGCAGTTTCGGTCATGGCACCAAGACTATCGACCTCTCGTTACAGAAACAAGCCCACGTGTATGTCACTCTGTAACACGAGAGGGGATAGCGACCGCTAGGAAGACTCTTCGGCGTCGCCGCCCGGTTCCCACATGGTCTCTTCGTAGTTCGCCTCGAGGAGTTCTTCGACCGCGGGTACCGCAGCATCATCGAGCCCCATCCCGCCGGCAACGATTTTGCCCAGCGACGCCAAACTCCCTTCCACCGGCCACGTCTCTGGTTGCCACAGACCACTCCGACGAAACGCCTTCGCACAATGCATGAACTGTTCGGTGATCGTGACGCCAATCGCCGTCTTCGGACGACGATCTCGCACCGCACAGGCATCGAGCACCTCAGCGTCGGTCGTAACACACGCCTGGCCATTTACCCGCAGCGTGATCTCGTTGCCCGGAACCAGGAAAATGATCCCCACGCCCGACCCGGCGGCGATATTCGACAGCGAGTCAAGAAGGTTGTTGCCGGAGAGATCACCAATCGCCAGGTGCTGATCGTCGAGCACCGTCACAAATCCCGGCGGGCCGCCTTTCGGCGACACATCCGCCGTGCCATCGGGCGCACTGGTGCCAATCATGACGAAGGACGCGAGACCGATATGCGCTCGAGCGTGATCGTCGAGCGACAGCTGGATCTTTGCCTCGATGGCATCCATCGGAGGCCGGTAGATCTCGCGCAGTTGCGCATCGGTGGTGAGCCGGTTCGTGAACATGGGCAAACCATAGACACGATCGTCACCCGCGCGTTTTTACGACCTCGCCCGGATGGGACTCTATTTGCATGTCGCGCGGCAGACCCTGAGCGGCGCACGTGCCCGCTCGGACGCTGCTTCCAACGGTCAGGTCGGCCTCATCGCCGCGCGCTCGCACCATCCACACCAGCGGCCACACGAGCACGGTCGCGGCGCCGCCGACAGATACAGGATCGTCGTGGCCGCGAGCACAACGATCGACAGGAGGAAAGACACCCGACGGCCCACTGTGTCGGCAACAACGCCCGTCGGAATCTCAAACAACACCATCCCGCCAGAGAAGACCGCGTTGGCGATAAAGACCTCTTGGATCGAAAGCCCTGCATCGAGAAAAAAGAGGGTGTTCACTCCCCAGATCAACGACGCGGCGAGTGTGTAGAGCCCCGCCAGGACCTGATAGTTCCGCAGGATCCGCTGTGCCGACACGGTATTTCCTCCCTGCGAGGGCAGTCCATCATGAATAGCCGTGAGGGACTCACCTCATGGCCCTATCCTCGCGAGTCGTGACCGAAACGAACACCAACCCGACCCTCGCCTACCTGGGCCCGGTCGGGACCTTTACGGAGCAGGCGATGCTCACGCAACCCGACCTCGCGTCAATGGAGCTGATTCGCTACAGCACCATCGTCGAGGTCCTGCGAGCCGTCGAGAACGGTTCGGTCGACTACGGCTTTGCGGCGATCGAAAACATGATCGAGGGAGCCGTCAACGCCACCATCGACACGCTGGCCTTCGATGCCGACCTCTTGATCCAGCGCGAGGTCGTCATGAACGTCAACCTCAACCTGCTCGTGCAGCCCGGTGTCACTATTGATGACATCGAACACGTTCGCTCGATGCCGGTCGCCTACGCCCAATGCCGGCGCTACCTCGCCGACAACCTGGCCAAGGCCGCCATCGAGGCGACCAACTCCACGGCCGATGCCGCCCGCGAGCTCGCCGAATCGGGTCGCACCGACACCGCGGCAATCGCGCCACGGCGTTCGGCCGAGGTGTACGGCCTGGAGATTCTTGCCGCCGACATCGAGGACCACCCCGAGAACCAAACTCGGTTTGTTCTCGTGGGCCGGGAAGGTGTCACTCCCCCGTCAGGCCACGACAAAACATCGATCGTGATTTATCAGCGCGCCGACGAACCCGGCTCCCTGGTGGCAATTCTCTCTGAGTTCGCGGCACGCAACATCAACCTCACCAAGTTGGAGAGTCGACCCACCCGCAAGGGCCTGGGCGATTACTGCTTCCTGATCGATTGTGAAGGCCACCTCGCCGATCAGGTCGTGGGTGACACGCTGCGCAACATCCAGATGAAACACGGCGTTGTAAAGTTCCTCGGTTCCTACCCATCCGCATACGGAACCGCGGAGGAGCAAGCGAACATCCGCGGCGCAGTTGGCGAAGCCGACATTTGGCTCGCCGATCTGCGCTCCCAGATTCGCGAGTAGCGAGCGGTTTGCCTACGACTGGCGATCAACAAAGCGGTCGCCCCGTAATACCGGGATGAGGTCGCTCACGTGGGCTTGCGCGGCGAGCAGCACGTCGTCGGGCCACCCCCGATCAATCAGCTCCTGACCGGAAGTTGAGTCACGAAGACGCTCGAAGATGTCGGGTTCCGCGTCGTGCCACGCGGCGGCCGCGGCACGAGCTTCAGGGCTGAGATCGAGGCGGTCGAACATCGACAGAACCGCACCAGCACCAAGCAGATCCTCCACCGCCACCCGCATCGGGCCGGTGTCGCCGCGCCACCGCTCACCCGCTGCCACCACACCGACCGTCATGTCCTCGTCGGCGAACGCGCTGCCAATCGCCGCGCCATTACGAATACACCCGGCAATCACTTCGGTGGCGCCCGCTTCTTGGGCGGCGAACGCGAGAGCCGAACCGTTGGGAGACGGCAAGACGATGCGATCACCCGCCGATGCTTCGGCCAGCGATGTTGGTGAGAGCGAAAATCGGCGGTCGCTGTCGCGAGGCCTTGCGATCTCGGCGTTGAGCGACGCCGCGAACGCCTCTTCGGTGCCATCGTGCCACTTGTACGGGATCACTTCCGCGCCACAGCCGAGCGCGACATCGACACAGGTGGTGAACGACAACACGTCCACGATCACCACCACGTCGACCGTCGGGGCGATTGTGCGGAGGCCCATCGGCCCCCAATCGAAGCGAACCCGAGACACGCCAGCGCCCGCCCTGCTCACGTCCAGCCGCCGTAGCGGGGACGCGGCGACCACCAGCGGCCCGCGAAACGCCAGCGCGGCAGCGCGTCGGGGATGACGGCCTCGTCGGGGCGCGGCCAGAGGGCTTCGTAGGCCGCGAGGATCGCGGCCATCTCGCTCTCGGACGGCGCCGGGGTGACCTCCACTAGAGCGGCACGTTTCCGTGCTTGCGCTGCGGCGTCTCTTCCCGCTTGGACTCGAGAAGACGCAGGCCAGCAACAATCTTGCGACGGGTTTCAGCGGGCTCGATGACATCGTCGACATAACCGCGCTCGGCCGCGATGTACGGGTTGGCCAGACGATCGGTGTAGTCGGCGATGAGTTCGGCGCGACGAGCCTCGGGATCGGCGGCATCGGCGAGCTCGCGACGGTGAATGATCTCGACTGCACCCTGCGATCCCATCACCGCGAGCTCGGCGGTGGGCCACGCAAACGCGAGGTCACAGCCGACCGACTTGGAATCCATCACCACATACGCACCGCCGTAGGCCTTACGCGTGATGATCTGGATCTGCGGCACGGTGGCTTCGCAGTAGGCGTAGAGAAGCTTGGCGCCGTGGCGAATGATGCCGCCGTACTCCTGATCGACACCAGGGAGGAACCCAGGCACATCAACAAAGGTGATCAACGGGATGTTGAACGCATCGCACGTACGAACGAAACGGGCGGCCTTCTCGCTCGACTCAATATCGAGCACACCGGCAAGCATCATCGGCTGGTTACCCACGATGCCCACGGCACGACCATCGACTCGGGCAAAGCCACACGTAATGCTCTTGCCCCACGCCGAGTGGTACTCCAGGTATTCGCCGCCGTCGACGACGTGGCCGATGACCTCAGTCATGTCGTAGGGGACGTTGGAGCTCTCAGGGAGGATCTCGTTGAGCTCGGGGCACAGACGATCGGGATCGTCACCCATATCGATGGCGGGGGTTTGCTCGAGATTATTCGACGGCAGGAAGCTGAGAAGGAACTTCACCTCGTCGAGCACTTCTTCCTCGGAGTCCGACACGAAGGTGGCCACGCCGGACTTGCTGCTATGGCTGCCCGCGCCGCCGAGTTCTTCGAGGGTGACCTCTTCACCGGTCACCGTCTTCACCACGTCGGGGCCGGTGATGAACATGTGGGACTTCTCGCGAACCATGAAGATGAAGTCGGTGATGGCCGGGCTGTAGACCGCGCCACCGGCGCACGGGCCGAGGATCACGGAGATCTGAGGAATCACACCAGAGGCCTGCACATTGCGGTAGAAGATGCCGCCGTAACCGTCGAGCGACACAACGCCCTCTTGGATACGAGCGCCCGCACCGTCGTTGAGACCAATCATGGGAGCGCCCGTCGAGAGCGCCAGGTCCATCACCTTGTGCAGCTTCTCGGCGAAGACCTCGCCGAGTGCTCCGCCCATAACCGTGAAGTCCTGGGAGAACACAAAGATCTTGCGGCCATCAACCGTGCCCCAGCCGGTGATCACACCATCGGTGTAGGGGCGCTCGTCGAGCACACCCTCCGCCGCACGGTGCCGTGCGAGCATGTCGAGCTCGTTGAAGGAGCCCTCGTCGAGGAGGTACTCAATCCGCTCGCGGGCCAGCATCTTGCCCTTGTCGTGCTGACGCTGAACTGAACGTTCGGAGCCGGCGCGAAGCGCGGCTTCCTTGCGTTCCCGCAGGTCTTCGAGTTTTGCCTTCATGGATGTATCGGCCACGCGGAGCAATCTACCTGGGCACGGCCCTGGGACTCGAAACGGGCGGAATCAGTGGGGCGGACCGTGCATCACTTCGTCGAAGACCTTCTCGTGTTCAACAACGGCCGGGAAAGCGCGGAGCATCCATGTCGCCCCCCGATCGGCGAAGGCGGGCGGCGTCCCATCGGTATCGGTACGCAGGCAGACATCGAAGCCGTCGAGTGAGCCGCGGACCGTCTCGACCTCGTCGAGCATTCGCTGAAAGCTGTCGGCGTCGATATCGATCGGGAACATGCCCTCATAACGAGCGGCTCGGCGAACCGGCTTCATGGCCGCACCCCGTGCGGCACACCACACTGGTGGCCGAGGACGCTGGACGGGCCGCGGTTCGAGCGACACGCCATCGACGTGGAAGTGCTCACCGACGTGGGCGAGAGTTTCGCCCTCGAGGAGTCGGGTGATGATGTCGAGCCCTTCATCGAGGCGGGCGCCTCGGGCGCGGGCATCCACGATCTCATCGAACCGAGAAAGTTCGCCTCCGGTATCGGTGCCGGAGCCGACGCCAACGGTCAGGCGTCCGTCACTCATCAGGTCGACGGTCAGAATCTCGCGCGCCAGCTTGATCGGTCGGCGCCGCGGCACCGGGGTAACCATCGGGCCGAGGCGGATCGTGGTGGTGGCGGCAGCCATCGCTCCGAGCGCAACCCACGGGTCGATGATCTCGTTCGACTCGGGTCGCAGGACGTGGTCCCAGAGGAACAGTCCGTCCCAGCCCGACTCTTCAGCTGTGGCCGCGAGATCGACGAGCTTGTGCGGATCGGCGAAACGGCCGAACGGTGCAACAAAGATCCCGTGCTTCACACCCGCGATGGTAGGCGCCGACTCCCGCGGGCGCCGGGCGAGCACTTCTACACTGCCGCCATGTCCAACTCGTTCGATCCGGCGGCCCGCGAGGCTGAGCTGCGAAGTGAGTCCGAAAGCTGGGACACCTCGGCCCCCGCGCCCGCCGGCGACGGCGACATTCCCATCATCGATGTCGCTCGCTGGTTTGCAACCGACGACCCGGTCGATCTCGCGACGATTGCTGCTGAGTTGCGGACGGCTTCCGAGGAGGTCGGCTTCTTTCAGCTGACCGGACACGGATTCGATCCACTCCTTATGGATCGCGCCTTCGAGGCGAACCGAGCACTTCACGCGCTGTCGCCCTCCACCAAGGAATCGATCGCGATGGACCGACCGGGCTGGCCGCTCGGTGGTGTCGGCTATATGGGTGTGGGGAATCGGAAGCTCCCCGCTCGGGCCGTGGGCAACCGCAACGAGGCGTTCTTGATCAAACACGGCGGCGAGATTGAATTCAGCGACAATCAGTGGCCCGACGAGGCCGCGCTCCCGGGCTTTCGAGCGGCGGTCGAGGCGTGTGCGCGCTCGGTGAGTGCGCTCGCCGGCCGGCTGGTCACGATCTACGCCGTCGCCCTCGAACTCGAAGCCGACTACTTCAACGCCGCGTTCAACGATCCCTTCTTTCGACTTCGGTTCTCGCACTATCCGGCGAAGGACCCCCGCGACGCCACCGAGGCCTTCGGCATCGCGCCGCATGTCGACACCACCTTCTTCACGCTCCTCCGCCACGACGGTCCCGGACTGACCATCTTCCACGCTGCCCGCCAGGAGTGGATCGTGGCACCGGTGGTGGCCGACGCTTTCGTGGTGAATGGCGGCGAGCTTTTGCGGCAGTGGAGCAACGATCGATTCCGCAGCGCCCGCCACTACGCCAACAACCTCTCGGATCGCTCCCGCTATTCGATCCCGTTCTTCTTCAACGCCAACGCCGATCATGTGATGGAGACATTGCCGACCTGTCATAGCCCGAACAATCCCGTTCGATACCCGCCGGTGAGCTATCGCCAGAGCCAGGCCGCGGTGCAGGGCGAATGAGCGAGTTCGACGCCGATCTCGCCATCGTCGGACTTGGCGCCATCGGCGCGGCAACCGCGTACCAGGCGGCGCGGCGCGGCCTGTCGGTCATTGGCATAGACCGGTTCGATCCGCCCCACGAGTTCGGATCGAGTCATGCCGAGACGCGGGTGACCCGTCTCGCCGTCGGGGAAGGTGAGCAGTACCTCGCACCGGTGGCCCGCAGTCACGAGATCTGGCGCGAGCTGGAGGCAGCCACCGGCGAGGCGCTCTTCCATCAGTCGGGCGGCGTCATCTTCTCGCCCAATGTTGGTGGCGGCGAGGATGGACGTTGGAACGACTTCGTCTCGGAGACTTCTCGTATCGCGGCGGGTGCCGGCATCGACTATGAGCGGCTTGGGCCCGCCGAGATGCGCGAGCGCTTCCCCCAGTTCCGCATTCAAGACGACGAGATCGCCGGCTTCGAACCGACCGGGGGCGTCGTGCTTTCCGAACGAGCCGTCGCCGTCCAACTCGGTGAGGCCAAACGGCTGGGCGCCCGACTTCTCGTCAACGAACGAGTCGACTCGATCGACCCCGACGACACTGGGGTCACGCTCACGACGGATGCCCGCAGCGTGCGAGCCCGTCATGTTGTCGTGGCCGCCGGGCCGTGGGCCCCAACGCTGGCCGCCCCCGAAGATGCTGCTCTCCTCACGATCACCCGTCAGGTCGTCTACTGGTTCGAGGTCGACGACATCGACGCCTTCTCCGTGAATCGACTTCCCACCGCACTGTGGCCTCGGCGCGACATTTCTGAATACATCGCTGTGTTTCCCATCGCTCCAGGCATGCGGCCGGCGCTGAAGATCCTGGGCGAACAGTTCGACACCGAGACCAGCGCTGATGCCGTCGATCGCACCGTGACCGCCGAAGAGACCGCGTCGTTCTATGAGGAATTGGTCGCCCCGCGGCTTCATGGGGTCAGCCCCGACTGTGTCGCAGCCAACGTTTGCCTCTACACGAACACCGCGTCCGATGACTTCCTAATCGACCGGGATCCACGGTCCGACCGAATCGTGCATCTCTCGCCCTGCAGCGGCCACGGCTTCAAGCACAGCGCCGCAATCGGCGAAGCCATGGCCCAACTCGCGGCCGACGAAGAACCCTGCTTCGATCTTGCGCCGTTCAAACGCAGCGAGCACGCCGCGCCAGATCGTTAGAGTCTTCCGATGTCCGACGCTAAGTCCGCCGTCCGCCGAGTCTGCGTCTTCTGTGCCTCGTCGCCCGGGTCCGACCCCGCGATCACCGAGGCAACGATCGAGCTTGGCAATCTGCTGGTCGAACGCGATCTTGAACTCGTCTACGGTGGCGGCGCCGTCGGCCTGATGGGCCTCATTGCCGACACCGTGCTCGACGGCGGCGGCAAGGTGACGGGAGTGATTCCCCGCAACCTCTTCACCCGTGAAGTGGCCCACCGTGATCTGACATCGCTCGAAGAAGTCGACTCAATGCATGTGCGCAAGGCGCGCATGTACGAACTCGCCGATGCCTTCATCGCGCTTCCAGGCGGATTCGGCACGCTCGAAGAACTCGCCGAAACCCTCACGTGGAACCAGATCGGTCTGCTTCAAAAACCGGTTGGCGTGCTCGATGTCGGCGGGTTCTGGCGACCACTTCTCGAACTCCTCGATGCCATGGTCGACAAGTCCATCCTCAAGCCGGCCAACCGGGAAGTGCTCTTGGCCGAGGAGTCACCGGTCGCACTCCTCGATGCCCTGATCGCCCAAGACCTCACCTACGTCCCAAAATGGATCGGCGACGGCGAGATCTAGCGCGAATCATCCGCGAGAAGGATGGCTCCGACTCGCCCGGTGGGTCAGAATCGAATCATGACGACTGTCGACTTCTTCCAGGACAACTACGCGCCGGTTCGTGAGGAGCTCACCGCCCTCGACCTTGACGTCACCGGCACGATCCCCGACGCGCTCGACGGTCGCCTCCTTCGTATCGGCCCCAACCCGGTCAACGACCCGAAGCCCACCGACCATTGGTTCACCGGCAGCGGCATGGCCCATGGCCTGCGCCTGAGCGGCGGCGAAGCGCTCTGGTACCGCAATCGATACATCAACGGCGACGGAGTGGCCGACACACTCGGGCGTCCTCGGATGCCCGGCCCGCGCCACATGGACAGCGACGGCGGCGCCAACACCAACATCATTGGCCACGCCGGAAAGACCTACGCCATCGTCGAGGGATTCAACTATCCGGTGGAGCTCACCGATGAGCTCGAGTCGGTCACAACCTCCACCTTCGACGGCACCCTCGACGGCACCTTCACCGCTCACCCGAAACGCCACCCGGGCACCGGCGAGCTCCACGCCGTGAATTACTTCTTCGGCTGGGAAGACCACGTCCGTTACGTCGTGGTCGGCACTGACGGCAAGGTTCGCCGCCAAGTCGATGTCCCCACTGGCCACAGCCCGATGATCCACGACTGCTCAGTCACCGAGTCCGCCGTGCTTATCCTCGACTTCCCCGTTCACTTCAGCATGGAGGCCGCAATGGCGGGCTCCAGTCTGCCCTATCGCTGGGACCCCGACGCCGTCTGTCGCATCGGCGTGTTGCCGTTCGATGCTCCCGGCGACGCCGTGCAGTGGTGCGAGCTCGACCCGTGTTTCGCGTTCCACGCACTCAATTCCTTCGACCGGCCCGACGGCACAATCCAACTCGACATCGCCAAGCACGCCAAGATGTTCGACACGGTTACGAACGGACCTGCCGAAGGTCCGCCGAATCTCTACCGTTGGATACTCGACCCGGCGAAGGGCACGGTTACCGAAGAGCAGCTCGACGACCGCAACCAGGAATTCCCCCGCATCGACGAGCGGATGATCGGCCAGGACGCCCAGTTCGGTTACACCGTCGGCTTCGTCGGAGAAGAAGGCCCGGCCTACAAGCGCGACCTCCGCAGCAACACCACCGAGCGCCACGACTTCGGCGAGGGCCGCTCTTCACAGGAGATGGTGTTCGTGCCCCGTTCCCCTGATGCTGACGAAGACGACGGCTGGTGCCTGAGCTACGTCCACGACGCCAACACCAACACCGCCGATGTCGTGATCCTCAACGCCCAGGACTTCAGCGGCGAGCCGCAAGCCATCGTCCACCTCCCCCAGAGGGTGCCCTACGGCTTCCATTCAAACTGGGTTGCCTCCGAGTAGCAGTCCTAAGGTCGGCGGATGGCCGACTCCCCCGAGCGCATCTATCGCGTCATCCAATGGTTCACCGGCGACATCGCCTGCCACCAGATTCGGCTTATCGCCGACAACCCCGCACTCGAGCTGGTCGGCGCGTTCGTATGGCATGACGAAAAGGTCGGCCGCGATGCAGGCGAGATTGCCGGTATCGATCCGCTCGGCGTGCTGGCGACCAACAACATCGACGAGATCCTCTCGCTTGATGCCGACGTCGTGCTCTACAACCCGCCCCGCGAGCGTTACGACGAGATCGTCCAAATCCTGGCGAGCGGCAAGTCCGTCATCTCGATCATGGGCGGCTGGAATCCGAAGCGCTACGAGGTGTGGCCAGAGCTCGATGCGGCGATGCGGGCCGGTGGCTCGTCACTCCACGGCACCGGCCTGAATCCCGGCCTCTCGTTCGAGCTTGCGGTGCTCGGCTCGTCGCTCTGTCACGAGATCGAGTCGATCGAGGTGAAGACCTGCGAACGGCAGTCCACGATGAGCCCGATCTTCATCGAGAAGTTCGGCTTCGGCCGGACCGAGGAAGACCTCCGAGCGGGCGAAGACGGCGCCGCAGAGATCTTCGAGAACCTGCTCCAAATCACGAACCTCATCTGTGAAGAGACCGGGCTCCCGTTCGATGACGCCGCCATCGTCTTCGAATACGAGCCCGCGACGAAGACCTACGACGAGAAGTACCTCATCGAAAAGGGAACGATGGCGGGCCTCGTGGTGAAGGCCCAGTCGACCTACCAGGGTGTGGCGAAAGCCACCATGGAAGTGCGGTTCCTGATCGGCACCGACTGGGTCAGCCCAGAGTTTCTCGCCGAAGCGCCCGAGCAGGGATGGCTCGAAGTGAAGATCAATGGCACCCCTCAGCACCGCTTCTTCCACGAGATGCTGGAGACGGAGAAGATCGTGCGTACCCGTTCCACCGGCACGAAAGCGGTCAACGCGATCCCGTCGGTGGTCAACGCCGCGGCCGGCCTCGTGCTGCCCTCGGCGGCGCCTATGCCGCGGATCCTGTAGCCCGACGCTCGGAGCACTCATATTCCCGTGAGGCGGCCCGTTAGAGCCTCTAACATCAGTTGCTATGGCCGATTCGACCGTCCCCGCCCCGTCCGCCCGCACCACCGTTCGCCGTGGCGCCAACCGGGCGCTCTATGAGCAGGACAACGTGAAGCTCATTCTCGATGCGGGGATGATCGCCCACGTTGGTGTGCAAACCCCCGACGGGCCGCTCGTGTTGCCGATGGCCTACGGGCGAGACGACGACACGCTCTATCTCCATGGCGCCGCCGCCAATCACATCCTTGGCACCGGCATCGGGCATCAGATCTGCGCCACGGTCACCCACGTCGATGGCCTCGTGATGGCCCGCACGCCGTTTCACAACTCGATGAACTATCGCTCCGTGGTGGTCCGTGGCCTCGCCACAAAGATCGAGGACAAGGACGCCAAGCTCCGAGCATTGAAGATCATCACGGATCATGTGGTCGAGAATTGGGACGTCGGCCGCGCGGTCAGCAATATCGACGAGAAGAAGACCCTCGTCCTCGAGATGCCGCTGGCCGAAGCTTCCGCGAAGGTGCGGGCCGGCGACCCAATCGACGAAGACGACGACATGGCCGGGCCATGGTGGGCCGGTGTCATCCCAATCGAAACCCGAATCGGCGAGGCCTACCCCGCCGCCGACCTCACCGGCACCAACCCCCTCCCCGCCGCCTACGCGAGCCTCACCAACCGCGTTCTGTGAACGGAAACCGGCGCCCTGCGCCGGTTTCCGTTCACAGAACCTGGAAGGCGGCGCGCATTTCGGTGACGAAGGTGGCGGGTTGTTCCCAGGCGGCGAAGTGGCCGCCCTTCGGGAGTTCGTTCCAGTACTGGATGTTCGTGTAGCGCTGCTCGGCCCAACGGCGCGAGCAGCGAATGATCTCCTTAGGGAAGATCGAACAGCCGGTCGGGATCTCGACGTTGGCGCTGCCGAAGTCGCCGAAGCTCTCCCAGTAAAGACGAGCCGATGACGCGGCGGAGGCGGTGAACCAATAGATCGAAATGTTGTCGAGCATCTGGTCTTTCGTGAGCGCGGACTCGGGATTGCCATCGTTGTCGGTCCAGGCCCACATCTTCTCGGCGATCCACGCGCACTGGCCGGCGGCCGAATCGACCAGGCCGTAGCCGAGGGTCTGCGGGCGGGTGGACTGCTGCTTCGAGTAACCCGAGTCCCACTTGTCGTAGTGGCCCAGCGCACCCAGCGCGTCGGCCTCCTGCGGTGTCGGATCAGCCAGCGACTCTGGGGTCGGCCCGGCAACCGGCATGTTGGTGTGGATCGCCCGGACGTTGCCGAGGTTCTGCATCCCGATGTAGGTCGTGACCGCACCACCCCAGTCGCCGCCTTGGGCAACATAGGAGTCGTAGCCGAGGCGAACCATCAGCGTGTTCCAAGCGGTGGCCACCCAATCGATGCCGCGCCCGGCCTTGTCCGGCTTGGCGCTCCAGCCGTAGCCCGGGAGCGACGGGATCACAAGATGGAACGCGTCGTCGGCGCTACCGCCGTGTTCGGTCGGGTTCGTGAGCGGATCGATGACCCCCATGAACTCGGCAACCGAGCCCGGCCAGCCGTGGGTGAGCACCATCGGCGTGGCGTCTTCATGTGGCGAGCGGATGTGGATGAAGTGAATATCGAGACCGTCGATCTCGGTGATGAAGTTGTCGTACCCGTTGAGCGCCGACTCGAAGCGACGCCAGTCGTATTCCGTCGCCCAGTACTCGCACAGCTCCTGCGTGTAAGCGAGCGGAATGCCCTGACTCCAGTCGTTGACCGCTTCGGCCTCGGGCCAGCGGGCACGGGCCAGACGATCACGGAGGTCGTCGATCGCGGCGTCGGGGACTTCGATCGTGAATGGACGGATGTCTTCGCTCATCTACGCATGCTCGTCGCTCGCTGACTGACGAGCAAACTCCTCGTCAGGATCCGATGGCCCATTCGGTGACGATGCCGGCGAACGGCAGCTCGAAGAGTTCGGGTTCCTCGGTGGTGAGATCCAGCGCGAGGGCCGACAGAACCACCGAACCGGCACCTTCGAGGGTGGTGCGATTGACGATGATGTGGGTGCCGAGATCGACGATCGAGTGCATATCGAGCACGGTCAAGTCGAGCACCGGTTCCGACAGCGGCCAGCTGAGCATCACATCACCGGTCTCGATGTCAGCACCCTCCAGGCGCCACGGAGCCGCGATCGGCCCGCTCTGATCAGTCTCCGGATCAAAACCCCAGTCCGGCCCCGACACCCAGTAGAGCGTGTCGCCGTCGTTCGAGATCGTCGCACCGGTGAGGAACGGCGGTGAGTTGTAGGGGATCTCGTCGGTGGGTGTGGGCAGGACCACGTCGTTGCCGAATGCATCGACGAAACCAACCCACTCGGTGAGGTCGGCCCAGGCGCTGGCGACCCCAATGGTGCGCTCCTCGCTCCAATCGAAGTCGAGAACACCAAATTCTGCTTGGGCCCCGAGCCCGAGGTCGGCCACAAAGCTCAGGTCATCTACGGCCCACGCTTCGAGCCCACCAAAGCCGACGCCGTCAGGACTCGGCACCGCGACGATCACCGACTCCACGCCCGCCACTAGGGCAACGTCGTAGATCCACTCGACGTCGAGCACGTCACGGCCCGCATCAAAGTGGTAACGAACAAACTCGATCACCGTCTCGGTTTCGCTGACCTGTTCGTACTCGCGAGTGAAGAGGTAACCCTCGCTCGACTGCACAACATTGGTGACTGGATGCTCCGTATCTTGCAGGTGGCCCACATCGAGTTGGCCGTCGACCATCACCCGATAACTGGCGATCTCGGTGCCGTCGGCGACAACAAACTGCGACCCAGCGAACTCGTCGGCGATGTAACCGGGCCAGAACACGGGGACGGTGGTGGTCGTCGGCACGGTCGGCGTGACCACGGTTGAAGAGACCGGCGGCAAGGTGGTGTCCGGCGGACCGGTCGTGGGCGGCGCAGTCGTGGGTGCCACCGTCGTCGGCAACGCGTCGAGGTCGGCCCACTCCCCCGTGACCACCGGATCATCACCGCAGCTCGTCAGAACGAACAAAAAGGGGAAAACAAGAAGCAGCGAACGCCGCATGGGGCTCCGAACAAGAGGGGCGAGGGGACGGCCCAGGATCGGAGATCCCAGGCGCTCTAGTCTGACCCGAATGGATCTTCCGGTGGTGCCGCCCGTCAAACCCATGTTGGCCAAAGCGGTCGATGGCATTCCTGAGATCGGTGACCTGGCTTTCGAACCGAAGTGGGATGGCTTCCGTTGCATCGTCTTTCGCGATGGCGACGAGGTCTACCTCGGGTCGAGAAACGAGAAGCCACTCACTCGCTACTTTCCGGAGCTGATTGAGCCGCTGAAGGCGTCGCTCCCCGATCGTTGTGTGGTCGATGGCGAGATCATCGTCACGGTCGACAACCACCTCGGCTTCGACTCTCTTCAGCAGCGCATCCATCCCGCCGAATCACGCGTGTTGCGACTCTCCGAGGAGACCCCGGCCGAGTTCGTCGCCTTCGATGTGCTGGCGGTGCACGACACGGATCTCACCGATGAACCGTTCCGCGATCGACGGCAGATTCTCGAAGCGATCGGCGCGAACTTTGAAGCGCCCATCCATCTCGTGCCGTCGACCCTTGATCGCGAGATCGCCCACGACTGGTACGTCCGGTTCGAAGGGGCTGGCCTCGACGGGCTGATCGCCAAGCCGCGTGACGGCACCTACATGCCGAACAAGCGCACGCAATACAAGGTCAAACACACCCGCACCGCTGATGTGGTCGTCGCCGGATATCGGCTCCACAAGGATGGCGAGGGTGTGGGTTCGATGTTGGTCGGCCTGCACGACGAAGAGGGTCGTCTCCAACACATGGGGGTCGCTTCGAGCTTCAAGGCCAGCCTGCGGGGCGAACTCATCGAGACCCTCGCTCCCTACCTTCTTGAAGACCCGACCGATCACCCGTGGTCAGAGTGGATGAACCCAGACGCGCATCAGGACGGGCTCATGCCGGGCACTCCCAACCGGTGGAGCCAGGGCAAGGACACCGCCACCTGGGCAACGATGACCTGTGAGCTCGTCGCCGAGGTCAAATACGAGGCTGTGCTCAACGGCCGCTTCCGAGGCACCACCCGGTTCGTCCGCTGGCGCCCCGACCGCGACGCCGAATCGTGTGCCTACGACCAGCTGGAGACCGCGGCCCCAGTGGGTATTAGCGAAGTGCTCGGCGCCGAGGGTTAACGAGGATCTCGGCCGCCGGTTCTCGCTCACCGTTCTCTCGTACTTCTGTTAGTTCTCGAGGATCGTTCCTTCGACCACCGCTTGGTCGATCAAGGTTTCCACGATCTCCCAAACACCTTCGAGACCGTCGGCCATCTTCGAATTGATCGCCTTCACCTCGCTCGCCTTCACGCCGCGGCGAGTCCATGACTTTCCGCCGATCGCGAGGTTCAGCAAGAAGGGCTGCAGACGATCACAGCTGTAGGCGAATCGAGCCTCGGGTGTCTCTCGGGTTTCGTACTCATCCCACAACGCCCGCAGCTCGGAGGCTTCAGGTTCGGGCAACAGCGCAAAGATTCGGTCGGCCGCGATGATCTCCGCGGCCTCTTGCGCCGCACGCGCCTCGTAGTCGTAGATATCGACATCGCCGGCATCAATCTCGACGATGTCGTGCACTAGAAGGATACGAATCGCTCGTTCGAGGTCGATCGGTTCCTTCGCGTGGGGCGCCATCACCATGGCAATCATCGCGAGGTGCCAGGAGTGCTCGGCGGAATTTTCCCGCCGGCTCTCGTCGACAAGATACGACTGCCGGAGTTCGGTCTTCAGCTTGTCGATCTCGTAGATGAAACTGATCCGCTGGGCGAGCGCGGGATCGGTGAGGGCGGCCAGTGCGATGGCATCGTTTTGGTCCATGTCGTGTCCTTCAGGCCTGAAAGTTCGAGAAGAGCTGATGGGCTCGTTGCGCGACACGGTCGGCGCCAATTCCGGCACAGCGTTCGTCAAAGCCGGCTACGGGACCGGTCCAAACCATCTCGTCGACCGTGGCGCTCACTGGCGCATCGATATCAACCGTGGCAATGCGGCGAAAGAGCAGTGCGTCCTCGAAATTCTCTCGGAGTGTCATCGCGAGCTTCGCCGCGCCCCGCACGTCAATGCCGTCCCACTGGGCGACATCAAAGGGCACATGGTCGATGTGGCCGAAACGGGTGAGGACCTTGGCGGCCGATTTTGCGCCCCAACCTTGCAGACCAGGAAAGCCGTCGGCCGTGTCGCCTACGACACCGAGATAGTCCGGGATCGACTCGGGCGGCACGCCGAATTTCTTGATCACGCCGGCCCGGTCGTAGGTGATCTCGCGACGGCGATCGAGTTGTACGACCCGACCGTCAGCGGTCACACACTGGGCGAGATCCTTGTCGGGTGTGCAGATGATGACTTGCTCCACTCGGGGGTCGGCCGCCGCCATGGCCGCGCCCGCCGCCATGCCATCATCGGCTTCGTGGGTGACCTGGGGCCACACCGTGAAGCCGGCCAGCTCAAGCAACTCCTCCATTTCGAGAAATTGCCCCAGGATGTCGGGATCAATACCGCTGCCGTCCTTGTAGCCGTCGTAGAGGTCGTTGCGGAACGACTCGACCACTTGATCGGTGGCGATCCCAATATGGGTCGCTCCACCGGCAACCAGGTCGAGCACCGTGTTGAGCACGCCGCGCTGGGCCCCGTGGCGGAGATCCTTGTTGGCCGGCGAGTAGTGGTACCGAAACAGCTCGTAGGTGCCGTCGACGAGGTGCACCTTCATCGGGCGAACCGGGGGGTCAGAGAACACATCTCGGGAGCCTCGCACAAGGGCGGGCGCGACGCGGCATGATGCTCCCGATGTCCGTACCCCCGACTGACCTGCCTGTCGAAGAGGTGATTGACGCCGTACGCGGCGCGCTCGCCAACCAGGGACATGCGGTGCTTCAGGCCGAGCCCGGGGCCGGAAAAACGACGGTTGTTCCGCTTCGTCTTCTCGATGAACCCTGGCTGGCCGGTCGCAAGATCGTGCTGCTCGAGCCCCGCCGTGTGGCGGCCCGTGCCGCCGCTCGCCGGATGGCATCGATGCTGAACGAGTCGCCCGGCGACACCGTGGGTTGGGTGACCCGCGACGACCGCCGCATCGGCCCCAGCACCCGCATCGAAGTTGTCACCGAAGGGGTGCTCACCGCTCGCCTCGTCAACGACCCCAAGCTCGCCGACACCGCGTTGATCATCTTCGACGAGTTCCACGAACGCTCACTTCCGGGCGACACCGGTCTCGCGCTCGCGCTCCACTCGCGACGGCACTACGGGCTCACCGCCCGGCTACTGGTGATGTCGGCCACGATCGACGGCGAAGCAGTCGCCGAGCTGCTGGGCGACGGAGAGCCGGCGCCCGTGATTTCCTCCGTGGGCCGCACGTATCCGATCGAGGTGAAGTGGCGGCCGAAGAAGCGGCGAGACCCGCTCGTGCCCGCCGTTATTCGCTCGGTGAACGAAGCGCTGCGCGGTCTCGACGACGTGCTGGTCTTTCTGCCGGGCGTCGGCGAGATTCGATCCACCGAACGCGCGCTCACCGCTGAGCTCGGCCCCGACGGTCCGGCGGTGATGCCTCTCCATGGTTCGCTTCCGGCCGCCGAACAAGACGCCGCGCTGGTGCCTCGGGTAATGCGGCGCGTGGTGCTCGCCACCGATCTCGCCGAGACCAGCCTCACGGTCGAAGGAATCGGATCCGTCGTCGATGCCGGCCTCGCCCGAGTGCCCCGCCACGACATTCGCACCGGCATGACCGCGCTCCATACCGTCAACACGTCTCGCGCCTCCGCCGAGCAGCGGGCCGGTCGAGCCGGCCGTACCGGTCCGGGTGTCGCCATCCGGCTCTGGTCGAAAGTCGAACACGGCAGTCGGGCCCCATTCCTTCCCCCGTCCATCGCCGAGGTCGAGCTCTCCGATCTCGTCCTCGACCTGGCCCAGCGGGGAATCACTGACCCCGCGACGGTGCCGTTCCTGGATCAGCCGCCGGCCGAGCACTGGGCCGACGGTGTGGCGCTACTCCGCCGCCTCGGTGCGCTCGATGAAGGCGGCACGCCGACCGAGCGAGGACTCTGGATGGCGCGGGTGCCGGCCCATCCCCGTTTGGCCCGCATGGTCGTGGAGTCTCGCCACCCTTGGCTCGCCTGTCTTCTCACCGCACTACTCGAGGACCGCGATGTCCTTCGTGGTCGTCCCACCGAGCTTCCGGCCGACCTCGAAGAACGACTCATGCTCGTCCTCGACCGCGATCGCCATCACGACGCAATGGACGGCCGGGCGGTTCGGCAGGTGCGCGAACGGGCGGAGGACCTGGCCCGACGGCAAGGCATCGGTTCGACCGATGTCGACCCGGCCGACATGGGCGCAATTCTGGCGCTCGGCTTTCCGGACCGGGTCGGGCGGGCCAAGCGCGGTATCCGCGGCCGGTTCGCGCTCGCCGACGGCCGGTCCGCCAAGCTCCCGCGAAGTGACGCGCTCGCCGACGCGCTCGGTCTTGTTGCGGTCGATCTCGGCGGACGCCCGAAGGACCCCACGATCAATCGGGCCGCACGGCTCGAAGCGACGATCGACCATCTCGTCTACGCCACGCCGGATCTCGACGCGACGCTCGCCGACATCCGGTCCGGATGGGGCATCGAACCAACTGACGGCGGACGCCACGACGGCCTGGGTTCGCGCAACGTGCTGCTCTCGCTCGGCGGCCGCACCTATCTCGAAGTAGTCGGCCCCGACCTCGAACAGGGCGACCCACCCGGACCGCGCCCGTTCGGCATCGACGAACTCGACGAACCGACACTCATCACTTGGGCCGCCGGCGTCCCCAGCATCGACACGTGGATCGACTGGGCCCGGGCCCGCGGTGTCGACCCCGGCGACCCGTTCGAGATGCAACGCACCACGCCCGGCGGCGAGATCCTCCGCTGGCGGCTGACCATGCCTCCGTTCGAGGGCGATGGCGTGTTGCCGTTTCTCATCGAGTGGCCCGGGGTGACCCCGGCCGCCACTGCCGCAACTGGCTGCAGCCTGATGTCACTCGAGCTCCAGCACCCGGACCCGGCGATCGGCAGTCGGCTCGGCGAATACGCGGTGCCCGTAGAAGTCACGAAAGGCGAGCGCCTTCTCCGCGCCACGATCTTTACGCCCACGGGCGTGGTGACACTTGAGAGCGGGCCGCACTAGCGGCCACTCTTCTCCTACTCCTGGACCAACTCGATGAGGGTGCCGAAGCTGCCCTTCGGGTGCACAAAGGCGACGGTGGTGCCACGAGAACCGGGGCGGGGGGCCTGATCGATCGCAGTCGCTCCGGCCGCGACCATCTGGGCCAGCGCGTCGGCGCAGTTGTCGACCCGATATCCAACATGGTGAAGGCCTTCGCCTCGTTTGGCGAGATATTTCGCGATGGGCGAGTCGTCCCGGGTGGCCGCAGTGAGCTGGATGTAGCTGTCGGCAACCTTGATAAGCGCCTCTTCCACACCGTCGGAATCAACGATCTCTCGATGATGGACCTCGGCTCCGAACGCCTCGCCGTAGTAGGCGATCGCGGCTTCGAGGTCGTTGACGGCAATAGCAATGTGGTCTATTTCGGTGAGCTGCACGAACCGATCGTACGGCCTCGCGCGGTGGGCAACCAACGGCGGACGACCGCTCCCGGGAGCGACTGCCACCACCACCGCGCTACGTGGTGGAATACTCAACACTGTGGACCTAACGCCAGAAGACCTCGAACGCGCAGAGTTCGGCAAAACCGACGGCGGATTCAACCCCGACGCGGTACGCGAGATGTTGCGCAAGGCCGCCGAACGTATTCGTTCCCTCGAACGCGACGGCGTGAAGAGTGTCTCCGAATCGGTGAGTGCAGTGCTCGAACAAGCCGTGAAGTCCGGCGAAGAACTGGTGTCGGCCGCCACCAAAGATGCCGACGCGGTGCGAAGTTCAGCCGATTCGGATGCCGAACGGGTCTCGGCCGACGCCGCGGCCGTGGCCGCCAAAGCGATCGCCGAAGGCGAGAAGGCTGCGGCCGAACGAGTCGACGGAGCTGACACGAAGGTCGCAGAAATCCTCGCGCAGGCTGAGAGTGACGCACGCGCTCGATCCGCGAAGGTCATCAACGATGCCCAACAGCGGCTCGATCGATTGCTCGCCGCCGAGCGAGATGTCCATGATCGGCTGTCCGCCGCGATGACTGACATCCAGGCGTCGGTTTCTCGGGTCGGAGTGAGTCAGGCGGAAGAACTCGCACTGACGGTTGAGGACCCGGCCGACGACCTGACCTGGGCTGACGCTTCCGGCGACGAAGCCGATAACGAAGACGCCGACGCCGACGCCGACCAACGCAAGTCGGCGTAGTCGCGGTCGACAACCGAACCGTCGACAACCGAACCGTCGACATAGGCCGCATTTGCTATTGCGACGAACACATGACGGAAAGAAATCTTAAGATAGTGCTTGTCATCTTATCGTCAATATCGTAATGTAACCGCAACACGGAGACGGACTGGATATCTCAACCCATCCTCCCCCCGAATCCGTGCGTTTCGAGGCGTCGTCTCGGATCTGCCGGCCAATCCATACCGCCCGCGCCCGGCAGGCCTGAGACGGCGCCTTGATCCGTTTTACGACGGAATTGTTACGACCGAATTGTTATGACTGAGTGCTGTCGGCGCCCGCAGGAGCCGCGGTTCCGGCGCTTAGGACTCGTCGCCCTTCGAGGGCGCGACCGAGCGTGAGCTCATCGGCGTATTCGAGATCGCCGCCCACCGGGAGCCCACTCGCGATTCGAGTGACCCGCACGCCCATGGGCTTCAGATACTTCACGAGCAGCGCGGCCGTGGCCTCACCCTCGAGATTCGGGTTGGTGGCCACGATGATCTCTTCGATGTCTTCGGAACCGACCCGAGTCATCAACTCCTTCACGCGTAGTTGCTCGACCCCCACTCCATCGATCGGGCTGAAGGCGCCCTGCAGCACGTGGTAGCGACCGCGGAACTCTTGGGTCCGCTCGATCGCCACGATGTCCTGGCTGTCCTCGACAACACAGACCAGCCGTTCCTCTCGCCGAGGATCACGACAGATCGCACACTCCTCGCCGCCCTCGGAAAGGTTGAAGCAGCGATCGCAGAACGACACGCGCTCCTTCGCCTCATGAATGGCTTTCGAAAGGCGCAGCGCCTCTTCGGGGGGAGCCTTCAGGAGATAGAACGCAACCCGCTGCGCCGACTTCGGGCCAATACCCGGGAGTCGACCGAGCTGATCGATCAACTCTTGAACGGTGGCCGAATAGCTCACTGATCCCCGCCGCCGAGCATCCCGCCCAGCCCGCCAAGATCCAGTCCGCCAAGATCCATGCCACCCATCGCGCCCTCTTGACCCGACTGAAGCTGAACCGACGCATCACGTAGCGCGGCGAGAACGAGGTCCTCAAGCAGTTGCGGATCATCAGGGTCGATCGCCGACGGCTGGATCGATACCGAGTGGAAGTTGAAGTGGCCGTCGACTTCGATCTTTACGAGCCCGCCGCTCGCCTTTCCTTCGACCACGCGCGACGCGGCCTCCTGGGCGTTGGCCATCATCTGCTGCGCAGACTCAAGAAGGCCGCCAAGGTCAGGCATGCCATCGCCGAATGGGTTGGTCGGGGTGTCGCTCATAGTTCTGGCTCCTCGGGAATATGGAGTTCGGCCCCCGGGAATGCCTCGGTGACCTTTTCGATGATCTGTTCGGTGTGGGCGGGCGCATCGATCAGATCTTCAAGATCGATCGAATCACGCTCAGCAGCCTCGGGTGACGGAGCCGGATCGGGGACGGCGGCGATTGGCGGCGCTACGTCTTCGATCGGTGGTCCGTCGTAGCGCGGCGGTTCGCTGGCCGGCCCAGCCGGAGACTCTGGCGGATCGGGGACGGCAGCGAGCGGCGGCATCTCTGATGGGCCGGACCCGCCGAGTTCGTCGACGAGGGAACGCCACAGGCGGCCGAGTTCATCGGGGGTGCGGGGACCGTTCGTGGGGCCGAGCAGTTCATTAGCCCGGGCGATCACGAGGTCCTTGCCGATTCCGAGGTGTTCATCGGCGAGCTGCACGACCTCCTTTGGTGAGGCGGGCTGCAACGCAAGGAGTTCGGCTTCGATGTCGTCGCCCGAGTCATCGACGGGGACAGAACTCACCGGCGACGCGGTCGGTGCCACTGTGAGCGGAGCCGGAGGTGGTGCGGGTTTATCGGCGTCGGTGACCGCTTCGATGGGCGGCGCCGGACGACCGGTCTTCTCAGCCAACATCGCTCGGGCGGCCGCGGCCGGGCCGGTGACCTTCGGGCCCGTGTCGACCGGAGCGACAGGCTCGGCGATCGTGGGAGGTGGCGGCAACGTATGGCCGCTCGTTGACACCGGTGGCGCTGGAGTCGGAGCTGGTGTCGGCGACGGCGACGGCTCGGCCGCCGGCGGCGCGGGGGCGGGAGTTGGCGCGGCGACTACGGCGGGCGCCACCCGAGCGGGTGCGGGTGCACCGCCGGCGAGCTGGCGTTCGAGCTGGTCGACCCGTTCGATGACGGAGTCCAAGGACCGATCGGCGTCGGCCCGGCACAGACGGACGAACGCGACTTCGAGGTCAACGCGCGGGTCGGGGGCCTGCCTCATGTCGACCAGCGCGGTGCCTAAGACTTCGAGCGCTCGGGTGAGCGCGGCCGGCGACATTCGGCTGGAGATCTCTTCGGCCCGGAGTGCTTCGCTGGGAGTGAGGCGCGGCGAAGCCGACCCCATCGAGGT
Source organism: Candidatus Aldehydirespiratoraceae bacterium (assembly GCA_047639555.1). Lineage (GTDB taxonomy): Bacteria > Actinomycetota > Acidimicrobiia > Acidimicrobiales > Aldehydirespiratoraceae > JAJRXC01. The sequence goes on from JBLIOE010000001.1 coordinate 194,718, forward strand.
GAGGAACGCATCCCGCAACCCGGCAAGAACTCCTTCGCCAATCGTGCGCGGATCTTTGCCGCGGCCGAGCGCATCGCCCACCGACGCCAACGCAATCGCGGCGTCACGATCGGCGAGCGACGAAAGCAAGAGGTCGGTCGACCCGTCGATTTCGACGACGCCGCCCGCCGCGACCACTCGGTCCAGCGCGCTGAGCGTGTCTCGTACCGAGCCACCACCCACCGACACCACATGTTCGATCGCGGCTTCATCCACGTCGAGACCGGCATCGTTGCTGACCCAACGAACATGGTCGGCCATCTCGTCGGCGCCGAGCAGGCCCAGCTCGAAGACCTGGCAGCGACTCCGAATGGTCTGCACCACTTTGTGCGGCTCGGTAGTTGCCAGCACCCAGATCACATGGTCGGGCGGCTCCTCGAGCGTCTTCAGCAACGCATTCTCGGCCCCACGCGTGAGCATGTGGACCTCATCGAGGATGTAGACCTTCGCGTTGCCCGGGTTGCCCAGGCTGACCTTGGCCAGCAGATCGCGCATGTCTTCAACGCCGTTATTCGAGGCAGCATCGAGCTCGTGAAGGTCGAACGAACGACCTTCTTCGATCGACACACACGACTCACACTCGCCGCATGGTTCGGAATCGTCGCCGAGGTTCAGGCAGTTGAGCGCCTTCGCCAGCACTCGGGCCGACGTGGTTTTTCCCGTGCCTCGGGGCCCATGGAACATGTAGGCGTGGCCGACTTCGCCCTTCGCTACCGCGTTTTTGAGCGCCGAAACAATGTGTTGTTGGCCGCGAATCTCGGAGAACTTCTGCGGGCGATAACGACGGTAGAGCGACTGATAAGCCATGACAGCTTCGACTCTAGACCCGGACGCGACAACGCCCGTTCCCAGGAGTGACGGCCAGGTGATCTGCGGCACACAAGCGGGTCCGCTGAGAGCTGCTGCCTTCCGGCCCTGACTCGATTCACAGGCGCCCGTTGCACAGGACCCGACCGCCACACCCGGGAACGGGCGTTGCAGGAAACACGCTACCCTTCTCCACCGAGTCCCGCACCGCGTGACTTTCCCGGAGGGTTGCCAGAGCGGCCGAATGGGCACGCTTGGAAAGCGTGTGAGGTGCAAGCCTCCATGGGTTCAAATCCCATACCCTCCGCTGATGAATCGCCGTCTACCGGGCAACCGGTAGGCGGCGATCTCGCGTCTACGGCATAGTTTCGGCTCGGCGTGTCTATAGATGCAGGTTGCGACGTTCAAACGCGGCGATGGCCGTGCCGCCAACGATGATGACGGCGAGGGCGAGCAGTCCGAAGTTCGCGGCGTTGAAATCATCAGTCAGTGCCTCGCCGGCGCCGTGCCACGACCACGGGCTCACGCGGGCAAGCCAGCGAAGACCGTCAATCAGTTCGGCGAGAGAGTTCGCGAGAAACGAGACGAAGATGGTCAGCCATCCGGCACTTGTCGCCATTCCCGGAGAACCGGTGAGCGTCGACGCGAGTAGCGCGATGCTGCCCGCGAACATCCCGAACATGAGCATCGGCAGTGTGGCGAGAACGATCCGGTCGATGCCAACATCCGCACCAGCAAGAGGCGCACCAATCACGACGCCGACGAACGAAGCCATACCGGCAATCGCGGCGACCAAAGCGACCATCGCGAACCACGATCCCGCCAGGGCTCGGCGGCTGAGCGGCTGCACCGCATACACCACGAGGGTTTGGTCACGTTCCGCTCGCGCCAGACTGGCCCCCGCCGAGATCGCGGCGCCGGCGACAAGCAGGGGCGCGAGCAGGCTGTACACCTGGCTCCGGATATACCCCTCAGCGCTCGCGATGTCGGTGTCGCCAATGAACGCCTTGTAGGTGTCGGGTAGGTCTTCGGCCATCGTCAGCAGCTGATCCTCAAGGCTCGGGAACAGGGCGAGGTAACCAATCGCGGTGAAAAGCAACCCGCCACAAATTGCCAAGACGAGTGTGCGACGGGAGCGAAGTAGATCGAGCGTGAGCGTGAACATCAGCCCTGGTCCTCGTCGCCTCGATAGAGAGCAAGAAACGTTTCTTCCAGCTCAACGGGATGCGCTTCGATCGTGACCGCACCGAGCTCACCCGCTCGGGAGAGTACGGGGGCAACGGCCCCTCGGTATTGCACCGACACCTCACCCTCGATGGTCACGCTGACTTCTTCGATGTTCGGCACCGACGCGAAGTCGCTGGGACCCACGACCCGGCCGTCGAATCGGAGCCTTACGCGCCGAACGGCACGCTCCGCCAGCGCGGCCAACGGCAACTGCTCCACCAACTTCGCGTCTCGAATGAACCCGACATGGTCGGCGATGGCTTCGACGTCGTGTAGCGAATGCGACGAGAGCAACACCGTGCGACCGCTGTCGGCGATCTCTCGTAGCAAGACACCAATCTCTCGCTGCAGCAACGGATCAAGACCACTCGTCGGCTCATCGAGAATGATCAGCTCAGGCTCGTGAGCCAGAGCCGTGACCAGGCCGAGCTTCTGTCGATTACCGAGCGAGAGTTCGTGACCCTTCTTCGACAGATCCAGACTCAAGCGCTCGGCCAGCTCGTGCCCCCGAGACACGAAGTCCGATCGTTTCCGCAACGCGCCCAGCAGGCGAAGGAGCGACTCGCCGTTGTGGTGCCGCGGCGCGGGCTGATCCGACGCGAGTACTCCCACACGCTCGTGCAGCTCTCGAGCGTCTCGCCACGGATCAAGACCGAGAACCGACACCGAACCGCGCTGCGGTCTGACGAGTGAGGTCAGCATGCGAATCGCCGTCGACTTGCCCGCGCCGTTCGGCCCGAGAAAGCCGTAGACCTTCCCGACCGGCACATCGAGCCCCAGGCCAACCGCCCCAACACCCGGGGCGTACTCATAGGTGAGATCAGTCGACGAGATCGCGGCGCTCACGACAGACTCCCTGACACGGACATCCCTCCCATCGAAGCACATCCTCGCCAGAGCCAGTTAGCGGCGCGACTTCTTCGAGCCGATCTCGCCTTGCATAAGGCCGGCCAAGGCCAGTTCCACCTCTTGCGCCAGGATCACGCTGGAGGTCTCGCGGGCCACGGGGCGGAGAGCACCGAGCGCAGTCGCCAGTTCTTCGGGACTGGCGCTGCCCGCGAAGCCGGCACCGGCTCGTTCCACCAGCAGCTTCACGGTGTCGGCGACGACACGGGAAAGGCGACGGCGCAGGAGATCGCGAATGAGCGCCGACACTTCAATGTCGATTCCGGCCGCTCGGAGACGTAGGGCATGATCGAGCAGGGCCGGGCTCGGGATGAGCCAGATACGCCCAGACTGAGCTTCGACGTATCCGGCATCGGAGAGTTCACCGATGACACCCTTCGGAGCGTCGCCGTCGGCCGAGATCATGACGACGAGTTCGTCGTGAGAGACCGTGGCCGGTCGATCATCGGACCAGGGGGCACTCAGCGTGGCATCAACACCGAGCCATTCCGACACGGTGCGGGTCGGGAGCTTGCTGGCGACAAGATCACGGATGTTGTGCAGCGTGAGCCCACGATCGCGAAGCTCGGTGATGACCGCGAGACGCTCTCGGTGTCCGCCGTTGTAGACGGCATCGCGGCCCTTCTTTTCGGGCTTCGGGAGCAGCTTCTCGTTCTGGTAGTAGCGAATCGTCCGCTCGCTCACCTCGCTGATCTCGGCCAGCTCAGCGAGGCCGTATTCCTCCGAGGAGGCGGGCGAGAGTTCGTCATTGCTCATAAGGCCATTCAATCAGGTTTGCGACAACCGTGACAGCAGTCACTGACATAATACCTTGACAGTGACAACTGTCAACGTCACGGTGGAGACATGAACACACTTCTTCTCGACATGCCGGTAACGGCGGCCCGTTCCGAGCAGCTCGTCGCGGCGTCCGAACGCACGACCCACGACCCGTTCCAAGACATCGACTGGAACACTCCAATCGACGACTCCGCCTTTCACATGCCCCCCGAGCTCCTCGCCCTCTACGGAACGGAAACCTGGGAGGCGATGTCTGAGGCGGAGCGGATCACCTACAGCCGTCACGAGACGGCAGCGATGTTTGGATCCGGCATCTGGTTTGAGAACGCTCTGATGCAGATCGTCCTCCATCACCTGACCGAGATCGACGTGAAGGACCCGATGCACCGGTACCTCCTCACCGAGGTTGCCGACGAATGCCGGCACTCAATGATGTTCGGTGAATTCATTCGTCGGGCCGGGACGCCGTCCTACGGACCCACCCGCGAAGTCACAATCGAGCCCGGTCGCGGCGGTCGAGCCATGTCTTACATCGCCATTCTCGCGATCGAAGAGCTCCTCGACTACGCCAACCGAGCGACCATGCGTGACGATCGGCTCCACCCCGTCACCCGCCAGATCAGCAAGCTTCATGTGCTCGAGGAGGCCCGCCACGTGAGTTTCGCCAAGAGCTACCTCACGGAGTGCCTTCCCACCCTCGACGCCGACGAGAAAGCTTTTGTGCGAGCCGTCGCGCCGGACCTCGTTGCCGAGATCGTGGCGTTAAGCCTCGACCCCGCCGTGTTCGAAGAACTGGGGGTCGAGGGCGGCCACGCGATCGCGAAGGCCAACCCCAACTACCAGACCAACGTGGTGGCCGGCCTCGCCAAGCTCACATCGTTCCTCGCCGACGTTGGTGTGATCGATGAGCGCGAGCCGTGGCTGGCCCATGGCCTGATCGAGGTCCAGGCCTGAAGAGCGGAACGCTCTGGCGCCGACGAAGACACAACCGGTACGGTCGGGCTGTGCGCGGAACACTGATGTTCACCCGACCAGAAGATGTCGTCCCGGATGAGGAACGGCCTGGTCTACTGCGAGCTCAGCACGCGGGCGAGACCGACACGGGTGACGTACACGTGTGTACGTTCCACGACCTCTCGGAATCGGGGACCGTCGAGCCTGGGCTCGAAGCAGCCGGATTCGAAACCATTGACCTGTCGGGCAACGCGCCGCTTCAGCGGGCACTCGACCAAGTGCGCGCCATGGACTGCATCACCGATGAAGTCGCGGCGGCCATCCGAGACAGCCTCACCGGCGCCCGATTCGACCTCGAGAACGGCACGTCCCTCAAGATTGACCTTGTGGTCGACGACGGGCTCTTCCATCGGCGGGCTGGTCCGAATTGGCACGACGTGAACCCCGGCGGCATCGACGGGATCAACGGCCACGGCGGCGCCTCTTTCGTACACGGGGATCAGGATGTGTTCGGCACTCCTCTCCGGCAGCTAATGCACGGCGCCGCGCCCGACATGTTTCGGCACAACACGCCCGATGGCCGCAACGACGAGGCCACCACCTTCCTGCTCAACATGTGGATTCCTCTTCATGCGCCCGTGCAACCGCTCGCGCTCATGGACCGGCGCACTCTTGATGCGAAGAAGCATCAACTTCGCTACGGCCTGCCCGTCGATGGCTTTCTCGATCGTGACGACGACGCCGCGGTGAACGACATCTGGAACTTCCTCCACAACGACGAACAGGCCTGGTACATCCGCTCGAACATGGAGTCGGATCAGGGCTATCTCTTCGACACGCTCGGCACGCCACACGGTGCCGGGATCCTGCCCGGAGAACCCGCACTCGAGGAGTTGTATGTCGCCCTCGGTGGAATGAGCGATGCGTTCGACCGCGGCGACAGCAGTGCCGTCCAGTCCATCATTGCCGACCAGGGCCAACGGCAGTCGCCGACCGAAGCAACGCCAGAGATCCAGCAGGCGTGGCAGCGGATGTCCGACCTGATCGACGATGCCACCGCGGTCCTCGCCGACCCGGTGGGCGAACCTGGAGTCGCGGACTGGTGCACCCAAGCGAGCGCGGCGAGCGGAGCCGTGATCCGAAAGTCGGTCGAGCTGCGCCTGGTTGCGTCAGTCATCTCCGACTCGCGCGATACCCAATCGCCGTTGCGGCGGCCAGGCCAGCCATCACAACAAGGATGACGATGCCGACGGGAACGCCGTCCTCGGCCGAAGAGTCGGATTCGGTGCCTGGCGCCGTGACCTCTGGGGCCGTCGTCGCTGGGGCAACCGAGGTCGTCGCTGGAACGGTGGTCTCGGGGGCCTCTTCGACCGGGAAGACGATCGGTACGGCGTTCTCCTTGGCGAGGGTCAGGAACCCATCGATCTGGTCCCGCGTGAATCGAGAGTTGAAGGAGCACGGGCCGTCGTCGAAGCGCTCGGCGGTATCGCCCTCATTCACCCGAAGGAAGACGTGTTCACCCGCCGCGTACGTCGGGTAGCCCCAACCCGTGAGCATGTCCGTCACCACCTCCACCTCGTGCGGCACCGAGTCGAGCCGAAGCCCGGCGATCACCTCAACGAGGGCGAGACGTTCACCCGGTCCCGCATTGTGGTCCACGTCGGTCGACGTGCCTTCCAGCACGATTCCCATCACGACCGGCACGTCGAGCTCGACGTACATCGCATCGGTCAGCGGCACACCGGTGATCGTCGCTTCCTCAAGACCATCCGGGCGACCGACACACGACAGGGCCGCCGACGGCGACGCGGTCAGAAACAACGACGTCACGAGGGTTACCAGGAGAAGGGGTAGACGAATGCGCATGTCGTTGTGACGAACACCAGGGCGAATCAGTTCCCGGCGGTGCCATCCTGCCCATCGACAGAGCCAACGAACCGTTCGACCCAGCCGCCCAGAGCGCCGTCGGCGAGCTGGGCCCGGGAGCCAGCCATGAACCGGCGCGAGAGCCAGTCGACCGCGTTCTCGGTGACGCCCGGGACCGAGCGGTTGTATTCCGGCGTGAAAATGATGAGGGCGTCGGCGTCGGAGACGCCATCCTTCAGGGCGGTGATCGTGGCCGGGCGGCCGGAGGCCTCGATGTCTTCGGAGAAGAAGGGGACATCGGCGATCGACACCTCGATCGCGACAGCAGAACAGCGCAACGTCGCAACGTCGCAACAGCCGTCCAAATTCCGAGACTGCGCCAGCGACTCCTGATCTGCATGGCGCGACCAGTACCGTGTCGGGCATGAACCAACGGCGGCGGCTCGCCTATGCCGCACTCATCGTGCTGACCGCCATTGGGCTGGATCAGGCATCAAAGGACTGGGCCCTAGGGCGACTCACCAACGGCCGCACCATCAATGTGCTTCCCACCGTCGAGTTCGACCTCGCCTTCAATAGTGGCTTCTCCTTCAGCACCGGCAGCGGCTACGGCAACATCGTCGGCCTGCTCGTCATCGCACTCTGCATCTTCATTGCCTTCCAGATCTGGCGTGAGAAGCGGCCGGTTCGCAGCTTCCTCTACGCCGCGATTCTGGGCGGCGCTCTCGGCAACCTGCTCGATCGGATCTTCCGGGGCGACGATGGCTTTCTGTCCGGCAAGGTGGTCGACTTCATCGACGTCACTTGGTACGCCGTCTTCAACATCGCCGACATTTTCGTCGTCACGGGCTGTGTGCTGTTCGTGATCGACGAGTTGCTCTTCCAACGCAAAGCGAAGGCCACCGAATCGCTCGTCGCCGACGAACCGCCCAGCACCGCGCGGCCAACGACTACGCCGGCTATCGGCGTCTGATGCACCGGATCACCCGCGAGGGTGTTGCCCTGGAACCATCTGCCGCTGCCTGACGTTCATACGTCGTGGCAATGACTGAAAAACCAGAGCGCGTGGCGGTCCTGAAGCATCGGCGGGGCTCCCGCTGGATGCACTGGATCAACTTTCCGCTGATCACGATCATGATCTACAGCGGCCTGCGTATCTACAAGGCGGAGGACATCTACGCGTTCGGCATCTTCGGGTGGGAGTGGTTCAAATTCTTCCCCGACAACTTCTACGACTCGCTCGATCTGAACGCTCGACTGGCTCGGGGCCTGGCCTTCCACTTCAACTTCGCGTGGCTCTTCACTCTCAACGGTCTGGCCTTCGCGATCTACACGTGGCGCACCGGCGAATGGCGCGAGATGGTGCCGAGCCGCAAGTACCTGAAGAACGCCGGGCTCGTTGTGTTACATGACCTCCACCTGCGCAAGGAGGCGCCGCCGAATCGGGGTCGCTACAACGAAGCACAACGGGTGACGTATTCGCTCGTGTTGTTCCTCGGCTTCATGGCGATCTTCAGCGGGTTCGCCATCTTCAAACCCACCCAGCTCTCGTTTCTTACTTGGATGCTCGGCGGCTACACCTCAGCTCGAGTGATTCACTTCATTGTCACGATCACCTTCTGCCTCTTCTTTGTGATCCACATCCTGCAGGTCATCCGGGCCGGCACTCGCAACTTCATGAGCATGGTCACCGGCTACGAACTACAGGACCGTGACGCGGAACCCGCTGAGACAACCGAGAGCAAGGAGTTGCTCGATGTCTGAACAGCAGGAACTGACCGAACAGGAGTACCAGCGGCGGATGCGTCGTTCGCTGATCGTGGGTGGCGTGGCCAGCTTCGCCGGCTATCGCAGCTGGCGGTGGATCATGGATCAGGAAGAGAACGAGCAGATCCCGCAGGTGCTGCGCGACGGGCACGAGCTCAACGAGAGCATCTGGTCGACGCTGTTTCGCGACACACACGACGCTCGCACGTTCCCCTACGCGCGAGCGTCGCGGCTCCAAGTCACCGGTGTCCACGGCATCCGCGACGAGCTCGATCTCGACACATGGGAACTGCAGGTCTACGGGCCCGATGGCGCCCTGCTCGGCACTCATGTGATGGATGACATTCGAGCGCTCCCCTATGTCGACATGACGATCGAGCACAAGTGCATCGAGGGGTGGGCCGGCATCACCAACTGGGGCGGCGCCCGGTTCAGCGACTTCATGGCCCTCTACGAGGACCAACTCCCCGACGACATCACCGACGTCTACATGGAGACACCCGACGGCGACTACTTCGTGAGCGTCGACATCAAGACGATGCGCCACAGCCAGACGCTGTTGACCTATACGAACGTGGGTCAGCCCCTCACGCCGAACCATGGCGCACCGCTACGACTCACCACGCCACTGAAGTACGGCATCAAGCAGATCAAACGCATCGGCCAGGTCCACTTCCGCACCGAACGCGGCGAGGACTACTGGGGCCAGCGCGGTTACGACTACTTCGCGGGTCTGTAACGGGCTGGTCTGCAACGTGCCGGTCTCTAGGCGGGCAGGCCCCGAAGGGCGTCGAGGAACAAGGCCGGGTCGGGGCGGAAGCGATAGTTGTCGGTCTCATGGGCGAATCGGATGACACCGTCGCGGTCGACAACGATCGCGGTGGGGAGAACCGACTCTCCTTCCGGGACGATCCCGAGGGGGGCGCCGCCGGGATGCTGGATGCCGAGGGCGCGGGCCGCCGCGTTGCCGTCGTCGACGAGGAACGTCATCGGCGCGTCGAACTGGCGGGCGAGCTTGGCCGACTCTTCGGCCGGCTGGGGACTGACGAGGACGACCCGAGCGCCAAGCGACTCGATGTCTCGGTAACCCTCGGAGAGTTCGCGCACCTGCACGTTGCAGAGCGGGCACCAGTTGCCTCGGTAGAAGATCAACACGGTGGGTGTGCCCGCCCAGGATGCCGACGAGACGACATTGCCCTCGAGATCAGCGAAGTCGAGGGCCGGGAAGGGTGAGCCGACAGTCAGCGCGGCCGACGGCGTGCGTCGGCTATACGAATACCAGAACACGTAGATGAGCAGCAGGCCGTAGGCGAGCGCGGCGAACACGGCGGCGCCGACCGAATCGGTGATCGCCCAGGTCAGGCCGGCCGCGCCGATCACGAGCGCCGGAGTGGCGCCGACATATCGGGTGCGTTTGGCCGTAATCATTCCGAAGAGAACGAATTGGGCCGCCGCGGCAAGAACAACGCCCCACCATCCGGTGACGATTCCGAGCACAACAAAGCCGACGTTGAACAGCATCAGGGGGACGATGAAGAAGCGCTTCACCTTCGCTTGCCAGTCGTCTTGCAGGCCTACCGCGGCGATCACGTGGTTTCCCGTCATCGGGTCCCCCTCCTGGGGTGTGTGGTCCAGCTCAGAGTCCGGGACCAAACCGTTCGAGTGGTCCGAAGAACCCGTCGACTCGGTTGATCATGCCCCGTTCGTCGACCGTGACGTCGAAGAGCGTTCGACGATCTCTCGCTCGAGCCGGTGCAGCAGCACGGTGGCAAATCGTTCCGCGCCGTGATCGCTCAGACGGCGTTCACCTCCACCGGCACCTGGTGATCGGCTTGATCGCCGTCGCCGTCGGCGACTTTGGCATCACCCAACTCTGGCTCCGAGCGGCCCACGCGAAGGCCCGCCCACTACGGTGATCGGGTGACCTCCGAATACCCCACTGACGAAGCCCTCATGGGTATCGCCCTCGAAGAAGCACAGCTCGCCGAAGCCCATGGCGACGTGCCGGTGGGTGCACTCGTGGTGGTCGACGGCCGGATCGTGGCCCGTCGGCACAATGAACGCGAAGCCACCAACGACCCCACGGCCCACGCCGAATTGCTCGCCATCCGCGATGCCGCCGAGGCGCTCGGCTCCTGGCGTCTCGAAGGGGCCACCGTGGTCGTCACCCTTGAGCCGTGCCCGATGTGTGCGGGTGCGCTCCAGCAAGCACGAGTCGAGCGAGTCGTCTTCGGCGCGGCCGACATGAAGGCCGGCGCCTGCGGATCGCTCTACAGCATTGGTTCCGACCCTCGCCTCAATCACGAGTTCGCGCTCACCCATGGTGTCCGCGAAGAAGAGTGCGCCGCGCTACTCACCAACTTCTTCGCCGCTCGCCGCTGAAGTACCGTCGGCGGAATGAGCAACACGCCTGTTCTTCCTCCCGATGTTTCCGCTGACGATGCCGAGATTCTGTGGACCGAAAGCGGGCGCCCGTTCGTTCGCACGGCCGACGCCGCGTTCGATGGACTGCCCGACTATCCGTGGTCCGCGAACTACGCCGAAGTCGACGGCATGCGGATGCACTATGTCGACGCCGGTGATCCCGATGGTGAGGTCGTGCTTCTTCTCCACGGGCAGCCTGACTGGAGCTACCTCTACCGCAAGATGATTCCGGTGCTCGCCGATGCCGGCTTCCGGGTGATCGCCCCCGACCACATCGGCTTCGGCAAGTCTGACAAGCCCGTTCAGATGGCGGACTTCACCTTCCTCCAGCACGTCGCCTGGATCGAAGAGTTCATGGATGCCCTCGACCTGCGAGACATCACACCGGTGGTGCAGGACTGGGGCTCGTTGATCGGTCTTCGCTGCGTGGGCAACAACCCTGATCGATTCGCTCGAGTGGTCGTGGCCAACGGCAATCTCCCCGTGATGCCCGAAGGCTTCGCTCCCTTCCCCGAACCCGATTCGCTCGAGCCGCAAGATCTCGACTTCCCGTTCGTCGTGAACGCGGGCGGCATGGGCGTCTTTGGCGAATGGATTGCCTACGCGATGGTCGGCCGTTCCTACATGCCCTCCGTTGTGATGCGGGCATCAATTGAAGCGCCGATCACCGACGCCGAACTGGCGGCCTACGACGTGCCCTTCCCGGCCCGTATCTACATGGCGGGCACCCGGATGTTCCCGTCTCTCGTAAACACCCTCGGCCATGTACCGACCAACGAGGTCGCCCGGGCCGCGCTCGACGCATTCCCTCGTCCGGTCCTCGGAATGTTCGGCGGGAAGGACGCGATCTTCGGCGACCAAGCCAGCCGCGACGCAACCCGCGTCCAGATCGCTGGCGCGGCCGGACAGCCGCACCACGACTTCCCCGATGCCGGACACTTCATCCAAGAAGACGTCGGTGCTGACCTCGCGGGTCGTATCGCCGACTGGATGACGGCCACTCGTCGCGGCTGACCCTCGGTCAGTCGTCGGCCGAGATCTATCATCGCAGCATGACGAATCGATGCCCCCACTTCCTGATCTGCCTCGTCGACCTGGTCGGCAGCGAGCACAACGAAATCGACGCTCAGCGGGCGCCATGAGCGACATCACTCGTCGAACGTTGCTGGTCGGCCTCGGCGCGGGCGCCATCGCCGTGGCCTGTTCCGACAGCGCCACGACCCCAACCGCTTCCACCACCTCCGGCACGGTTCCCGCCACGACCCCGACCACCGCCAGCGCATCCACCGCCACGGTCCCGGCCGCCACCCTCACAACTGCAGAATTCGACGCGGCCGGGAGCTGCGTTGCGCTTCCGCCGACCACCGCCGGTCCGTTCGGGCTCACTGAGCAATTCATCCGTAGCGATATCACCGAGGGTTACCCCGGCCATACGCTCGAACTCGGAATCCGGATTACCGACCTTGAGTGCACGCCGCAGCCCGACACCGAAGTGGAGATCTGGCACGCCGACGCAACCGGCGACTACTCGGCGTTCAACGACAACGGCACCGGCAAAGACGAAGCTGAGGGCACCACGTTCCTCCGCGGCACTCAGACCACCGATCAGCACGGCATCGTCGTGTTCACCACGATCGCGCCCGGCTGGTATACCGGACGGGCGGTCCACATTCACATCACCGTTCGGCTCGCAAACGGCCCGTCACACACCGGTCAGCTGTTCTTCGACGAAGCGTTCCTCCGCGACACCTTTGGCGAGCCGGCCTACTTCGACAACGGCACCGCCGACACAACAAATGACAGCGATTCGCTCACCGGCAACCTCACAACCGAGATGCTGCTGCGCCCCACCTCGCAAGGCAGCGCCAGTCGAGCGCTCACCACGCTCACGATCTGACACCATCTCGGTGTCAGCGGCTGCGAAGCTCCGCTAACCTCGTAGACGGAAGGTTGCCAGAGCGGACGAATGGGTCGGCCTCGAAAGCCGTTGTGGCCTCCGGGTCACCATGGGTTCAAATCCCATACCTTCCGCAGCTGAACCGCCGTCGACTGGGTCACCCCGGTGGGCGGCGGTTTTCGCGTGTTGCGCTCGGTTCAGCGGCAGATGGCCCGAGGCGAGCCTGCTTTAGGACAAACCAATCGTCGCCATGGTGGTGAGCGCGTCGAAGGCGCCATTGAGATAGACGCTCAGAGGCTTGTTTGCGTCGTTGGCCTGCCACCGCTCGACCGCGACGTCGACGGCAAGCAACGCGGCGCCAGCAAGAATCGGAGCGGCGTCTCGGTTCTTGCGGCCGAGAGCATGGCGCAGCCCGTCGGAGAGTTCTATCCGATTCCGCAGGTCAGCCTCGATCGCCGCGGCATGGATCTGCTCGGTGGCATAGATGTACTTGATCCGCTGGAGTTGGAACTCGATGTCGGCGTCGTAGCGATGGCCCAACGTCTCGACAAAGACGGTACGCATCGCTTGCAGCGGGGGAAGCTTCTTGAGCTGTCGGGTCAGTGCTTCGTCGATCGCCTCGTCGTGCTCATCCCAAAGCACGATGTCTTCTTTCGTAGGAAAATGCCGGTAGACGCTCGACGCTGCCATACCCGCGGCATCGGCTATCCGCCCAACGGTCACTTCATCGAATCCGTGCTCGTAGAACAGCGCCAGACCAGTGCGTTGCACCAGAACTTTGGCGTTCGTGCGATTCCGCTCGCGCAGAGAGACCATGGACACACACTACTCCTTTGTTGTTTGGGAGCGGTAGCGAACTTAAGAGTCACTCCTATAATGGCGACTATGCGTTCCCTGCCAAATTCGACACAACGGCCTGCCCCGATCGCGACCGGTGAGCGAATTACCAACCTGGACGCCATTCGAGGCGTCGCGGTCCTCGGCATCTTGTTGATGAACGCGGTGTCGTTCGGGTTGCCCGAGGCTGCGTACTTCAACCTGTCGGCGGGCGGTTCCGACACGTGGCTCGACTGGCTCATCGGCATCGCCGGAGAAGTCTTTGTTGACCAGAAGACCATGGGGTTGTTCTCGATGCTCTTTGGCGCAGGCATCGTGCTCTTCGCCGAACGGGCTTCGACCAAGAGCCCCCACCCGACATGGCTGGCACTTTGGCGCAACGGGCTTCTCTTGTTGGTCGGGCTGGTCCATGGATTGTTCTGGGCGGGCGACGTGCTTCAGGTCTACGCGATCTGCGCGCCCCTGCTCATCTTCATGAGCCGCTTCAAATCTCGGACGTTGCTTGTGCTCGGAACCGCATTGGTTTTGTGGTCTGCTTTCATCGCCGTCCTGGTGCAATCAACAGTTCCGGCAAGCGGATCTGGACTCGGCGAGTACTGGCTCCTCGATGGCTCGGAGATATCCGACTCGGTTGGGTTGTTCCTCCTGAACGACTTCTTCTCCCGCTCATTGGGGATGATGTTGATCGGCGTCGCGCTGTATCGGCTCAAGGTATTCCACGGACAACTCGGACCGGACGTCTATCGACGCATGGTCCGGTTGGGCCTCGGTTTCGGACTGCCGATCGCCATGGCGGGAGTGGCCCTGCAGTTGGTCGCAGACTGGAAACCAAGCATCGCGGTGATCGGCGAAGCCCCCAACACCTTGGCGACCATCCCTGTCTCACTTGGCTACGTCGGCGCGATCACGCTCTGGAATCAGCGTCGGGCTGGGGCGATGCACCACAGGATCCATGCAGCCGGACGTATGGCCCTGACGAATTACCTCAGCGCCACAGCGATCGGACTCCTCGTCCTGCGGGGAGTCTTTGACGGAGACTCGAGTCGGACTCTGATCCTCGGGTTCGTCTTCGTGGTTTGGACCTTCCAGCTCGCGTGGTCCAAACCCTGGCTCGATCGGTACCGATACGGCCCAGCAGAGTGGCTTTGGCGAAGCGCCACCTACCGCAAGCTCCAACCGCTCCGCAGATCGTGAACACACCGCAGTTGACGGCCTGAGGGTCGCTGGATCTTGAACTCGGAACTTCGAGACCCACGCTCGCGCCGTCGCCACTCATCCGTCGGTCGGGGGAGCCGTCTGAGAGTCCGGTAACCGTGACCGGTCGGAGCTTCCGGTAGACGTAGCCCGCGAGCACGAGCACAGCTTGTCACTGGGCGCCGCCATTTGACCGTCGCCCTCAGGCAGGCGGCGCCTCTTCGGTCGGTGTGAAGTCGAGGATCGACCAACCCGTTTCGGCGACAAACTCGGTCAACTCTTGCTGGTCGGGCCGGTCGGTCATGTTGATGCCGAGGTTGCGCTGACCGCGCTTGAGCCCATGGGTGTCGAGGACAGTCAACATCCGAAGGGCCACTTCCTCAGGGTCTGAGACCATCTGGCCCGTAACCGGCACCAGCCGCCGACCGAGTTGTAGCTGCGCAGGCCAGCCCGACGCGAAGTTGTGCCGGAAACCCGATGGTGTGGTGGTGAAAACGAAGTCACCTTCAGCGTCGAATCGGCTCACGGGAGTTGAGAGCGGGCGCCCAGACTTCTTCCCAATCCAGTGGATCACCATCATCTCGCGAGCCATCGATCCGATGCCGCGGCGGATCAGCGTGCGCATCACCGGGTTGAGGATGCGCAGGTGAAGATCTGACATCGAGGTCCCCGTCAACACCGCCATCTAGCGACGCCGAGCCTTGTGCCAGGCTTCGATGGCGGGGCGCAGCCACAAGCTCGGTCGCCCGCGACCAAGGCTGACCACTGGTCGAGGCATGTCTGGATACCGGCGTTGATAGAGGCTCACGCTGTTGGCGTGGGACAGGCCCAGAATCTCGGCGATGCCGCGTGCGTCGGTGAGTTCCTCGGTATTGACCATGGGTGCCATGTCGTCATCGTACGGTGTCTCTACGTGTAGACATTGCTGTCTCTACTCGTGGCCTCTCGGTGTATAAAACGAATTCGGTCAAGCAGTCCGTGCTGGTGCGGAAGTAGGGCCAAGTACAAGCGATGCCATGGAGCCCGCCGGCTCCTCGGCCGCGACCGCGTGGACCTCGGAACCGTTTCACCCGCGCGTCCGGTGCCCGATCACAGCACGAGACCGGACTATGTCGAGACTGGTGTCATCACAACACCACGGTCCTTCCAGATCCAAGACGCCGAGTCACTCCCCCGCCTCCGTCACGCGTGTCGCGTGGCCTTCGCGGTTTTCAGAACTTGGGGACGCTGCGCGATCAGTTCGATTTCAATATTCGATCCGAGCGGGAGCGATGCGACGCCGATGGTGGTGCGTGAGGGGAACGGCTCCGCGAAACGAGTCGCGTACACCGCGTTCATCTCGTCGAAGTCATCCATGTCGGTCAGGAAGACATTCACCTTCTGAACGTCGTCCGAGGTCAGGCCTGCCGCGGCGAGCACGCCGAAGAGGTTGTCGAAACACTGATCAGTGCGGCGGCCGACCCCACCTTCCGCGAGTACACCCGTTGCCGGATCGATCGGCGTCTGGCCCGAGCAAAACACCAGCCCCTGCGCATCAACACCGTGGCTGTAGGGGCCGACCGCGGCGGCCGTTGGGCTAGTGACCGGCTCGCGCATGGGGTCGTCCTTCTGGGGTGGGGTGAGAGAGTCAGCGACTGTTTCCACGTGATCCGGTCGTACTCAATGGCGTAGTCGGGGAACTGGTCAAGCAGTGCACCGAGCACTACGCCGCATTGCGGAGAGCTAGAGCGAACCGATATGGGCTTCGAGCTTGTCGAAGGCCATGTTCCATCCACTGGCACCAGGGGAGTCCGCAGGCACGCCGACATGGGTCATGACCATCTTGGTCCGGCCACCCAGATCTTCGAGCTCGACGATGACCTCGGTGAACTCCGGGTGCCCTTCGGGCATTCCGGCGTCGGCCGGCGACATCACGTTGCCATCGGCATCGGCCATCGCATCGTTGTAAACGAGGCGCTGGTTCTCGACCACTTCGGTGTATTGGCCCGTGAACCACATCAGCATTGGCCCGTTGGGTGTTTCCATGGCCATACACAGCAGGCGGGTGCCGCCCACTCGCACATCCATCTCTGCGGTGGGAATGCTCGCGCCCTGCGGGCCATACCAGGCCGCGAAGTGTTCGGGCTCGGTCCACAACTTCCACACCAACTCGACCGAGGCCTCGAGCGTGCGTTCGATTACGACGGAATTCTGCGCATTGTCAGTCATTGATTTGATTCCCTTTCTGTGTATTTGCGCTCAATTGGGCGAGATAGCCGTCCATACGATCGAAGCTGAGCTCCCCGATCGCCCGGTATTGCTCGGCCCAAGCCAAGACTTCACCGTCCACCCAGAGTGTCGAGCGCGGCGAGACCTGGCGCGGACCAGGCGCTCTCGCTAACTTGCCTCTCGCGGGCGAGATGGGAAGCAGAACATGGCGGAAAACAACGCGGAGAAAACCGCGAGGAGAAAGAGTCAACCGGCGATGTTTAATGGCGCGCCACAACACGACGTCTTCCCCCTCCTTCACAACATCTATCCAGTCGCCATTATGGCTCCCGGCACAGACACGTCTCCCTTTCCCGCTGGCCCGCCGATCGACCTGCCGGCCCACTACGACCACGACGGGTCTCAAGACACCGAGGCTTTTCTCACCGCCACCGACACCGTCGCCCTGTTGGTCCTGCGCGACGGGAGTGTGCGCCACGAGTACTACGCACTCACCGGCGGCCCCGACGTGCACTGGATCTCGTGGTCCGTGGCGAAGAGCTTCATCTCTGCCCTCGTTGGCATCGCCATCGACGACGGCCACATTTCATCGGTCGAAGATCCGATGACCGACTACATCACCGGTATCGAAGGATCGGCCTACGACGGCGTCCGTATCAAGGATGTGTTGCAGATGTCGTCGGGCGCCCGTTGGAACGAGGACTACAACGACCCGCACTCAGATATCGCCCGCCTCGGTGCCGCAATGTCTGGTTCCTCAACACTCGCCCGGCTCGTCGCCGAGATGGTGCCCGAGCACCCGCCCGGCACCCTCTGCCGCTACAACTCAGGCGACACACAAGCGCTCGGCAGCCTCATCGCCGCCGCAACCGGCCGACCAATCGCCGACTACACGAGCGAGAAGCTCTTTGCGCCCCTCGGGATCGAAGCAACCGGCTACTGGCTGACCGACAGTGACGGCATGGAGATGGCCTTTGGTGGGCTCATGCTCACGGCCCGCGACTTCGCAAAACTCGGCGAGTTGTACCGCCTCCGCGGCGTCTGGCACGGCAAGCAGTTGGTTCCCGCGGTCTGGGTCCGCGACTCAGTCACCGCCGACAGTCCCCACCTCACGGCCGAGGCCAACCTGACCAACGAAGGGATGAACTTTGGCTACGGCTACCAATGGTGGCTCGGCCCGGGCGAGCGCGGCGACTACTCCGCGATCGGCGTCTACAACCAGTTCGTCTACGTCGACCCCGACACCAACGTGGTAATCGTCAAGCTCTCAGCCAACCGCGCGTACGGCACGACCACCGACGAGAGCAGCTACCGCGAAGCCGAGACACTGGCCTTCCTTCGCGCGGTCGCCGACCACGTCGCCATCTAACCTCGGAACCAGAACCATGCGACGAACGTCTCAGTGCTACAACCGTCGTTCGTTACCCCCGGCGGCCGACTAGAAGGAACTGTTTCATGAAGATCCCCCTGCTTCGACTTGGTGCCACCGCTCTCACCGCTCTCACGCTCACGTCGGCCTGCGGCGCCGATGCCGATACGAGTGTCGGCACAACACCCGACCCCACGACCACCACAACAACCGTCGCAGCAAGCCCGGCTGCCGGCTTCTCGCTGGCCGGAACGATCACCCTTCAAGGCGACCAGATCGCCATCCCCCCGAACGCTCAGATGGTCGTGGCGCTCGACGACACCTCGCTTCTCGATGCTGCTTCGGTCAACATCGCCCAGCAGGTTTATGAGGGTGTCAGCGGTTTCCCACTCGACTACGACCTGACGTGGGACACAGAACTGGAGGCGGGGAACACCTACTCGGTGTCGGCGACGATCACCGTCGACGACCGTCTCGTGTTCCTGAGCACCACTGCGTTCGATGTACCCGCAAACGACACGACCATGGACTTCTACGTGATCGCCATTCCTGGCACCGACCATCTCACTGCCGAAGTGCTCGGGATGTCCGAAGACGATGCCCGCGCCCACATCGAGGCGGCCGGGATGTCCGCCCGAACAATGATGCGCAACGGCGAGGCGTTTGTCGGCACCACCGACTATCGACTGGACCGCGTGAACCTCACGATCGAGGACGACGTCGTCACCGAAGCCACAGTCGGCTGAGTTCTGGAACCGACGACACCACCGGGCTCGACGCTGCTGGCCTGCGTCAGCGGGCGAAACCCACGAGTTCTTCGTAGTGATCCATCTCGACGGTGGCGGCCAGAACGGTCTGGGGACTAGGCAGAGGGTCTGACGGCGTACTCGTAGTGATGCGATTCGCGGAACCCGGCCTGGTCGAACAACGCCCGGGATGCAGGATTGGCCACCGCTACCGCGGCAACAAGTTGCTGAGCGCCGAGCGCCGCAGCCTCGATCGCCAAGCGATCGACCACGGTCCGCGCCGCGCCTTTCCTTCGCCCTTCAGGGCACGTCGCCAGGCATTGCACGCTGCCAAGCCCATCACTCACCACGACTTGGCCCACTGAGACGAGGCATCCCTCTGTCCGCCCCGCCACGAACACTGCGGGGTGCGGCGGCCGAAGCAATGTGTCGCGCATGACCGTCGCGCCATGGGCTTCGTCGGCTCGAGATTCGACGCTTCGGTACACATTGAACCACTCATCGTTCGCACCATCGGCGACGTCGGTCGTTACGCCCCGCCCCGGCGCGGGAACCATTGGAAGGTCTCGCACCAACACCGCCGTTCGCGCGTGTGAGACGTAACCGCGGGAACGCAGCACGTCCATCACACTGGCTGGCGCCAGCCGGTCCGAGAGCAGAAACACCGACGGGATCGCGTGTCGGTCCGCAAACTCTTCGGCCTGCGCGACCGCCGTCTCGATGTTGGTGGTCTCGCCGCGCACCAGCGTGGAGTTCGCCCGTCGCGTCACCCCACTCGCCGCACGAAACGCCCATTCTTCGAGCTCTTCGTTCACTGCCGCGGGCCATGCCGCCGCGATGAGTTCGTCGAATCGACTCACGTTGACCACAACCCATCTTCCCAGCTTGAGGCACCCGATGCTCCCGATTGTGTCGGCATGACGGGGACCGGTCGGACCGGGCCACGACTTCGCGTTCGGGAGACTTGAGGAAATCTGTCAATCCCTCAATTCTGTTACGCTTGTCACATGGCGCTCACCTCAGACCCCACTTCCGATGCCGGCGCTTCCAAGGGTGAGCAGACGCGAGGAGCGATCCTCCACGCGGCGATCGGGCGGTTCGGTCGCGACGGGTTTCGGGCCACATCGGTGGCCGACATCGCACGCGACGCCGACATCTCGGGCACTCTCGCTTACAACTACTTCGATAACAAGCGTGGGTTGTTTCTCGCCGCCCTCGATGACGACATCGCAACACTGATCGACACTGGCGTGCGGTCCCTTCTCGATACCGTCGGTGACGACTCGTGGCGAACCTCGCTCCTCGCCACGCTGCTCGCCGCGCTCGAACATCACCCACTGGCGCGACGAATGCTGGCGGGCCTCGAGCCCGCCGAAAGCGGCCGGATCTTTGACCTGCCCGCAATGGCGGACCTGCGCCAAGCCGTCGGAGACCGACTGCGGGCCGACCAAGCGATCGGATCGGTGCGGGCCGATATCGACGCCACGCCCATCGGCAACGGCATCGTCAGCATCTTCGTCTCACTGATGCTTGCCGCAGTGCAGTTTGGCATCGAGAACGGCGAAGAGAACGCGGCCGACGTCCTCTCTGTCGTGGCCGCCGCGCTCGACCCGCCGGCCTGATTAAGGACGCTCGCTCAGCCGACCGAGCTACTTCTTGCGCACGCGATCGGGATCGATCTCGCGCATCACACCTTCTTGAGCAACCGACGCGAGGTGCACGCCGGAGCGGTCATACATCGCACCGCGAGCAAAGCCGCGGGCTCCCGCGGCACTCGGACTGTCTTGGTGAAAAAGGATCCAGTCGTCGAGACGTACCGGCCGATGAAACCACAGCGCATGGTCGAGGCTGGCAATCATCACGGCCGGCCCGTCCGGGCGACGATGCGGTCGATACATGTTGTCGACAAACGCGATGTCGGACGCGTAGGTGACGAGCTGGAGGTGGATGTCCGGATCATCCGGCACATCGCCGTTGGCCCGAATCCACACGGGGTTGGGTTCGGTACTCGGCTTACCGCTGAACATGCTGAACGGCAAGCCCGAGCGGGTCTCGATCGCCCGCTCACGCATCATCCAGTCGCGCCGCTCCTCGGGGATCTTGCCCTTCAGTTCTTCGGCGCGATCCGCCCAGGTCGGCAGGGTCTCCGGATCGGCGGCATCGGGCATCGGGTCCTGATGTTCGTAGCCCTCTTCGTCGGTGTGGAACGAGATCGAGGTGTTGAAGATCGCTTTCCCGTCTTGCAGCGCCACCACTCTTCGGGTCGAGAACGACTTCCCGTCTCGGATCCGATCGACCGTGTAGGTGACGGGCACCTTGGGGTTGCCGCCCCGCAGGAAATAGCCGTGGAGACTATGAGCCGAGTGCTCGTCGACGGTGCGTTGGGCCGCCGCCAACGCCTGCGCCGCGACCTGGCCGCCGAAGAGTCGGCCCCAGTCATTTTCCTCATTTTTACCGCGAAAGATGTCGGCGTCGATCCGCTCAAGGTCAAGGACCTCAAGCAGTTGGTCAAGCGCAGCACTCATGCCTGGCACGGTATCGCTACGGCAAGAACGTCAGTGCTCGTCGGACTCGTTCGAGATGGCGCCGCTTCCCGGCCCGCGACATAGGGTCGAGCCATGAAGGAACTTACGGGAAAGACCGCCGTCGTCACGGGTGCTGCCAGCGGAATGGGACGGGCCTTCGCCCACCGATTCGCCCAAGCGGGCATGAACGTCCTGATGTCGGACATCGAAGAACCGCGGCTAGCCGATGCCGTCGAAGAAGTAGCGGCCCACGGCACGCGCGTGATCAGCGAGATCACCGATGTGGGCAACGCCGAAGCCGTCGACGCTCTTGGCGAGCGCGCGTTCGCCGAGTTCGGCCAGGTCCACGTGATGTGCAACAACGCCGGAGTCGGGAGCGGCGCTGGCCCGGACTTCATCGACGCGGCCGACTGGAAATGGGTGCTCGATGTCAACCTGTGGGGCGTGATTCACGGGCACCGCGTGTTCGTGCCTCACATGATCGAACATGGCGAGGGCCACATCGTCAACACCTCCTCGATGGCCGGGCACCTCCCCGGCCACTCGGCCTACACCGCCAGCAAATGGGCCGTGGTGGGAATTACGCAAGGGCTCTTCCATCAGATGGAACGCGACCAGACCGGTGTGGGCGTGTCGTGCCTTTGCCCCGGTTTCGTCGACACTGAGATCGTGAACTCCACCCGAAATCGGCCGGAGGAAGCCGCCCCATCCGCGCTCTTCGAACCAACACCCCAGCAGGACATGGCGTGGCAGTTCATGACCGACATGGTGAAGTCCGGACGACCGCCCGCAGAGGTGGCCGACCTCGTTCACGACGCGATCATCAACAACGATTTCTGGATCTTTACCGACATGGCATTGGTCGGTGCCCTCAAGGACAAACACGACAGCATCATCGAGAACCGCAACCCGGTCACGAGCCGGTTCGGGATCTAGCTGCGAGCCAAGCGCCGGGAACAACAGAATCCGCCGATGCCGACCGCCACGACCAAACGCACCGGTGAAGACGAAGGCCAGAGAAACGCGAGGCCCAGAACAACCGCGATCCCGGCGCGGGCGTTCACGTCTTTGACCACTCCGCCCGCGGGGTGAAGATTTGCGAGTCAACGTCGGTCGTAAGGTCGACGCAGCGCAGTGACCCGGTGAACGGGAACGCGCCTTCATAGTCGTCGTACGCCACGGCCGGCCCCCATCCTCGCCCGACCGCAAGCCCCTCTTGCACCATCGAGTAACCCATTGGGGCGATGCGCATTCGTTCGTTGACGCCCGCTTCCTGGCCGTCGATGACCAGCCGCGCCCGACCCCAGCCCTGCTCGATGGGTTCGAACTCCATGCGAATCTCCACCTCTCGGCCAACTGGCAAGGGGGCCGAAGTCTGCACCTCGGTGAATTCGATCTGCAGCACGTTGTGCACATAACGAACGTGCCCGTTCTGCACGAACAGCGCCCAGCCCCCAAGTTCGGCGCCTTGGCATACGAGCAGGCCTTCGTCGTCGGCGCTTTGCAACGTGGCGTAGGCCGTGACCGAGTGCCGACAGTTCAAGATCCGCGGCAGCGCGGGGTTCGGGATCGGCGTGGTGCCCGGGTAGTAGCGGTAGACGTCGCGATCCTCGCTGGCGGCCGGGCGCGTCGGGTCAATGAACCGGTCGCGACCACGGTCATCGAGGGGCAACACATTGTGGCGCCGCGCTTCCTCCCACCAGAGTTCGATCAGCTCAGCCAGCTTCTCAGGGTGTTCGGCCGCAAGGTCATGAGCCTGCGAGTAGTCGAGCGCCTGGTGGTAGAGCTCCCACGGGTCCTGGTCCCAATCTGAGCCGGGAATATGCCAGGTGACAGCCGTCCAGCCTTCGTGCCAGATCGCTCGACTGCCGAGCATCTCGTAGTACTGGGTGGTGCGAACTTCACCGGCAGTCGGATCGAGAATGGTGGAGGCGAAACTGTGGCCTTCGAGCGGCATTTGCTCGACGCCGTTGACCATCCGCGGCGCTGGCAGCCCCGCCAGTTCAAGCAACGTCGGGTAGAGGTCGGTCACATGGTGGTACTGGCTGCGGACCGCGCCGCCGTCGGTGATCTTCGCGGGCCAATGAACGATCATCGGATCAGTGTTGGCGCCGCGATGGGTGTCTCGCTTCCAACGTTTGAACGGCGTGTTGCCCGCCTGTGACCAGCCCATCGCGTAGTGCGGGTCGGTTCCCGAGCTTCCCATTTCATCAACCACGTCGAGCATCTCCGCCACCGACTGGTTCATCGTGTTGCGGAAGCGTTCGGTGTTCGTGGCACCCAGAGGGCCACCTTCCGAACTTGCCCCGTTGTCAGACAGGAACACCACGAGTGTGTCCTCAAAAACGTCGAGTTCGCGCAGCGCCTGCATCAGGCGGCCAATCTGAGCATCGGTGTGGTCGACGAAGCCGGCGAAGACCTCCATCTGTCGAGCGAAGAGTCGACGAGAATCATCGTCGAGGTCATCCCACGCCTCTACGAGTTCGTTGCGAGGCGGGAGATCGCAGTCGTCGGGAATGATCCCGAGCGCCTTCTGGCGTTCGAAGATCATCTGGCGCTCCTCGTCCCAGCCATGGTCGAACTTGCCGCGATAGTGCTCGATGTATTCGGGCGGCGCGTGGAATGGACAGTGGGGTGCGCCGAACGGCAAGTAGAAGAAGAACGGGCGACCAGACGCAACCTGCTGCTGATCGCGCAGCATCGTGATCGCCTTGTCCACGATGTCTTCCGACACGTGATACGGATCACCCCGCTCGGTGGTCTCGGGGGTGGAGATCCGATGATTGTCTTCGGTAAGCATCGGATGCCACTGATCGACCTCGCCCGGCAGGAAGCCATAGAAACGCTCGAACCCTTGGCCGAGCGGCCAGCGATCGAACGGGCCCGCCGCGGTCGCCTCTGCCGTTGGGGTGAGGTGCCACTTGCCCGCGACATAGGTGGAATAACCACTCTGCTTGAGCACTTCCGCGATCGACGCGGCCGACCGCGGCAAGAACGCGTTGGAGCCGGGAAAGCCACTCGCCATTTCGGCGATTGCGGAGAATCCGACCGAATGATGATTCCGTCCGGTCAACAACGCCGCGCGGGTCGGCGAGCAGAGCGCAGTGGTGTGGAAATTGTTGTAGCGCAGTCCGTCGGCCGCGAGGGCGGACACGTTGGGCGCATCGATCGATCCGCCGTAACACGACAGCTGTCCGAAGCCGAGGTCGTCGAGCATGATGACGACGATGTTCGGGGCGTCGGCCGGCGGGCGTTGTGGCGGCGGCCAATCCTGCGTCGACTCGGCGTAGGTGTTGGCGACGACCCCGGCGAACTCATGAGGCGGCGGCGGAAGCACTTCACCGTGTACGGGCGGTGGCTGGTCCATCATCAGGCTCCAAACGCGGGATGGTCAAAGCAGGACAGCACCCGATCGATACGGGTGCGGTCGCCGGAGATCGTGGCCCGGCCGTCATCGAGTGCTGTCGCGATCGGCACGCGACCCGAGCAGATGTCGGCCCAAGTCTCGAGACTTAGCGCGATCTCCAGTTCGGCCTCGGCGCCGTCGGTGGGCACGGCGACACTGTTGCGAAGGCGGAGGCCCGGTGTAGACCCGTCGGGGAAACGGAAGCGCACTTCGTCCTCTACTCCCGCGGCGAGAGCCGGATCGACCAGTACGCGCAAGGCGTGCACGGTGATCTCGGGTCGGGCCGCAAGCACCGCGCCGCGCCCAAAGACGTGCACGCGCATACGGTCGAGCGGGAGTGACCCCTCCAGCTCGCGAGCACGGGTAATGCACCAGTTTCGAATGTTGGCGGCCGTTGAACGCACACCGATCGTGCGGATCGCTTCAGCGAGCAGCTGGCGATCAGCGTCTTCGGCCTCGGGACGACGGGCGAGCCACGATCCCATCTCTACTGCCCAGCGAAGATCCTCTTCGTCGATAGCGGCCCGGACCTTCGCACGCACCACTGCCGCGCCGCCGAAGCCCTCCACGATTCGGGCCGAACGATCTGCGGGAAGCAAAGGAAACAACTCGGACTCGTCGCCGTCGAACCAGCCGATGAGACCGTGGTGGATCTGACGAACATGGTGTTCGGCGACGCCGTAGAGCTGTCGGGTCAGCTGACCGCCGGCGTAACGCTCGGGGAGCTGCACGAACTCACCCAGCTCCGCGACCGACAGATCCTTGTTGACCCCGCGCACCGTTTGATCAAACAGGTACTGGATCGAGTCACGATCGAGAGTTACTTCGTGCCGGATCTCCGCCGCTCCACTTAGCGGCACGCCGTGCGCACCGACAAGATGTTCGGCGCCAAGTCCAAGAAGATGATCAAGTCCCTCGAGCAGTACGCGCGGGTCGCGATACCCCTCACCGCGGATTGCGAAGACGTTGAAGAGCACCGGCCACGCAATGTTGTGAACAGCCGTCGCGAGCTCAGGAAACCAGATCGTGACGCTGTCGTCGGCATCGGACGGGGCGGGCGTCATCTCGACCGTCAGTCCCGCGATCGTGGCCGTAACCGGGCCCGACATGATCTCGGTCGGTGGGATAAAGCCGACAGTGTGTGGTGCGTGGTCGGCTCGGCGGAATGATTGACCGAGGCCGACATTGATCAGGCCGTCTTCCCCTTCCGCATCGAGCAACAGCCCGAACTGATGTACGGCGCCGCGAGTGGCCGACGCGCTCAGCTCCACTCCCGTCCGCTCACGGTTCGAGACGATTCGTTCATGTCCCCAGATCGGAATGGCGTCACCCGCGCCGTCGATCGCGGCCGTCCCGCCGACGTAGTGCGAGTGCGTGTAGATGACCGCGGCGACCGGAGCCGAGGTCTCCGCCCGCAGTGCGTCGAGCGACCACTGCAGCTCCTGAGTGGACTCACCCGTATCGATCACGATGAGGCCCTCGGGCCCCTCCACAAAGTTCTGGTTCGACAGGCCGTTGCCGACGACGGACCACACGCCCTCGCGCACCTTATGCACGGCCCGTTCGAACTGAGGGGTGTGGTCGATCGTGTCGCGATGACCGCGCTGACCTTGTGGTCCAGTGGCGACGACCGAAGGATCGGTCGAGAAGCTGGCGGGGATGTGGTTCATAGGTGACTCCGGCTCGGCGGTCAGGCGAGCGTCACCGTAGTCATCTTCAGGCCGGTCGGCCGCCGCGCTCAGCTTGCCGGAGCGTCAGCGAAGAGGAATGCGCGCCGCAACCGAGGTGCCGATGCCCGGAGTGCTCTGTATGTCGATCGAACCTGCGGCCGCGCCCATCCGGTCCTCCATATTCTGAATGCCGGCACCGGTGCGATCGACCGTGAGGTCGAAGCCAGTCCCGTTGTCCTCCACGATCAGAATCATGTCGTCGGCTTCCTCACACAGACTCACCGATATCACCGCGTTCGAACCGGCGTGTTTCAGCACGTTCTGAACGGCCTCGAGACAGAGAAAGTAGACGGCGGCCTCTCGGCCCGGATCCATGCGCGGCACGTCGTTGATGTCAGCTCGGAGAGGATTCTCAAGCTGTCCAACCATCGCTCTAAGGGCCGGTCCAAGACCATGTTGTGTAAGCACCGGCGGATACAAACCTCGCACGAGCGCTCGCATCTCTTCTTGCGCGTGGCGTACCTCATCGCGGATCCGGTCGAGCGTGTCCCGCGCGGCGGCCGGGTCCGAGGACACCAGCTCCTTCGTCAGCGAAATCTGCAGGCTGAGGCCAACGAGCCGTTGCTGGGCGCCATCGTGCAGATCTCGCTCGATCCGTCGACGTTCGTGATCGGCGGCAGCGACGATACGGGATCGCGACAAACGAAGGAGCTCCGCCTGGCTCGCGATCTGGGCCTGGCTCACTTGTAGACCCTCGTTCGCTTCCACCGAGAGTCGCAGAGAGTCTCGCAGCGACGCTGCGGTTTGGGCGCCCGCCTGGGTGATAAGCACGGCCATGAACGGAGCGAAGATGATGAGCACTGCATCGGTGACCCATTCGGGCACCGACTCGGTGAGCCCAGAGAAATCCTGCAAAAGGCCAAGCGCCGCCGCGCTGGTGCCAACGATGACTGCGCCGATAATCATCACCCGGAACTGACGACGAGAGACGTAGGGCGCCGAGATGATCACGGGTAACACTGCGGCCATGATCTGCACCGGCCACGCAAAAGTGGCGACGGCCGCGGTGGTCAGCGCAACCCCCCAGTTGCCAGCAACAAGCCACCAGCACGCCGCCACCGCTCGGCCTTGCTTCAGGGGTCGGAGCCCCATCGCCATGGTGATCGCGGCGGATCCCGCCATCGCTCCCGCGACAAGCAGCCACACATTGCTCTCGACCCAGAGATAGACGGCGAGGGTGAACGCGGTCGCGAGACTCGAAACGACCACGTCGAGCACAACGAACTGGCGCAGCCGATCGAGCCGCTCCTGCTCGCCGGGATCGACGATCACGGTGTGGGCTAACCCTTCCCGGCGAGGAACAACAGCACGGCCTTCACGCGACGATTGATCTCGTCATCCTCGGTGAGGCCGAGCTTCGCGAAGATCGCGTTTGTGTGCTTTTCAACGGCGTGGCGGCTGACGTGCAGGGACTCGGCGACCGCGGTGTTGCTCCGGCCCGCGGCGATCTCGGCGAGCACATCTAGCTCACGAGGCGACAGGGTTTGTAGGGGCGAGTCGATCACTCGGGCCCGGGCCTGGATGAGGACATCAACCACCGTGTCGTCGATGAACGAACCCCCGCTCGCTACGGAACGAATCGCCCCGAGGAGATGGTCGAGATCATCAACCCGATCCTTGACGACATAGCCACGGCCGCGGGAGCCCTCACCAAGCACGGCAATGACGTATTCGGGTTCGGCGAATTGGGAGATCACCACAACCCCAAGCTCGGGGTGTGTCTGCCGCAGGGTCTCCGCGGCGCGGACTCCCTCGTCGGAATGGCTCGGCGGCATCCGAATATCGGTCAGCACGACATCAGGGTTGTGCTCCTCGACGGCGGCGAGCAGCTCTGGGAGCGACGCACACGTGCCCACGAGCTCTACTTCGTCGCAGGTACGGAGCAGGCTGACGAGCCCCTCGCGCACGAGCAAGTTGTCTTCCGCCAGCACGAGCCGCACGACTTTCGGAGGAGCCATAGGGGAGACGCTAGTCATCGGCTGGCCGCGAGGACGAGAACTGCAACGAGGATGAAGAGGAGTGCCATGACGACAGCGTCACAGAACTGCCCTCCCCGGCGAGAGGCACCAGTCGCACTTCTCACTTCCGGACACGGGGTAAGGAAAGCCCTACCTCCAGACGCGAAAGAGCCCGGACCGAAGCCCGGGCTCTTGGTGTGGATCCGCCGCGATCAGCTGATCAGGTGCACCTGAGCGGTCAGGAGCATGTCGTCAAGAGTGAATGTCATCCCGTCGGCGAAGAGGCCGGCGATGATCTGTTCGTTGTCCATCATGAGGGTCACTTCGTACGTACCCGCCTCAAGCTCGCCGGTGACCATGCTGGTGGCATGGGATTCCCAGCCATTGCTCGTTGCTGACCCGCCATTGGTGCTGTCGAATGCCTGGTTGGTATCTCGAATGTCGACACCATCGACGAGGAAGTCGACCTCGCACCACGAGGAGTTTCCGCCATCACTCGTACACACCGACTCCGCGGTAAACCGTGCTTCGATGACGCCGGTATGTCCTTCCGGAATCGTCACCGTCGCGGAAACGCCCGCGTCGAATGGATTCAGGCTCGACGTGGATACGCCGCCGCCCTGCTGATCGCTGGCGAAGAGGTTGGTCGTCGACGGGGCGACCACGTTGTCGTGGTAGCGCTTGAGGAAGGTAACTGACTCGCCGCGGGTCACACCGTCGGTGGGGGCGAACTGGGTGGCGGACTTGCCGGTGGTGATCCCGTTGTCGAACGCCCATTCGACCGGGTCGGCGAAGAAGGCACCGTCGGCCACGTCGTCAAAAACGTGGGTGGCGTACGCCGTGGCGGGCACGCACAACACGCCCGCCACGACTGCGGCTGCAAATCGGGTCTTCGTCATCGTGAGAGGCATTCGAAACACTCCTGAGGGTTGGTGATGGCAGCATCCGCTATGTGGCGCCGGTGCGGAATCAGGAGGTCTGGAGTCTTTTCTTCCGGCCCGCCCGTACGGATCGCCGTAGGGTCGGCCAATATCTCGGGCAAGGTCGCCATGTCAGCTGTTCGACGAAACGATCGCCTAGCCAGAGAACGCGAGTTCGAGACCGGGTCGAGCCCAGTCCACCTCGATCAACTGGCCCGTGCCGGAGAGCGTGCAGAACGCTCGAGGCTCGGCACCCACGAAGCAGATGTTGGTAACAAGCAGGTCGGGCATCGGCGTGTGTTCCACGACACTGCCATCCGGCGAGATCGAAGTGATCCCACCATCACCGAGGGTGCCGACACAGACCCATCCGTCGCCATCGACGGCCAACGAATCGAACAAGACCGCGCCGGCCGCGCCATGCAACAGTTCGCCGCCACCCGCGTTGATCGGATTCGCGGTGAGCACCTCGCCTGGTCCGGCAACGGCGAACGAGTACACCCGGCCGGTGTGGGTTTCCGCGGCATAAAGCACGGTGCCGTCCGGCGACAGCCCAATGCCGTTGGGAGCGTCGAGCGGATGCACAACTTCGACACACGAGCTGCCGTCGGCCGCCGCGTAGTGAAGCCCGGTGCGGTCACTTGTCCGTTCGAGTCGCACGCCATGGTCGGTGAAGTAGAAGCCGCCATGGGCATCGAAGACAAGATCGTTCGGCGCTCGCAGCGGTCGACCCGAGCTCTCGGCGTAGAGCGTTTCGAATTCGCCCGTCGCCAGGTCAACTCGCTGGATCGAGCCGCCCTTCCATGTGTCGGGGACAGGCCCAGGAATGTTGATTCCCATCGAGTCGTCGAACTCGAAGCAGCCGCCGTTGTTCGTGATGTAGCACTTGCCGTCCGGGCCGATGGCCGCACCGTTCGGGCCGCCACCCAGATCGGCAATCACGGAAACCGTGCCGTCCGGGGTGACCCGACTCAGCGTGCCTCGCTGAATTTCGACCAACACGACGCTCCCGTCGGCCATCGCGATCGGTCCTTCGGGAAATTGCAGGCCAGTAGCGATCGTTCGGATCTCAGTCATCTCTCTCAACCATTCTGTATCTCCGTGGTTAAGTCGCACCCTAGATCGCTGTCGGCCGTAGCGTGGAAGGGTGATTCTCGATGAACTCGAACAGGTTCTTCGGTCGCGGCGCACCGCGAACCCGGAAGAGTCCTACACCGCCCAGCTGCTCGCCGACCCCGACCTCGCGCAGCGAAAGATCATGGAAGAGGCGTTCGAGGTCTGCTTGGAGCTCGGCCGTTCCAACAATGATCCGGCGCTCACCGCGCAGGAAGCCGCCGACCTCCTCTACCACCTGCTCGTCGGGTTGGTCTCCGTCGATGTGCCGCTCGCTGATGTGTTGGCCGTGCTCGAGGAGCGCCAATCATGAGCGCCCGCGTCGCCGTTCCTTCCAAAGGTCGCCTGCGCGATCGCGTCTTCGATCTCCTCCGCCAGGCGGGCTACAACCTGCGCCAACTCGGCACGGAGAACGCAGCCCTGCTCGTCGAAAACATCGAGTTCATCGAGATGCGGCCGCGTGACGCGGCAGCCTGGCTTCGAGCCGGTCGCCTCGATGCCGCGTTCATCTCCACCGACACCGCGCTCGAAAATGAGATCGAAGACTGGCCGGCCATCGATCTGGGCTTCTCTCGCTCCGATCTCGTGCTGGCGTGCCGCACCGACGCCCCTTACGCGTCGGCCGCCGACCTCGCCGGCAAAACCGTCGCGACCCACCTCCCCAACTGGACTCAGCGCTGGTTCGACGGCCAGAAGATCGATGTCAACGTGGTCCCGATGGGCGGCTCACTCGAGGGCATTGTCGCCCGCGGTCTCGCCGATGCCATCGTCGATCTTCGCGAGACGGGCAACAGCCTGCGCCGCAACTCGCTGCACGTGATCGAAGAAGGCCCCAGCTGCCAAGCCGTCTTTGCCCACCAGCCCGACGACACCCATTCCGAAGTCGCCAGCCTTCTCTTGCGAATGGAGGCAGCCCGCGCCGCCGGCACCCGCCAGTACCTGGTGCTCCACATTCCGCCCGACAAGGTCGACGACCTCGGCTCGATTTTCCCCGGCTTGGCCGCACCGACCCTGCTTCCCCTTTCGGGGCGTGACGACCTAGTCGCCGTGCACCTCGTCGTGCAGCGCGACGACTTGTGGGGCCGCCTCGCCGACCTCCGCAACCTCGGCGCCACCGGCATCGTCGCCCTCCCCACCAACGCCATCCTCGAGTAGTCCGTTCTGTGAACGGAAACCGGCGCCCTGCGCCGGTTTCGGTTCACAGAACATCGAACGTGGGGTAGGAAGTTGGGATGGCGCTTTATGCAGATCTTCCGACGGTCACGGTTTCTACGGATGTAGCGGCATCGGCCGCCGTGCTGTGGCCGCTGATCAGCGACATCAACATGCCGGCCCGGTTCTCCGGCGAGTTTCAGGGTGCGAAGTGGCTGCCACCGTCCGACGGGCCCGCGCTCGGTGCAATGTTTGAGGGCACCAACAAACACGAGGCCATCGGCGAATGGCATGTGCCCTGCTCGGTCGCCGTTTGCGAGCCGGAACGCGAGTTCGGATGGGACCCCGGCGGTCCCGATGCACCATTCACAAAGTGGCGACTGCGGACCGACCCCAACGGCGACACCACCACGCTCACCTTCACCGCGCAGATGGGGTTTGGCCCCTCCGGTCTCACTCCCGCGATCGAGGCCCGGCCCGATCGCGAAGAGCAGATCGTGGCCCGTCGCCTCGGCGAGTGGAGCGACAACATGACCGCCACGATTGAGGGCATCAAAGCACTCGCCGAAGCCGGTTGACCGCCCATGCGCACGTCGATCCAGCTCAGTGCCGATGCCGGCCCGTGGGATCAGCTCGTCACCTTTGTGAAGGAGGCGGAGCAACTCGGCGTCGATGCCGTATGGGTCGCAGAAGCATGGGGCGCCGACGGGCCGTCGGCGCTCGGATACCTCGCCGCCGTCACCGAACGCGTCCAGCTGGGCAGCGCGATCTTTCAGCTCGGCGTCCGGTCGGCCGCAATGACGGCCCAGACCGCGATGACTCTGGCGGAGATGTCGGGCGGCCGCTTCGTGCTGGGGCTTGGTGCGAGTGGGCCGCAGGTGGTGGAAGGGCTCCACGGCGTTCCGTTCGCTGCACCGCTCACCCGTATGCGCGAGACCATGGACGTGCTCCAGCAAGCATTTGCCGGCGAGCGAATCGCGTACCAAGGCAAGAAGATCCAGCTGCCCCTTCCCCACAGTGACGGCAAGGCGCTGCGGCTCGCCATACGGACCGACCACGACATTCCCGTCTACCTCGCCGCGCTCTCGCCCAAGATGCTGGAGCTCACAGGCGAACGAGCCGACGGTTGGATTGGCACGAGCTTCATCCCCGAGGGGGCCGACGATGCCTACTTCTCGCACCTTCGAGTCGGCGCGGAGCGAGGTGGACGGACACTCGCCGACCTCGACATCTGTCAGGGCGCCGAGGTCGCCTTTGCGCGAGACGAGGCGGACCTCGCAGAGATGATTCAGGCTCGCAAGGGTGGACTCGCATTCAGCCTCGGCGGCATGGGTTCGGCCGACACGAATTTCTACAACCAGGCCTATGCCCGCCAGGGTTTCGCCGAGGTCGCCGCCGAAGCCCAACGGCTCTGGGTCGACGGCGACCGGGCTGGCGCGGCCGCGATCATTCCCGATGAGATGGTGCTCGGCACCACGCTCCTCGGCACGGAGGAAGGCGTCGCTCGGCGCCTGCAGGACTGGGCCGACGTCGGCGTCGACACCGTCCGCCTGTATCCCGCCGGCTCAACCATCGACGAGCGACTCGACACCCTCGCCCGCGCCTTGGAGCTTGTTCCGAAATAGGACCGAGCCCTCGCGTGCGGCGATGGTCTTGAGGGAAAGCAGCGGGGCGTGCGGCAACGAGATCGGCACGCTCATCCCGAGCGAGTAGATCTCTATTCGACGGCCGCCGCGAGTTGGGCGAGCGTCTTTTCGATGCCGGCCCGATTGTGTTCGGCCCGATCAGCGACACCAGAGATCGCCAAGCTCATCTCTTTGATCTCGTCGGGGCGATGGTCCTGCCACGACTCGGTCACCCGGCAGCCGCCGTTCGTGGCCTCGACCGAATAGGCCCAGGTCGCGAAGACGAAGTCGCCCACCATGCAGTCGAACGCGAAGCGTTCGCCGGGCACGAACTCGACGATCTTGGCTTCGGTGGTCCAGGCGTGCTCACCAAGTTCGTTGTGCCCGGCGAACATCGCTCCCAACGCCGGCCCGTCGTGGCCCTCGTTCCATTCGGCGTTGTGCGTTTCGGGTGACCATTCGCCCATTCGGGTGACGTCGCTGATGGCCGCGAACACCACTTCAGAACTAGAGGCGATATCGCGGGAAACTTCGATGTCTGGAGTCATGCCGGCAACCTAGCGAAGTCGTCGTCTACAGGAGAGACCAGTCCGGTTCTGCCTCGGGATGGGGAAGGGCGCCAAACGCGTTGCGCACCACTCGCCGTTGCGGGTCCAGCCAATCGCTCCACGTGGTGCTCGCCACGAGTTCGTCGCCGCGGGTGCGTTGGATCTCGCGCAGCAACGCCGCCATGTCGACTTGCATGGTCGCGCCGGCCGGATCGCCCGCCAGGTTTCGCATCTGCAGCGGATCTTCGGTGAGGTCGAAGAGCTCCCGTTTTCCATCGAGCCATTCGCAATAGCTCGCATTCGCGGTGCGGACACCACGCCACTCTTGGCCGTCGCCCAACCAGTCGTAGTACTTGGAAAAGTTCATCAGCAGCAGACCGTCTTGATGCACCACATCGTCGCCCGTCCAGGCGGCCGACAGGTCGTGACCTTCCACGGTTTGAGGCACCGGTACATCGGCCAACGAGCAGAGTGACGGGAACCAATCGGGCATCCCGAACAACGCATCGGTGCAGGAACCGGGCTCGATCACGCCCGGGTAACGAACGATCCCCGGGATATGGATCGACTCCTCATACGGGTGCTTCTTCAGCCACGGATGAACACCGTGAGCTCCACCCTGAGTGCCGTGATCGGAGGCGAACACCACGATCGTGTTGTCGGCGAGGCCCCGGCGATCGAGCTCGTCGAGCACCCGGCCGGTCATCACATCAACTGCTCGAATCATCGCGAGATAGTGGCGATACATCTCCGGCGTTTCGTCGCCCCATGTGTCGTCGACGTTCGCCGGTAGATCGAAGGTTTCGGGCACACCCTCGTAGTACTCGTCGGGCGCGAACTTCTCCGGCGTGTAGTGCGGAGGGTGCGGTGACAGGAACAGGAGGAACGGATCGTCGCCGGATTCGTCCATGAACTCAAACGCGTAGTCGAGCAGCCCCTCAGTTTCGTATCCGTTCCAGCGTTCGTAGTTCCAGTCGCCCTTGTGCACGAACCCATCGAAGAACACCATGTGCTGGTTGTAGGCCCGCCAATAGTCGAAGCCGAGGCGGTCTCGTCCGGTGGGCACCCAGTCGGGTTGCATCGGTATGCGGTCGACGGCCGGCCAGGCACCGGTGTGGAGATGCCACTTTCCCACCCAACCGGTTCGATACCCCTGGTGGGCAAACGCGTCGGCGATGGAGATCTCGTCGTGGCGAGTGCGGGTGGTGTTAATCAGGTGACCAGTGGTCTGCGGATGGCGGCCGGTGACCAGCATTGCTCGCGCCGGTGTGCAGACCGGGCAGTTCGAGATCGCGTTGGTCAGGGTGACTCCCTCCGCCGCGAGACGATCAATGTGGGGTGTCTCGATGTGGTGCTCGCCGTAGAGGGGAAGCGACGCGGCCCGGAGCTGATCCGGAAAGAGCACCACCACATTCGGTCGACGGGCAGCGGGTTGGCGGGCAGCGGGCCGCCGGGCTGGCGATGTCACCCGGGCACCTCGAACTGCGGCCCTGTCACTTCGCCCTGCACTTCGGGCACGGGCGGGATGTCGCCCGAATCACGCGGCCAGACAATCGGCATGCCCGGACCTTCCATCGGCGCGCCAACGGCGACTTCGTCGCGATCGAGGGGGAACACCGGCCAGGCCGCATCCCGCGGGTACCCGTCGGCGATGTAGACGACGGTGAAGACGCGACGGACGTCATCGGTCGAATTCGCCATCGCCTGATGCACGGTGAACCCGTGGTGCCAGATCACCGATCCCGCGGGCGCCTCGACAAAGGTTGAAGGAACGCCGTTGAGCGCGGGGTCCGACAAGATGTCGTAGGGCTCGGTTGTGTACGTGAGATCAACCGGATGCAGACGCCCGGCCTTGTGTGATCCAGCCACGTACCCCATCGTCCCGCTGGCGAAGGTTGAACCGGCGAGCGGGATCCATGCGGACACGAGCGGCGTGTCGGCGATCGGCCAGAACGTCGCATCCTGGTGCGGGTCAGTCTCGCGGCCGCCCGGCTCCTTGTAGAGCGCCTGGTCTTGCCACAGTCGAACCCGCTCGACACCCAAAAGTTCCGCCGCCGCCTGCGCGAGACCGGTATGGAATGTGAGGGGAGCGACCTCCGGATCGGTCTCCCATAGGCGCATGCACTGCACGAAAGACTGCTCGTAGAGCCCCTTGTCAGCGAGCGTGCGCTCATCACCGGCCGTACGCCTAGCGACCGCCGAATCCACGGCCGAGCCGTAGGTCGCCAGCTCGTCGGCGGTCAGCAGGTCGGGCGCAAGGAGATACCCGTCGCGCTCGAAGTCGGCGACAGCGGCGGCAGAAAGGACAGACATGCCGAGACGTTACGACCCCGGCAGCGGCGACAGCCAATAGGCGTGCAGATCTAAACTCTCGTCATGGCCAAACCGTCCGAACTCCGATGGGCTCCGTCCGTGGCGTTCGCCGTTCTGCTCACGGTCGCCACGGTCCCGCCGTGGGCGTTGTATGTCCAAGAAGACCGCTCCACCTGGGATAGCGACCTCACCGGCGTGGGAGTCCTCGTAGCCGCGGCGTTCCCCGTCGTGATGTATCTGCCGGCGATTCTTCTTGCCGTGGTCCGGGCGGCCGATATCGGGAACCTTCTGCTCGCTTCGCTGGCTGTCGTCATCGGGGTTGGCGCGTTCTATGCGGTGGGTTGGCTCGCCGCGCTCACCACCGAATGGCTCGCGATCGCGATGCTGCTCGTTCCCGTGGTCACCGCGGTGGTAGTGGCGGAAATCACACGGTTCGGTCAGCGACGGTTGGCGTCCAACTGGGGCGATTGAGCGGGGTAGCCGAGCGAGGGCGTGGCTCGTTGATCGCGGCCTCAGCCAGTGGCGCGCCAGCAGCGAATAATCGCTTCGGCGGCCTCGTCGATATCAGCTGACGACGCGAGCGTGTCGGAGCAGCTCACCCGCATGGCCGTGCGTCCCTGCCACACCGTGCCGCCTGCCCAGGCGGTGCCATCGGCCTGCACGGCGGCAATCACAGCATCGGTAGTGGCATCATCACCAAACGCCACGAGGGCCTGATTCAGGACGGGCTCCACCAGGATCTCGGCGCCGGCAGCGGCCAAGCGCCCGGCCATCAGCGTTGCGAGCTCGCAGGTGCGGTCAATCATCTGAGCGACACCCTCCCGGCCCTTCGTCGCGAGCACCGCCCACGTCTCTACGGCCCGGGCTCGTTGTGACATCTGCAGGCCGAGATGCATGGCGCCCCGCTCAGCATTTGCCGGGAGGTACGCGGCGTTCATCGCCATTGAAGCTCGGAGGTCTTCCCCTCGAGCACAGATCGCGAGAGCCGAGTCGTAGGGAACGTTGAGCCACTTGTGGCAATCGACCGCCCACGAATCGGCTTGTTCGACACCGGCCACCAGGTCTTGGCGCGTGGGAGAGGCCGCGGCCCAAAGACCGAAGGCACCATCGACGTGTAACCACCCACCGGCCGCGTGGACCTGTTCGGCGATCGGCCCGAAGGGGTCGCTGTGTCCGGTGTTCACGTTGCCCGCCTGCATCAGCACGAGCGTCCGCGGCCCAATCGCCGGAAAGTCGCTTGCTCGAACTCGTCCACAGTCGTCGGTGGGGACGCTGATGATGTTGGCCTCGCCCAACCCGGCGAGCCGTACCGCCCTCACCGCGGCGATGTGGATCTCGGCCGAGGCGACCACCGTGATCGGTGGGGCGCCAGCCAGTCCGTCCTGCGCCACATCCCAGCCGTCAGCGCGGAGGAGGGCGTCGCGAGCGGCGATCACACACGTGAGGTTGGCCACGGCTGCGCCGCCACAGAAGCCGCCGGTAGCCGCAGCGGGGAGGCCGAGTATTTCTACGACCCAGCGAGCGGCGATCTCATCGAAACGGGCGGCCGCCGGCGACATCACCGGGAGGGCCGCGTTCTGATCCCAGGCTGACGCGAGAACGGTGGCCGCGAGGGCTTCCGGTTCGGTGCCGCCGTTAACAAAGCCGAAGTACCGACCGCCGGTGGTCCGAACCGTCGCGGCCGAGCCGAGCGAATCGAGCTCGGCAATCACCGATGCTGCATCGCGAGATTGGGACGGGAGTACATCGGTCACCTCACCCAAGGCCGCAATTGCCTCCGCCGTGGGGAAGGCGGGCGCCTCGGCCGCGCAGTACGCCGCCGCCCGCCGCGCTGCGTCGGCCAGCAACCGGAGTTTCTCGTCCTGCCGTTCGTTATCCATTGACTACTCCTTGGCTCGGGGACGGCCCGCTGAGCGACATCACAAGTATCAGCGCGGCGTCGTCCGGGCACAATCGACGGCGGCCGAGACCAGACGTCGCCCGATTCCTGCATGAGGGAGTTCACGACGAACCGCCATCACCGGGATTTCCTAAGAGCGCGGGTCATGGAAGCGAAGGCCAAGGAACCCGGCCACTTCGTGATCGCCGTCAAACACGACGAATGCCGTCTCGGCTGTGAGTCCGGCGACATAGCTGGCGTTCACCTCGGCGATCCCGAACCACTCCGGCAGCGCCTTCAAAATCGCGGCACACCCGTGGCGGTCATCGTCTCGAAATTTTCGCAGAGTGAAAGTCACTTGGGCAGCCTCGCAGCTCGTCGGCTCGTCTCGCGCTACGTTCCCGCGATGGCCGAGAAGACACGACCGGGGGGTTCAGCGAAAAAGCGGGGCTCGTATCGGTCGTCTGAGCTCGTCCGCTCGAAGCTCATCGACGCCGCCATGGTCGAGTTCGCCTCCCACGGGTTCGAGGGCGCCTCGACCCGAGCGATTGCGCTGCGGGCCGGCGCCCACCAGCCGCAGATCAACTATCACTTCGAATCCAAGACGGCGCTCTGGTATGCCGTGATGGATCAGATGATGTCGGAGGTTGACGATCACACGGCATCTACGCCGACCGAAAACCCACGAGCGGCGGTCGAGGCCGCGGTGCGCGGCTTGGTACGTTTCGCCGCCGCCCGCCCCGAGCTCAATCGCATGATGATCCAAGAGGCATCGTCGCCCAGCGAACGTCTCGACTGGCTGGTCGACACCCACGTCCGTCCTCGGTTCAATACGTTCCAGCTGGGTTGGGAAACGATGCGAGCCCAAGGGCAGGGCCGAGACGTGCCGCCTGAGCTCGTGTACCACCTACTCGTGGGGGCCGCATCGCTCCTGCATGCGAACGCACCCGAAGTTGAACTACTCACCGGGCTCACCCCGAGCGACCCTGATGTCATCGAGGCCCACGCCGACGCGATGGTGCACCTCTTCCTCGGCAAGACCTAGTTCCAGAGGGGCGTCGCTGCCGCGATGACGAGAACCGCGATCAGATCGCGGGCGGATCGGTAGAGCGCGCCATCAAGGCACACGGCACGGCCACCCATCGCCTCGACCTCAGCGCACCGGCGGCGTAATCCCAGGCGGCGAGCCAGCACATCTTCCGCGGCGAGGTCAACCGCAGTGACCGGCTCATCGCCCTCGAGGAGAACAACATCGGGCTGCGCCGGTTTGATGACCTCTTCCGCCACGTCAAAGAGCGCGGCCGCGACATCAGCGATGAGGGTGGCAGAGACTTCTCTCACGTCGTGAGCTCACGCAGCAGCGCGACGAGAGTCTCACGGGATTCGTTCACCGCGGGCGCCGCCTCGAGTAACGAGCCGGCCGTCTCGTCGACCACGCCACACGCATCTCGCAGCAGCTCTTCACCATCTGGCGTGAGCGATGCGATGGCGCGCCGAGCGTCGCGCTCGGCGCGATGTGTCTCAACGAAACCGAGCTTTTCGAGTGGCTGCAGGGCACGAGTGACGCCGGACGGGCTGAGCCGCACGATCTCAGCCAGCTCCACCCGACTGGCCCGAGCGTTGGGCGAATCGGCGATTCCGCGCAGCAATCGATATTCGGCGAAGGTGATCCCTTTGATATGGCCGAGGGCGGAGTCGAGGCGACCGAGCAAACAATCGCAGGCGTCGGCAATCGTGAGCACCAGTTGTTGGTCGACGCTTGTTGTAGACGTGGTCATCCGCACACGGTTAGGCGATATACGTGAGGACTCACGGAGTTTTCACCGATTCCGCAAGTAGTTAGCGGGTCACCCCGCCTTGCACGAGCACACCGAGCAGGCTGATCTCGGACCCAGATTCACGCAGCTGCTGCTGACCACGATCAAGCCAGCGCGTGGACGGACGGGCGTCGAGCATCCCCGCCAGGGAGACGACGGCACCGAGCACGTAGACGGCCGGATTAGCCGACAGAACAAACCCGAGAAAGCCGAGCAGGGCGGCCGGCTCCGCGAGCGCGACGCGAAGGAAGAAATGTTTCTGGGCGGATTCCTGCACCTCGGCCTTCGTGCGGCCGGCAATCGCGGGAAGGAAGTTCGCGCCGACCAGTTGACTGATCACGCCCAACGCGGCAACAACACCGGCCACCACACGGCCGTCGACACCGCCACCCTCAAGGCTCGCGTTCACCACCATCACGAGGACACCGATCAGCAGCAGGGCGGTGACGAAGGTGATCCACAACTGACGCATGACGGTGAGGGCATTCGTACCCCGAATCATCCGGCGGGCACCGAGCCCGGGCACCAGCACGAAGGCCGCGCCCTTCAGGGCCGGACCCCACCCCGGATCTTTGACCTGACTCATTCGACGCGGCTCATTCGACCCGACTCATTCGAAGACGATGCCCGCGGCGGCCATCTCGGCCCGCGCCGTCTCGGTGGTGTCAGGCATGACGCCCGCGCAGTGGGCGAGCAAGACGCGGGTGGTAAGACCGGCGGCCACCGCATCGAGCGCCGTGGCCTTCACACAATGATCAGTCGCAAGACCGACCACGTCGACAGCCGTGACCTCGTGAGACTGCAGCCAAGCACCGAGAGTGACCGACTCGTCGCTTGTGGCACCGCCATCAAAACCGGTGTAACTCGCAGTATGACGACCCTTCAAAAAGATCTCATCAACCGCGATCGTGAGGTCGGGATGGAACGCGGCGCCATTGGTGTCAGCCACACAGTGCACGGGCCAGGTATCCACGAAGTTCGGGCCCACGTCGGGGTCGGCGAAATGCTCACCCGGATCAACGTGCCAATCCTTGGTGGCCACCACGATGTCGTAAGTGCCCACACCGCGATCGGTGCCCACGAGCGCGCTGATCGACCGGGCGACGTCGCCACCACCGTCGACCGCGAGCGACCCGTTCTCACAGAAGTCGTTCTGGACATCAACCACGATCAGGGCCGTCTTCGTCATAAGTCTGTGGCTCCTGCAACGTGGGGTACCCCGTTGACCACGGGGGAAGAGAGCGGTTCTTCGACGCCTTCCCACACTGTCGGAATCGCCGGAGCGTGCACCGGGAACGGGGTTCGATCCTCTGGGCGCAAGCGGCTCCGTCGCTCGAAACAGCGGGCGCGAGCCTCGCCCGGGTCAGTCAGGTCGGCGACCACTTCACCGTCAAGAATAAGCGGCACCTGCGGAGCCATCGAATCATCCGGAAGTTCGACCGGGAGTACCGACAGCACCTCGCTGATGTAGTGGCCTTCGAAGTCGGAGATGCGATGTACGTCCTTGCGGCCGCCAATCGTACGCTTACCGGGCGACAGCTTGCCGACCGCGCGCAGCGGCGAAACCGGCTCGTCGTCGTCGGCGATGGCGACCAGCTTGTAGACCATCTGCGCCGTCGGGTGACCCGAGCCCGTGACCAAGCTGGTACCCACCAGATAGGCATCAATCGGCGCGCCGGCGGCTTGCAGTTCGGCCACTCGGAATTCATCCAGGTCGCTCGACACCACGATTCGGCAACCGTGGGCGCCGAGACTGTCGAGTAATTCGCGGGCCATACGACTCTCGGCGAGCAGCTCGCCCGAGTCGATTCGCACGGCGCCAATGTTGGGACCAACAGTCTCGACCGCGCGGCGAATACCTTCCATCACATC
Organism: Candidatus Aldehydirespiratoraceae bacterium; assembly: GCA_047639555.1. Lineage (GTDB taxonomy): Bacteria > Actinomycetota > Acidimicrobiia > Acidimicrobiales > Aldehydirespiratoraceae > JAJRXC01. The sequence continues at coordinate 236,597 of JBLIOE010000001.1, forward strand.
GAACGTGTCGACGAGATAGGTGGAGTCAACGCCAAGCGCGTTGCGCTGCGCGGCGAACGCCTCGGCCTCGGTGGCATGGGCAAGTACGAACGCGTGGGCGGTTGTGCCGCCAGTTTCGATGCCGTGACGACGACCAGCCTCAAGATTCGAGGTGGTGTCGAAACCGCCAACGTGAGAAGCACGCGCCGCCGCAACGGCCGACTCCGGATCTGTACGGCGAGAGCCGCCCTCAATGAGGAGACGCCCGCCCGCAGCATCGGCCATCCGAGCCGCGGCCGACGCAACTGCGCAGTCGTGGTTCAGCACCGACAACATCACGGTTTCCAGCACGACACACTCGGCAAAGGTGCCGGCCACCGTCAGCACCGGGCTGTAGGGAAAGAACAACTCGCCTTCGGCGTAACCCGTGATGTCGCCGCGAAATTTATACTTCCGCAGCCAGTCGGTCATCGCTCCGTCGGCAACAACTCCGCGCTCGACAAGATGAGCGATCGTGGCGTCGTCAAATTGGAACCGCTGCACGGCGTCGAGCACGCGGTCGATACCGGCCACCACGCCGTAGGCCCGCCCCTTCGGCAATCGCCGGGCGAACACTTCGAAGACGGATCGCCGCTCGGCGATGCCGGACTCGAGCGCGGACGCAACCATTGTCAGCTCATAGTGATCCGTGAGCAGCGCTGTGGTCGGCCGGTTCATGCGCCGTCACGCTACCGGGACACCCTCGCTAGCGAGACTTCGAGAAGAGCCAATCGAGCACGTGGTGGGCGAAGTCGGAATTGAAGCTCGGGATGTGCGAGCCATCTTCGATCGTCCACAACTCTACTGAAGCATCGCCGACGCAGCCGTCGTTGTACGCCTGTGTGGTGGTCTCTTCGCCATCGAGGTTCGCCACGATGTCGAGCGTCGACCCAACCGTCAGCGACCCGAGATCGCAGCCGAGGAAGCCGGCATGGCGGTCGAGCATGGCCACCGCGCTCGGAAAGGCTGAGGTGCCGTCGTATTCGATAGTGCTGTCGGCGTCGCCATGGATCTGCAGAACACTCACCGGTTCGTCACGCGGTTCACAGTCGCCCGGGTCAACGAAGCTCGACCCGGCCAGTGAGGCAATCGCCGTGATTGACGAGCTGGCTTCACACGCCATCGTGAAACTCATGAAGCCGCCATTCGAATGGCCCCAGAGATACACCTGGTCGTCGTTGACGTTGAATGCACCCTTGGCGTCATCGATCAAATCCGTGATGTAACTCACGTCGTCGACGGGGAAGCCGCAACACGACGCCCCCGAATACCAAAACTTGGCGCCGCTCGGCAGTTCGGTGCCGTTGGGGTGAACGAGAATGAAGTCTCGGTCGTCAACGGCCTGCGATACACCCATATAGAGCGACTGGATTGGTCCGTTGGCGCCGAAGCCATGAAGCACCACAACGAGCGGATACTCCTTGGCCGGATCGTAATCGCTCGGCAAGACGAACTCCGATGGCCGTTCGTCGTTGAGCGTCTCCGGGATCGGGCACGTCAGCAGCGAGCAGAAGTCGGCATCGACGACCACGTTCTCGATCGGCGGCGCCGTACGGCAGGGCTGCCCTCGGAGTGAGTTGCAGGCCGGCAGCGGCGTGGGGGCTTCCATACCGGAGATCACCGGCAACGCGATCGACGACTGGTGATCGCCACCGGTACCGATGACGTGGGTGGCTTCTGCCCCCGGCCCGTCGAGTTCGAATTCCCAGCGAGCGGTGTCGCCACCCGGCGTGTTCACGGTCATTCGGATCGAGGAACCCTCACGGAACGTGTGGGCAAAGGCAGGGATCTGGATCCGGCCGTAGGACCAAACACCGGGCTCGAGGAGGGTGAAGAGCTCTTCGCGGCCGTACTGCACGGGCTGAAGTTCCGTGGACGAGTTATCGAGTCGGCGATACGCCCACTCCAGCTGACCCGCCTGCACACGGACCTCTTCCCCGTCGGGGCGGATCTCCGTGAGGAGCACTTCGAGCTCGGCGTTGTCGGAGTCGGACCGGAGCCACAAGTCGACGCTTCCGGTGCCGGCCATGACCATGTCGTTGCGCAGTGGGGCCGTCTGGAATCGGGCGTTCTCGCCCTCGGCCTGTGGGATCCACTCGACCGTCGGGTTCGACCAGATGTTGCCGCCCGTCCACCAGTGAGTCTGGCTGACCTCAGGATTCGGGTGAATGGCGACGCCCGTGTCGGGGGCATCAGAGCCCTTGTCGACAAGCTGACCGTCGGCCAAGAAGTACCAGCGTTCGGCATCCACGCCGGTGGGCGGCCAAGTGGTGGTGCTCATCTCCCATGCCGCAACCGGCAGGTAGGGGTCGGCACCAGCGCCGTTCTCCATCAAGATCCGGATCGGGTCTTCGTTCTCCCAGCGAGCAAGTGCCTCCGCGTGGGTGGAGACGTCGGTCCAACGGCTCGGCGGCATGGAAACCGCGCCGCCGAAGATGTCGCCCGTGAAGGCGGAAGTAACGATGTCAAGGATCGGATCGTTCTCCGGAATCTCTTTGGAGATGTAGAGATCAAGGAACGCCGACCACTCCGACAGAATCTGCGGCGCAAACCCATCGGCGTGAAGGCCGTTGAAGATGATCTGCTTGACCGACTCAGCGGAGTCGAACTCACCGAGTAGGTCGCCGAAGCTCGGACCGGTCTGCTCGTCCTGGAAGGCCGAGGTCAAGAAGACGGCGGCTTCGATGTCGCCCGCGAACTCGCGGATATCGAGGGGAGCGGCAACCTCGTCGGTGTAGAAGGGCTGCGAACGAGCCTTCGCCGTCGCGTTGACGTTCTGGCCTCGCAGCTGCTGGTTGGCGTCACACTGGGCGTCGCCCTCATCGATGGCTCGGCGCACCCAAGCGGTGCCGTAGGGCTCGGCGTTGCCGAGCACCTGATCGGCCCACGAGGTCGCGAAGCCGGTATTGAGAAGACCACCGGGCGCCAGGATGCCGGTAGCCGTGTCGCCATAGACGCTAAGAGGAGTGATAGCTCCCAGGCTCGGCGGGTTCGATTGGGCCACAAACAACTGCGAGATACCGGGATACGAGAGGCCGACCATGCCGACCTCATGATCCTTCACCCACGGCTGGGCGGCGACCGCCTCGATCACGTCGAAGCCATCGAGCACCTGCATCGTTTCGAAGAAGTCGTACGCGCCGCCGGAGCAGCCGGTGCCGCGAACATTCACACCGACCGTTGCATAACCGAACAAGCCAGCGAGCTGGGAGCCGGGCTGAGCCGGCGCCTTGCACAACGTCGGCAACGAGCCACAAAGCGGAGTCGCGTCGAAGCCGCCGCCGAGACCGCTGAACGGGTCCGACGGGTTGTAGCCCGAGTACTCGACAACCGTCGGATACGGACCGTCTTCAACCGGGCCGGGCAGCACGACGTAGGCGGACAAGGTGGTGCCGTCACGGGTCTCGACGTAGGTGAAACCTTCATTGATTTCTTGATCGGCGTAGAACGACTGGTTCGGGGTGGAACCCTCGGCGGAACCGACCCCCACGCCCCAGTTGATGGTGCCGCTGGTGGCGACGATGTAATGGCCGGGCGAAAGCTCGCGGAACATCACGCTGCCGAGGTCGTCGACCTCGCTCGTGCCCGCAATCGTTGCGGTGAGGGCGCCCTTGTCGTCGGTTCCCCATTTTGCGATCACGGCGGGGCTGCCCGGATCGGCGTTGGTAACGAAGAGCTGTTCGAGCCCCCCTCGGGCATCAAAGCTGGGCGCGGCGAACCACGGATTCGCCGTGGGAACGCCGTCAGCCGATTGGCCCGTGGCCACTGTGGGAAGCGCGGCAACCAGAGCCGCGACAAGAAGAACCGAGAAGAACCACCGTGCACGCATGCCAATATCACTATCAGTGGTGAACCGAGCTCGTCGAATAATCTGCTCGCCGACCGACACTCGTAGGCTCAGACAATGACTGCACCGAGTCCGTTCCAGATCTTGCACTCGATGTCGGCCGACCGCTCCGCCATCGACAAAAAGCTCAACAAGGCCACTCGTCGACGAGTCCTCGCCTTCTCGCAGCCCTACCGAACCGACATCACGTTCTTCATCGCCACGATCGTCGTCTCGACCTTCCTGGGGCTCCTCCCCCCACTCTTGGTGCGAGCCATGCTCGACGGCGCGATCGCCGACGGCGACACCGGCTACCTCAACGTCCTCTTCATCGTCATGGTGATCGCGGCGGTCGGTGAATCTTCCTTCTCACTCGTCGAGCGATGGTTGTCCTCCCGAATCGGTGAGGGTCTCATCTATGACCTCCGGGTTCGGCTCTTCGACCATGTGCAGCGGATGCCGCTGGCGTTCTTCACCCGCACCCAAACCGGCACGCTCATCAGCCGGCTCAACAACGACGTCATCGGCGCTCAGCGGGCCTTCACCGGCACGTTGGGCACAGTGGTCGGCAACGTCATCACCCTCGGCGGCACGCTCATCGCGATGCTGATCCTCGAATGGCGACTCACCCTGGTCGCGATCATTATTCTGCCCGTCTTCGTGCTGCCGGCGAAGCGAGTTGGCCAGAACCTGCAGGAGATCACCCGCGAGGGCATGAACGTCAACGCGTCGATGAACAACACGATGACCGAACGGTTCAACGTGGCGGGCGCGCTCCTCGTCAAGCTGTTCGGTCGCCACAACGACGAAGCCGCCGACTTCGGGGGCCGGGCGGCTCGGGTGCGAGACATTGGCGTGCGTAGCGCCATGTACAGCCGGGTCTTTGTCATTGCACTCACTCTCGTTGGCTCGATCGGCACGGCGATCGTTTACTGGCTCGGCGGCCACCTCGTGATCGACAACAGCATCACGCTCGGCACGCTGATCGCCCTCGGCCTCTACACGGTGCGCATCTATATGCCGCTCACGAGCCTGTCCAACGCCCGAGTCGACATCATGACGGCGTTCGTCTCGTTCGAGCGAGTGTTCGAAGTGCTCGACGCCCCCAACGCGATCACGGACGATCCCGACGCCACCGACCTCACGAACCCCACCGGCAGTGTGCGGTTCGATCACGTCCGCTTCCGTTATCCCGATCCCGCGCCGGGCACCCCCGAGTCACTCGGTGGCGGCGAGTCCACCGCTTCGGCCGACGACGTGTTGCGCGACATTGATCTCACGATCGAACCCGGGCAGATGGTGGCCATCGTCGGGCCCTCGGGCGCGGGCAAGACCACGCTCACCTCACTCGTTCCTCGCCTCTACGATGTGACCGAGGGAACGATCCTCGTCGACGGGCACGACGTCCGCACCCTCACCCAAGACTCGTTGCGCCAGGCCATCGGCGTGGTCAGCCAAGACCCGCACTTGTTCCACGACACCGTCATGTCCAACCTGCGTTATGCGCAGCCCAACGCCACCGACGAAGCGGTGCGGGCCGCATGTGTAGCCGCCCGCATCCATGACGTGATCGACGCATTACCCGACGGCTACGACACCACCGTCGGCGAGCGCGGTTACCGGCTCTCGGGCGGCGAGAAGCAGCGTCTCGCGATCGCTCGCATGCTGCTCAAGAATCCGGCCATCGTGATCCTCGACGAGGCAACCAGCCACCTCGACACCGACAACGAAGCCCATGTGCAAGAGGCGCTCGCCCACGCACTACAGGGCCGCACCTCGCTGGTGATTGCTCACCGATTGTCAACCATCACCGACGCCGACGTGATCGTCGTGCTCGACGACGGCCGCGTCGTGGAAACCGGAACCCACGATGAGCTTCGTCACTCCGGCGGCCTCTACGAGGAGCTCTACGAAGGCCTCGTGCGCGCCGATCGCGACTAACGAGTCGGCCTCAACGCAACGGTTCGCGATGCACCAACTCTGAGGTCGATGCCGGGCGGGGGCGAGGTGGCATCGGCGCAGTCGGTTGTCACGCCAACCACCACATCTCCATCAACGAGCTGACAAAAGACGATGTCGGTCGAACGGGCCGAACCAAACGTGGCGAAGACAGAAACGCCAGCCAGCATCACCACCAGCCCCATCGCTGCGAGCTCAAACTTGAGTGCTCTCATACACAAAACTCCGTGCTGAAGGCTTCGTGCCCGCGCCCGGGCTGACAGGCCCAAGCGTGCTGGAGATCAACGACCGAACTGCCGTCTTCGGTGAAGGTCACTTCCCACCGCAGCGCGGCGACCGAGTCGTCGGGGAGTCCGCGGATCTCGATCAGCCCCGCCGTGGCGTCTTCCCGATAGCCAGAGGCCGACTGAAGGTGGCGACCAATGTCGAGAGCCTCGCGGACCTGCGCAAACCGGCGATCGATGTCATCGCCTTGAATCGACTCGTTGAACGCCTCGATCGAGGACGCAGTGGCCGTGCCGTCTTCGGCGAACTCCAGTGATGCAGGCGCTCGCCATACACCGTTGCCGCTCCGACACCCATTGCCGGGAATCCATGCGTCGGTCGGCTCGCCCTCGACACTCACTTCGAAGATCTCAGGGACAAGAGCCACAATCCTTGTCCCGCTCTCTTCGTCGCTCTCTCCGGCGACGAGCGGCAAGGTGGCGTCGGTCCATCGCACGAGGCCGTCGTCGCTGATCTGGTAGCGGCCCCACACCAGCTGGGCCGGCTGACCGCCCGAAGGCTCGACGCAGGAGAACCAACGCCGCCAGACATCGGGCGCCGTAACGATGACCGTGTCTTGCGTGCAGCATTCTTCCAAAGCGAGGCCGTCGGGCTGCACGTACTCGCGCGTCTCACCGGCCGAGCCGACGGTGAAGGGACGGACGGTGAGGCTGTCGGGGGTGGTATCGCCGAGGAAGACCTCGAGCCGGCCATCGTTGTCGATGTCGTCGAGGAACCACACTTCGGCGTTCGTGGCGACATCTCCGATCGATGCGATCACGCCGTTGCCGAGACAAAGGAGATTGTCTCGGGGATTGACTAGGTCGGAGATGCCATCACCATCGACGTCGCCGAACAGGCTCACCCGGAGGTCAGATACGGCACACGCCGCCGGGTTGAGGTCAGCGAGACAGCCGGCTCGGCCTGGAATCTCAAGGCCAGTACCACCGACCACCTCACCGTCAGTAACACCGCCATCGGCAATGAAGGTTTCGGTCAGCCGCCATTCGATATCTCCGTCGGCAAGATCCCACCAGGTTCCGATGGCCAGACGCTCGGCACCGGCCGACGAGTCGGGCGTGAAGGCGAAGCAGCCCCACCAATCATTCGTGCCGTCGTCACGCGGACCAATCTGAAGCACAACGTCGATCTCGACGAGCTCGGTGGTCTCGGTGCCTTCCCGCAGGTTGAAGAGGTGAGACCGCTGCACCCCGGAAGCCGCCGCCCCGTTGTTGGTCGCATTGTTGCCGGCCTCAGTGGCAGAAGCGGAGACGATGATGTCGTCGAATCCGTTGAGATCAATGTCGCCCACATGGGTGATCGCACCGAGCGACAAGCCGCTGATTGCACTTCGACCACCAGCCGCCGTGCACACTTCCAGCTCATTCAGGACCCCGTCGGTCCACCTCGGGAAGATGGCATCGAGCCGGGTGTCGTCGTCGAGATCGCCGAGCGTGTGGGCGGGTCGATCGCACTTCGCCTGGGCCAAAGCTCTCGGAGCAAGGCGGGCCACAACCACTTCCACGGTGTTGCTGCCAGGAACCGCTAAGTCCGGAATGACTTCGGTTACAGCCCCGAGTCGTTCGTCATCGGGCTCGACCCACAGAACGCTGAACTCGGTGTCGAACCCAGCCTCTTCTAACTCGGCCAGCGCGTCTTCGGCCGAGTTCCCGACGACATCAGGGATGACCAGATCGGACAACACTGTTGAGGTGGTCTCGGCCACGTCCAGGTTTGATTCGCTGGCAAATTCTGAACCCGGGATCTCGTCGCTGGTGCCGAACACCGCGAAGCTGCCGGCGCCCACCGCAGCAATCGCCAAGACCGCCGCGGCGATTGACACTGGCCAGCGCCGAGCGAGAAACGGAATGGCCTCGGCTTCAGACAGGTCCGGAACGAACGGTCCGACCTGTTCAGCTCGGCCCGCGGCGAGCCGGCGGAGTTGCTCCTCGGGGTCCATCATGCCGATGCCCCCAGAGTCGTCCGGATGCTCTCAAGCCCGCGAGCCACATGCGTACTTACCGTGGAGGGCGCGACTCCCATTGCTTCCGCCGCGTCGACTTGTGACCAGCCACAGGCGGTCACCAGCCACACGGCGGTCTTTTGATTTGCGGGGAGCGCCTCGAGCGCGGGTATGAGCTCGGGTTCGACTTCGGGGATGTCGCTGTCGCCCATCCACGGAAGAAATCCTTGTTTGCGGCTGCGGGTCTTCGATTGGGCGACGCGGTAGAGGTAGCCGACCGGATGTTCCATCTCGGCCACGTCGTCCCAGTTCTCCCAGGCGAAGGCGAACGCTTCAGAGAGGCCGTCGTGAACCTGATCTCGTGGCATGCAACCGGTTAGTGCGCGTCTCAACACGGGTTCGACCTCCTTCACGAAATCGTCAAATTCGCCGTTCATAACCCTCTCAACCTTGCAGACCAGCCAACCGCTGACTCGCGCTACACGATTTCGAAATATTTCCGCGAGCCGTTGTCGACTACTTCGCCTCGGACCAGCGCTTTACGATGCTGACGTCGGCCACAAACCGCACGGTGGGCTGGGGCGACCAATAGTGCGCGGCCTCATTGACGGCTTCCGTGACCATCGCCGCAGCCTCGTCGGCGCGGTCCTCGGGGACATGCACAAGAAGCTCGTCGTGCAGACACAAGACAACCTCGGCGTTGAGAGCGCGGCCTTGGCGTCGGACAGTGATCGCCCACACCTTGAAATACTCGGCTGCGGCGCCCTGAATCAAGGCATTGCGGGCATAGCGGCCGCGGGCCGCGGCAACCGACACCGCTCGATCGAGATCCCCGTCGGCCGACTGGTCTGACCACATGCGCACCCGTCGGCCGCCTGCGGTGAAGATGTCTTCGGTGCGTTTGCCCGACTCTGCGGCCTTGTCGAGGAGACCCATAGCAACCGGATAGTTCTTCGTGAGGCCGGCAAGGGCGCCCGCCGATTCTCCAGTCGTCGACCCATACATCGCGCCGAGCACCGCCAACTTCGCGATCCCCCGTTCGACCCCAAGGCGTTCGGCGACTGGCTGGTACAGATCGTCCTGCTGGGTCGCATCGATGAACCCCGGGTCCCCCGACACCGCGGCGAGGACGCGCGGTTCGATCTGTCCCAGGTCCGCCCGCACGAAGAGGTGGCCATCATCGGCGGCCACGAGCGGACGCATCATCGCCGGAAGGTTGTGGAGACCGGCTGACGCAGTCATACGTCCAGCGGCACCATCACAACTCGACCAGCCACCGCGCAGTCGACCCTCACTCACGTGGTCGTCGAGCCACGTGTAGCCGTAGGTAGTGGCGATGCGTTCGGCCTTGCGCCAAGCCAACAGCGCGTCGATGAGCGGCTCCGATTCACGCAGCTCTTCGAGCCGCCAGGCTCGGGTGTCGGGCAGTTCAAAACCCTGGCGCCGCAGCATCGACTTCACTTCGGCCGGGTTACGAAGGTTCACTTCCCATCGCGGTTCGAGTTGGGCAAACACAAGCTCGTCGCGCTCGGCTCGGATCTCATCCTCGTGGGCGTAGGAAGTTGGACGGGGCCCGGCGGATTCGCGGATCAGCCGGAGCGCTTCGGGCTCGTCAATTGGCAAGCCGCTCAGAGTCATCTCGGCGCAGAGAAGGTCCGCAGCCGACTCGGATCGCGCCGTCGACAACGCCCGCGCCGGATCGACCCGCTCCTCGAGCAACGGCTCCTGGATTGCCATCGCCTCGAGCGCGAGACCCGCCCACGCCGCGAGTCGTTCCGGAGTCTCCTGGTAGCCACCACTGATCCACTCGGGCCGTAGATGGCCGTCGGGCCGAACCGGTTTTTTTCGATCGCCCTCATCGGCCGGCATATCGAGCAGCCCGAGTTGGCCCATCTGCGGCAGCGTGTCGAGCGAGACACCCTTCAGGCAAGCCCACACTTCACCGATCGGCGCTTTCCAGGTTCCGTGCAACAGGCGATGCACGGTCTGCACATCCCAGCATCGGTCGACCGGGATGTCGGCCTCGGCGATCCGCTCGGAGTCGGAGCGCCCCCACCACACCCATCGCGGACCCACGGTTTCCTGGAGCTCGGCCAGTACACCGGCGGGGTCCGGAGTCGCGATCGCCCAACGATCGCCCCCACGAGCCAGGCCCAAGCCAACCCCGGGAGCCAGAGCGACAGCCACATTGTCTTTGCGGAGAATGTCTTTGCGGAGAATGTCTTTGCGGAGAATGTCCGTGCGGAGAATGTCCGTGCGGAGAATGTCCGTGCGGAGGGGATCGGGCGGCAGCGTCACGGTGCCGCCAACAATACGAGCGATGCCTTTGTTGTCGAGCCGTTCGGCGCGGGATTTGGTGCATGGCACGACTGTCCCGGACCCGAGTAAAGCGAAACTCAGCGCTAATCAAGAATCAGCGAAGAAACAAGTGCCTACCCTGGGTGGGTGACTATGGAGCCACCAACCGATCACCAAACCGTCCTGATTCGCGTCACGGGCCCCGACCACTCGGGGGTGACCGCTGGTTTGATGAGCGTGCTCGCCGATGCCGAAGCAACGGTGCAAGACATCGAACAGATCGTCATCCGGGGCCAGCTCACCCTCGGCGTGGCGGTGCTGGTGCCGGAAGGACGCGATCTCCTTCGCGACGTGCTGCTCTTCGGGTGGGACCAGGGCATGGAGGTTGACTTCGATGTCGTGTCCTCCACGCCCACGCCGACGGTGCGCGGCCATGTTATTACTATCCTTGGGCCCGAGCTGACGCCCACAGAGATCGGCGCGGCCACCACCGCTATCGCCGACGCTGGCGCCAATATCGATCGCATTGTCCGGCTCAGCCGCTATCCGGTGATGAGCTACGAGATGCTCGTTCGCGATGGCGACGACGAGAAGCTGCGGTCGAATCTCTTACATGCCGCCGCGGCGAACCCCGGGATCGATGTTGCGATCCAACGGGAGGGACTCGGCCGTCGGGCCAAGCGGCTCGTGGTGATGGATGTCGACTCGACCCTCATCCAGGACGAAGTCATCGAACTGCTCGCGGCCGAGGCTGGCTGCCTGGCTGAGGTGCAGAAGATCACCAGCGACGCGATGGAAGGCGGCATCGACTTCGAGTCGTCGTTGCGTATGCGGGTGCGACTCCTCGGCGGCCTAGAAGAGGCGGCCATCGACCGCGCCTGGGCCAACCTTCGCTATACCCCCGGCGCCCGCACCTTTGTCCGCACGTTGCGGCGACTCGGCTACACCATCGCGATTGTGAGCGGCGGCTTCACGGTCTTCACCGATCGGATTGCCGAGGATCTCGACATCCACCATGCGCACGCCAATGTCCTTGAGATTCTCGACGGCAAGCTCACCGGCGAGCTCGAGGGCCCGATTGTCGACCGCGCCCGTAAGGCCACGCTGCTGAAACAAATCGCCGCGGACGGCCACGTACCGCTGTCGCAGACCGTTGCGGTCGGCGACGGGGCCAACGATCTCGACATGCTGTCAGCCGCCGGGCTCGGTATCGCCTTCAATGCGAAACCCATCCTTGAGCAAGCGGCGGACACGGCGCTCACGGTGCCCTACCTCGACGCGATTCTGTTCGTTCTCGGGATCCGGCGTGAAGACGTCGAAGCGGCGGACGATCTCGACGGCATCGACTAACTCTTGGACCGGTGGCGCGCCGACCCGGCGAAGATCTTCCTCGCCAGCACGGCCGTCATGGCCGCGGGCACCTCGGCCAAGTGGATCGTGCTTGGCGTGCGACTCGTTGCCGATCTCAAGCTGGAGCCGTACCAACTCGCGCTGCTCGGCACCGCGCTCGAATTCGGCGTCTTGTTCAGCGAGATTCCCACTGGCGTGATCGCGGATGTGATCAGTCGACGAACGTCGATCGTGCTGGCGTTTCTGGTGATGGGTCCGGCGATGGCAATGGCCGGTGTGTTCGAAGCCTTCTGGCTCATCGCGCTCACCCAAGCGGCGTGGGGTGTGGGGTGGACGATGCAGTCCGGCGCCGATGTTGCGTGGTTGACCGACGAGCTCCAAGACGATGCCCGAGTCGAGAAGCTAGTGCTCCAACGGACCAAGGTAGAGGTGGCGGCCAATGCCGTCGGCGTGCCCGTCGCGCTGCTCCTTAACCTCCTCCTCACCCGCACGGGCGCCATCGCCGTCGCGAGCATGACGCTGTTCGTCTGGGGACTGGTGTTGATGGTCGTGATGCCGGAGACAGGGTTCGTCCGGCGCCGAGGCAACGGTGTGGCTGAGTTCCGACGAGTACTCGTGCTGGGCGGCCGCCTCACACTCCGAAAGCCGTCGCTTCGGATCCTGGCGTTCAGCACCGTGCTCGGCGGGTTTGGAGCAGAGATCGTCGACCGGCTCGACGTGGCCCGAATGTTCGAAGTCGGCATCCCCGATTCCTATGACGAAGTCGTGCTCGTCGCCTTTCTCATGTTGCTCAAGGGACTCGCCTCGATCGGAATCTTGCGGCTCGTCGAACGCCGGCTTGTGACGTTTGCCGCGGCACGCCTCATGTCAGTCCTCTATCTCGGCGCCGCGCTTGCCGTCGCAGTGGCCGCGAGCAGCAACGTCCTGGCCCTCGTCTTCGTGGCGTTGATCGTGCAGGAAGCCCTGCGGTACGGCACCAACCCTCTCGAGACGCTGATTGCGAACCGCCACGACGAGTCCGATGCTCGGGCGACGGTCCTCTCGTTCATGAGCCAAGCCCACGCGATGGGCGAAATTCTGGGCGGCATCTGCCTCGGCGCCCTCGCCACCACCACCAGCATCACCACCGCGTTCCTCGTGGCTGCGGTAGTTCACGTCGCCGCCGGGGTGGTCGTGGGCCGAGCCGCGCACGCCGCCGCCTGATCTCGCTGTCACTACGGGGAGCTACGGTTCGAGCCGTGAACGATCAGACGCTCACCGTCAGCGAACTCGGCACCATTGTGCGCGCCGCGCTCGAGGCGGCAATGCCCTACGGCGTGTGGGTCGAAGGCGAGATCAGCGGGATCAGCCGCTCCCGAAACGGCCACGTCTACTTCGACCTCATCGAACCCGCTGACGTCGCTGGCGCGGCGCCCGTGGCCACCGTGCCCGTGGTGCTCTTTCGCGACAATCGCGATCGCGTCAACCGGCTGCTGAAACGACACGGCGACCCCATTCGCATGAGCGACGGCGTGCGCATCCGGATCCAGGGAACGGTCGACTACTACCCGCCCCAAGGACGCATCCAGCTGCGGATGTCGGCCATTGACCCCACCTACACGCTGGGTCAGCTCGCGGCCGAACGAGATGCCCTGATGACCGCGTTGTCGGCCGATGGATTGCTTCGGGCCAACGCTCGTCCTCGTATTCCCGATGTTCCGATGCGGGTGGGTATTGTCACCTCCATCGGCAGCGCGGCCCACGCCGACATCACCACGGTGTTCGAGCGCAGCGAGCTGAGTTTCACGCTTGTGGAGGTCGACACCCCCGTGCAGGGCCAGGGTGCAGAAGCCTCGGTTGCTGCCGCAATCCGAGCGGCCGACGCGGCCGACGTTGATGTGATCTTGGTGGCTCGCGGCGGCGGCTCGAAAACCGATCTCGCCACCTTCGACCACGAGCTCGTGGCTCGGGCCATCGCGGCGGCCACCGTGCCGGTCATCACCGGCGTGGGCCACGACATCGATCGCAGCGTCGCCGACGAAGTCGCTCACACCGCCACCACCACTCCCACAGCGGCAGCCCAGCTTGTGGTCGCTCGGGCCAACGAATGGCTCGGCCGCCTCGCGGAGCGCGAACGAGCGGTCGTCAGCGGCGGGCGCCGGGCCGTCGAACGGGCCGAACACCGAGTGGCAATGACTCGGTCGGGTATTTCCACGGCCAGCATGGTGGCTCTCGACCACGCCGAAGAACGGCTCGGTCACGACTCCGAGCGGCTCACCCGTTCCGCTCGTCGGGCCGACACCCGAGCTCGCGCCCAACTCGACCTCGCCGTCGCGCGAATCGATGTTGCCCGCCGCCACGCGCTGCGCCGAGCCGAGGACCGTGTCGAACTCGTCGAAGCCCGTGTGCGAGCAATCGATCCTGCCATCGCCCTCGCCCGGGGCTGGTCGATCACCCGCACCCGCGACGGGCGCGTCGTGAAGTCGATCGACAACCTTGCCCCGGGCACCGAGATCACCACGCGGGTCGCCGACGGCACCGCCACAAGTACCATCACCGAACTGACGAAAAAGGCAAATACATGAGCGATGAAGAGATCGGTTACGCCGACGCGATGGCCGAACTGGAGACCATCCTGGATGATCTCGAGGACGACGATCTCGACGTCGACGTCTTAGCATCTCGCGTCGAACGAGCGTCCACCCTCATCGCCCTCTGTCGCGACCGTATCGGTGCGGCCCGCGTGCAGGTCGAAAAGGTCGTTGCGTCGCTCGACCCCAATGGTCCCGACAGTTCCGCGTCCGCTCCGGGCAACAGCGACGACGACATCACCCTCGACCTGGACGACGAGTGAGCAACGCGCCTCCACAACTCACTGACGTCGCCCGGCAGGTCGATCTCGCCCTGGCGATGATCTTCGCCGAGGAGCGCGAAACGTGGAGTCGCCTCGATCCAGAGATCGACGTTCCCTTGGGCGACCTCGAAGACTTCGTGGCCGGTGGCGGCAAACGAATCCGCCCCGCGTACTGCCACTGGGGCTGGGTTACCGCGGGCGGCGACCCGTCCGGCGAAGGCGCGATCCCCGGTGGATGCGCACTCGAACTCCTCCACGCGTTTGCGCTCATCCACGACGATGTCATGGACGGCTCGCCGACTCGACGTGGATCACCCACGGTTTGGGCTCGTTTTATTCGGCGACACGAGGCCGGCGAGTGGCAAGGCGAAGGACGCCGCTTCGGCGAGGCGGTAGCCATCCTTATCGGCGATATCGCAATGGTCATGGCGGATCGTCGCCTCAGCCACGCCAACCCCGGCGTTCGTGATGTTTGGGACACCCTTCGCACGGAGCTCAACATGGGCCAATACCTCGATGTCTTGGGCACCGCCCAGGGCGCCGTCACCGCTGAGGGAGCGCGCACGATCATGCGCAACAAGACCGCGGGCTACACGATCGCACGGCCACTGCAGCTCGGAGCGGCACTCGCGGGGCGGCCCGACCTCGCCGCCGATCTCGAAGCGCACGGCATGCCCCTCGGCATCGCGTTCCAGCTGCGCGACGACATGCTCGGGGCATTTGGCGACAGCGAACGAACCGGCAAACCCGTGGGCGACGATCTCAGCGAAGGCAAACCCACCGTGTTGCTCGCTCTCGCTCGCGAAGCAGCCGACTTGGCCCAGCTCGCCATCCTCGACAAGGTCGGCGGCCCAATCGGTGCCGACGACATCGCTTCGATCCAGCAGGTCATGGTCGACACCGGCGCCGTCGCAAAGAGTGAAGCCGAGACCGAGGAACTCCTGGCCGAAGCGCTGGCCGCCATCGATGGTCTACCCGACCACAACGACAGTCGTGACGCCCTCCGGGCGCTGGCCGACTATGTCGTCGAAAGAGACACGTAGCCCGATGCTCGACATGCGCTCACGATCCCAGTTCGCGATCCTCTTCGGAGGAATCGCGGCGATGCTGCTCATCGCCCTCGTCGTACGAACAATCGGCGGCTAGGTCCGTTTTCGGCACGGGGCCATCGCCTCGGCCCATAGCCTGCACACATGGCCGATCCCGTCTCCGAGGCTGCCCGCCGCCGAACCTTCGCGATCATTTCCCACCCTGACGCGGGCAAGACCACCCTCACGGAGAAGTTCCTTCTCTATGGCGGTGCGCTCACCACCGGCGCCGGTTCGGTGAAGGCGAAGGGTGATCGTCGTTCGGCTACCTCGGACTGGATGGAACTCGAGCAACAGCGCGGCATCTCGATCACCTCCACCGTGCTGCAGTTTCCGTACCGCGGCCATGTTCTGAACCTGCTCGACACCCCCGGTCACCGCGATTTCTCCGAAGACACTTACCGGGTGCTCGCCGCAACCGACGCCGCGATCATGGTGCTCGATGGCTCCAAAGGCATCGAAGCCCAAACGCGCAAGCTCTTCGAGGTTTGCCGCGACCGCGAGATCCCGATCGTCACGTTCATCAACAAGTGGGACCGGCCGTCACTCGATCCGCTCGCACTGCTCGATGAGATCGAGGATCAGCTCGTGCTCGAGCCGGTCCCGATGAGTTGGCCCGTCGGCGACGGCGACAAGTTTCGCGGCGTCATCGACCGCAACAAGAACGAGTTCGTTCGTTATACCCGCACCGCCCGCGGCGCAACCGAGGCACCGGAAGAGATCGTCTCAGCCGAACAGGCCGCCGAAGAAGAAGGCAAACTTTGGGTCGAGGCCACCGAAGGCGTCGAGCTCCTCGACACCGTTGGTCGTGTCTTCGATCAAGAAAGATTTGAGGCCGGCGAGCTTTCACCCGTCTTCTTCGGTTCGGCGCTCACAAACTTCGGCGTGCGCTTAATCCTCGACGCGATGGTCGACCTGGTGCCTTCGCCGCAGCCTCGAATCGATCGGGCGGGCAACACCCGGCCGATCGACGAGCCCTTCTCTGGTCTGGTCTTCAAGGTGCAGGCCAACACCGACAAGAATCATCGTGACCGCGTGGCTTTCATGCGGGTCTGTTCCGGTCGCTTCGAACGCGGCATGGTCGTCACTCACGGCCCGACCGGTAAGCCGTTCGCCACGAAATACGCCCAATCCGTCAGCGGCCGAGAGCGGGTGACGGTGGAAGAAGCGTTTCCCGGTGATGTCGTCGGTCTCGTGAACGCCAACGAGTTTCGCGTCGGCGATTCCGTGTGGGTCGACAATGAAGTTGTCTGGCCGGAGATGCCCGCGTTCGCACCGGCCCATTTCCGGGTGGCCCGCACACTTGACACCTCGCGCTCGAAGCAGTTCCGCAGTGGCATCACCCAGCTCGATGAAGAGGGTGTCATCCAAGTGCTCCGGGAGCCCGACGTCGGCGATCAGGCCCCCATCCTCGCGGCCGTTGGTCCGTTGCAGTTTGAGGTCGCCCAGCATCGTCTCGAGAACGAGTTCGGCGCCCCGGTCGAGCTCAACGCCGTCAGCTGGACCGTCGCCCGAGTGACCGACGCCGAATCGGCCGAGATACTCCGCGGCATGCCCGGCGTCACGGTGGCCGCCCGTTCCGACGGCGAACTCCTCGCCCTCTTTGAGAGCCCGTACTGGCTCCAGCGACTTGAGGCGGACAAACCCGAACTCCGGCTCGACAAGATGATCGCCGAGGGAACCTGAGCATGCGGCGGGCGCTCAGCACGCTCGTTGCCGCCGCGATCATCGCGGTCACGCTGGCGCTCACAGCTGGTGAGGCCAGCGCCTGTTCGTGCGTAGGATTTACTGATCAGCAAGCCTTCGACGCGGCTGACACAGTCTTCCTCGGCGAGTTCGCCGACTACGCCTACGAAGAAGACTCCGACGGCGATGGCGAGGTGGCCAGCGACGACCCCGCCTTCTGGACCTTCGACGTTCGCGAGGTCTTCAAGGGCGAAGCGCGTGAGACCGAGCGGATCACTTCAGCCGTTTCCGGGGCGAGCTGCGGGATAGAGATTTCGAAGGTCGGGACGTTCTACGTCTTCGCCAACAACCGGGCCGACACGCTCAAGGCCGGACTGTGCGGCGGTACGCGCGCGGCCGACGCCACGCCGCTCGTTCTGGACACGTCCATCGCTGGGTACGCACCTATTGTCGAGGAGCCAGAGCCGCCGTCATCCACCGCTCCGCCTTCCAGCGCGCCACCCATTCCATCTTCGGTCCCTAAAGCATCCGCGCCCGAAGATGAAGTGATCGATCAGTTCAGTGGCGGCACGTTCTTCGTCGTCGGCTTTATCACTGTCGGCATCCTCGGAGCGATTGCCGCCGCCCGTCTCGCCAAACGGGCTCGAGACGCAAGTGATCGTGAATGGCGAGCACAAGACGACGAGTAGTAGCAAGACGCTTATGGATCTCGCTGGACGTACTGCTGTTGTCACCGGAGCCGCTGGAGGCATCGGCCTCGCACTCACCGAGCGGCTGGTTGCGGCCGGCATGTCGGTGGTGATGGCCGACATCGAAGAAGAGACGCTCGCCCGAGAAGCGACCCGGCTCGAAAGCGACGGGGCGAGCGTGCTCGGCGTTCTGACCGATGTCCGGGATTCCGACGCGGTTGAGGCGCTGCGTGACCAGGCCCTCTCGGTCTACGGATCAGTGCATGTGCTGTGCAACAACGCAGGTGTCGCGCCGGGCGGTCCGATGGCGGAAACGACGCCAGCCGATTGGCGGTGGACCGTCGACGTGAACATTCTCGGTGTCGCCTACGGCGTCACCGCGTTCACCCAGCTCTTTCTGGACCAGGGCGAAGGTCACATCGTGAACACCGCGAGCGAGGCGGGCCTCGTCACCAACGCCCACCTCGGGATGTATTGCGCCACCAAACACGCAGTGGTGGGGATGAGCGAGTCGCTCTGGCGCGAGGTGCATCCGCAAGGCGTGGGTGTGTCGGTCCTCTGTCCAAATCTGGTCGACACGAAGATCTTCGAGAGCGAACGAAACCGTACCGATGGCGTCGCCCTCAAACCTGAAGCGGCAGCGGCCATCGCGCCGATGCGGGAGATGCTGAGCGCCGTGGGTATGAGCCCGGCGACGGCTGCGGATGTGGTGCACGAAGCGGTTGTGGGCGACCGCTTCTGGGTTCTGACTCACGAAGTTACGTTGCCAGCTGCCATTCGTCGCTTCGACGATCTGCAGGGCGGGCGCAACCCCAGCGACCCCTACGAAGGCCTCATCGGCGGTTAGGCCACGCCAAAATCATGGTGTGAGATCCGTCACAAACACTGGACTTCTGCCGACTAGGAAGGCCTAGACTTACGGTGTAAACCTCTTTTGGTTCGCGCCGCCGCACTCCCTTGGAGCAGTAATGCCTGACGTTCCCCGCCCACCCGTAAAGGACTGGGCTACCGATTTCGATCACACGCACCCTGACTACGCCGCTGATGCGCCGCAGATCTGGGACGACTTGCGCGAGACTTGTCCCGTTGCTCACACCGAACGTTTTGGCGGCGCATGGCTGCCCACCCGCCACGAAGACGTCGCTCGGATTGCCAAGGACCCGGAGAACTTCAGTTCGCAGGGCATCATCGTCACCGATTGGCGGCCCGACGTGCCCGCGCCGATGGGTTACGCCCCTCCGATCACGTCCGATCCCCCGTTCCATGCCATCGCCCGCCGCCTGCTCCTCGAGTTCTTCTCACCGAAGGCCATCGACGGCTGGGAACAGACGGCTCGCCAGACCTGCCGCGACCTGATCGCCGAGATCAAGGCGAGCGGCGCCACCGAGTTCGACGCCGCCACGCAGTACGCGCAGCACATCCCGGTTCGAGTGATTGCCGACATGCTCGACCTACCCCGTGAAGACGGCGACAAGTTCCGCACCTTCATCCATCGGATCCTTTCGGAGCCGGGGCAGAATTCCGTCGCCGAGGGAGACACGCTCTTCGACTACCTCGAAGCCAAGGTCACGGCACGGCGAGAGAACCTCGGCGATGACCTGATCTCCTATCTTTGCCAGGCCGATATCGAAGGCATGGCGCTTCTCGATGAGCACGTTGGCGGCACAATTGGGCTGCTGATCATCGCTGGCATCGACACCACTTGGTCGGGCATCGGCTCGAGCATCTGGCACATGGCCCAGCATCCCGAAGACCGCGAACGATGGACCAACGACCCCGACGTTCGCCCCTTCGCGCTTGAAGAATTCCTGCGGTTCTATGCGCCGGTCACGATGGCCCGACTCGTTGCCCAAGAGGTTGAAGTCGGCGGCTGCCCGATGAAGCCCGGCGACTGGACACTCCTGCCGTTCCCCGCCGCGAATCGCGATCCCGAAGCGTTCGAAGACGCCGACAAGTTCATCATCGATCGTCAACGCAACCGCCATGCGGCCTTCGGCCTCGGCATTCATCGCTGCGTGGGATCAAACCTCGCCCGTATGGAAATGCGCGTCGCGATTGAAGAGTGGATGGATGCGTTCCCCGACTTCGAGCTGGCCGATCCGGACAACGTCGTGTTCTCGACCGGTCAGGTGCGCGGCCCTCGCGAGATGACTGTTCGTATTCCGGCCGAACCCGTCGCCGTCGGGGCAGCCACCGCCGAGACAGTGGAATAGAGTCAACATCGTGAAGATCAAGTACGACCGCGACGCCTGCCAAGGCCACAACCGTTGTTACATGCTCGCCCCTGAGCTGTTCGACACCGATGACGAGGGCTACGCAATCCTGCTCGTCGACGGCACCATTCCGGCTGAGCTCGAAGAGAAGGCGCAACTCGCCGCCGACAACTGCCCCGAGTTTGCGATCGAGATCGTCAACGACTGAGCGCCTCTCCGGCCCTCACAAACCGTAGGGCTGAACAATCTGGCGATGCGCGGCCCGAAGCGGCTGCGGGTCGCCAGTTCGGACCGCCACCTGAAGGCATGCGTCCACGAACTTGATGGTGTGGTCCTCTCGTGTCGCGGCCGCCTGCCCCGCGAGGGCAGCGGTGTCGAAACGCCGGATCGATTCGTCGGCATCGTCGTCGTCGGGAGGGGGTTCAACAACATCGAATCCGATGAGCGCGGCCCCAACGAACCCGGCGACCACAGCTTCCAGCTCACGGGCGCTCGCATCGTCGAGGTGCGCGAGTAAAACCCTGGCCATCGACGAGACCGTGACTCCATGAAGGAGCGCGAAGGCGTTCAACCCGTTGTTTCGTTCGAAAGCAAACGCGGCCTTCACCGCGAGAACATCGAGCGTTGACGCGGGGTCCGGCGACGGGGCGAGCGCCGCCATTCCGACCCGAAAACCTTCCGTCTCGGCCGCCGCAGCGAGGGTAACGGTGAGCAAACCATCCGAGCGTTGCTCCGGGTCGAGCCGGCCCAACATCGCGAGCCACTGATCGGCGGTCGAACCACCATCGAGCTGTTTGGGGCTTCGAACCCCCGCCCCACCGTTTCGCCAGTAGTGGACAGCCACCGCCAGTTCGCGCCGCTGCACGGCCGATCCACCACCGTTTGCCTCGGCTCGTTCGAGACCCCGTACCGCATGCGCCACACGAAGCAAGCCGTGACCGGCGAGATTGCCCGCCAGAGGCACCAGCGTCGTCAGTTGTGGCTGAAGCCAGCTGCGCCAGTCGTCGGGGGCGGGGGCGACCTGGCGCCGCGACGGTTCGAGCCGCGACTCGTAGGCCGCAACAAACGCCCCGATCGCGTCCGCCTGACCCATCGACACGAGTGCTTCGGCCGCCATCGGTCCGTGGTTCGCAAGACCACCGCCATAGTGGTCATCGGCGGCGAGAAAAATTTTAAGGGCGTCGCCGTACGTCATCGTGGTCGAGGTTGACTCCATGGGTTCTGGTCTATCTCTTCAAGTAAGGTGGAAGTCAAGATGGCGATCAGAGAGATCCACCCAGAGACGCTGACAATCGGTGAAGTTGCCGCCCGTACGGGGCTTGCCACGTCCGCGATTCGCTTCTACGAAGACAAGGGCCTGGTTACGCCGCAGCGAAGCGCCAACGGGCATCGCGCCTTCCACCGCTCCGCGATTCGGCGGCTGTCGTTCATCCTTGTGGCCCAACAACTCGGGTATCGCCTCGACGAGATCCGCCGGCAACTCGACACTCTGCCCACCAACGACGCACCCACCGCCAACGATTGGCAACGGCTGAGCGCCCAGTTCGCGGTCGACCTCGACGATCGCATCCGACGGCTCGGGGACCTGCGTGAACGGCTCGCCGGCTGCATCGGCTGCGGCTGCCTGTCGCTCGATGTTTGCCACCTCTACAACGCCGACGACCAGGCAGCCGCCCTCGGTGTGGGTCCGAGATATCTCCTGGGCGACCAGCCCCCACAACCCACCTGACTGGATCCGTCACGCTCGCGTTGCATCCCCTACGCTCCGACTCGTGCGCATCCAAAAGTTCACGACAACCGAAGCATTCATCGCGATCGACCTGGCCGACGCCGAAGCATCCTCGGGCCCGGTTCGCTGGGCGAGAAAGGTGCTGCAAGGCGGCGCCCAGGATCTCGCGCGGTCACAGACCTACACCTACGCCATTCTCGGCATGAAGCGCGGTGGCGCCTCGGCCGGCATCAGCGCCGAAGGACCCGACCGGGCGGTAGCCATTGCCGCCTTCGTCGAAGAGGCTGGCGCCATGGTGGCCGACAGCTCGTACCTCGCCGATGCCGCCAAGGGAGTCGCCGAGACCGATCTCGCACCATTGCGCGACGGCGACGAACGCGACACCGCGCGTCTCGCCGGTGAAGGCCCCACGTTTGTCGACCAGTGCGAGGGCTTGAGCGTCGCAGTTTCAGCTCACCACACGGCCGCCGGGCTCGACGGGAAGACTGTCGCGATCGAAGGCTTTGGCGTGACCGGGCCCGCCATCGCCGCCGCCGCTATCGAACGCGGGGCAACGATTTCTGCGATCTCCACCGCCACCGGCACGGTCACCTCGGCCGACGGTTTCTCCGCCGCGGCCCTGGCCGACGGCTGGGCCGCCGCGGGCGCTGATCTTGTCAACGATCTCGGCGAGGTCGGCGACGCGAAGGCCATCTTCGGGTCGGGTGCCGCCGTCTGGTTCGTTGGCTCCAAGATGGGAATCGTCGACCACGAAGTTGCCGCTCAAATCGGTGAAGCAAGCGCGGTCGTGTCGTCCGGTCGGGTTGCGCTCACCGCACGCGCCCTCGCCGTTCTCCGCCGCGGCGGAGTGGCCGTCCCGGCCGACTTCCTCTCGCTCGCCGGGTCAACCCTCGCCCTCTGGGGTGACGCCAACCGCACCGAGGCCGAGATCCTTGCCGGCATCAGCGAAGACATCGGCGACATGACCGCCGAGTTCAAGAGCCACGACGACGGCCCGTTCCTCGCCGCCTGTTTCGAAGCAGAATCGTTCCTGTCCGGGTGGCAAGAAACGCTGCCGTTCGGACGCCCACTCGCCCCGTAGGCAACGATCGCACTACATTCGCTCCAACGAACTGATCGTTGTTCATTGGGGGATTCATGCGTCGACTCTTGGCCATTCTTTTGGCATTCGTTCTCATCGCGGCCGCGTGCGGCGACGACAGCGGCACGGCACCAGCCGATGCCGAGAGTAATGCCGAAACGTCGGCCGACGAACCAGAGCCGACGGATGAGCCGGCCGACGAGCCCGAACCCGCCGATGACCCAGAGCCGACACCCGACATTGAGCTAACCGACTCCTACCGCGGGGTCACCACCGACTCGATCACCATCGGTGTCGCCTACATCGATGCCCAACGCATCAACGAACTGTTCAACATCGACCTCGGCATCACCCCGGTCGAAGAGATGTATGCAGCCTGGTCCGCCGCACTCAACGACCGAGGCGGAATCAACGGCCGCGACGTTCTGATCGAATCCGGCACGTTCCTTCCGGTCGGTGCCGCTGAATCCGATGCCATCTGTCTCGAGTTCATGGAGGACAAGGAGATCTTCGTAGTGATCGGCCAATTCCTCCAGGACAACGCACTCTGCATCACTGAAGCCAACGGTCACCCCTACGTCGGCCACTTCGGCGAAACCCCCGAACGTCAGCGTCGCAGCGGCGGTCTGTTCTTCGGCCTTGAGATCAACCAGGTGAGCCAGCGAGTCGGCGGCACGCAAGCGATGATTGAAGACGGCGTGTTCGACGACAAACGTGTCGCCGTTGTCTGGCAAGACCCGACCGACGCTCAATACGCCGAAGCCGTGCTTCCCGTCCTCGCGACCGCAGGCATCAACGTGGTTGAAGAGGTCGAGGTTGGTGCGGCCTCCACCGACGACATCGACAACGACGCCAAGTGGGATATCACCATCGAGCGCTTCATCTCTAGCGACATCGACATCATTCTCAATTTGTCGGGCATCGTCGGCGTGCTCGACGCAGTGGGCCGCGCCGAATTCGAGGTCGAGATCGCCCACACCAACGGCCAGACCGCCGATGGCACCACCATCATCGAAGAGTCGACCTCATCGGATGAGGTGCGGGGGCGCTCCTTTGCAGCCACGACCTTCAAGCCGAACCTCGAAGAGTCGCTCGCCGACCCCGAGGTGCAGCGCTGCATCGCCGAGTTCCAGGCCGCGTTCCCTGACATCGAGCCCGACCTCGAAAATAGCGACTGGGTCGGTGGCTTCACCAACCAGTGTCGGGCCTTCGCCTTCACCGTTCTTGTCCTCGAGACCGCAGGCGGCGACATCACACCCGACACATTCGTGAGCGCGGCAGAAGGACTCGGCGAGTTCAGCCTGCCGGCTATGCCCGAGGCATCAATCGGCCCCGACAAGCACTCCGCTGGTTCCGCTCTCGTCCGCTACGTCTACGACGTCGAAGGGGCCCAGTACGTTCGTTCCGGCGACTCGTTCATCGGCGCCGAACTCGGCTGACTCAGCCCACCAACCCGTGCCAACGTTCGCCCATACGGGCGTAGCCGGCGGCATTCGGATGAAGATCGTCGGGTAGATCGGCGTCGTCGGCCTCGCTGAAGAGGTCGAGGCCGTCGACATACCGGAGGTTGTTGTCGCCGCGAGCCGCTCGGCCCGCGACCACCCCGGCAATACAGTCGCGCATCCAAACAAGGGTGAGCGAGGCTTCGTCCTCCGGCCAACCGGCATTCGCAAACACGCCCGAGGCATCCACCTGACTCGGTCCCGACCGGGTTTCGAGGAACGGACACCAAACCGGCGACGCAACCACAATCTCGGTAGAGGGATGCCCCTCGCGGACGACATCGAGAAACCCGTGGAGCGCTGGTTCGAAGGTTCGCTTATTCATCGAGGCCGCGCCGGCGATGTTGATGCCGACCTTCATACTGATTCGATCGGCCGGGGTCGCGGCGATGTGTCGAGCCACGTAAGGATCGAGGTGGCATTGTCCGCCAAACCCGAGACTCGTGAGACTCCAGCCCCCGAGTGACGCAGCGATCGCCGGCCATGTTGCGGTGGGCGACGACGCCTCACCGCACTGGCTGATCGAACTCCCGTAGTGGGTCCACCGAGGGCGAGGATCAGCGTGTGCTCTCTCGACGTCGGCATCGTGGTTGATCTTGAGTGAGATCAGGCGGGTGATGGCGTCGTGCGGCAGCCAGACCTCGACCTCCGCCATGCGCCCCGGGAGCGAGAATTCCCACCGACCGTTCGACGATCGAACGGATGCCGACACCACGCCATCGACAAGGACATCGACCGATGTCGCCTGATCGACAGTGTTCATTCGGAAGACGTTCGTCTCCGCGCGCACTACGAGAGTCGAGGCATCAGTGCGGAACGCGGCACGCACGCCAGAGGTGACACGCACGATGTATCGCATCATCTCGGCGTGGAGATGGCGATCCGCCCGTGGGAGGCGCGAGAACAGCACACCGCCGCCGTTGCCCCGCCGCACCTCCGCAACACCTGGGTAGGAAACGGGGCCGTTCATGAGATCAAGCTTCTGCACCCCTCACGTTTAACACGCACTACCCACGGCCCTTGAACGAACTCGCACGCCCAAGCGTGATGAGCCACGATGACCTATGGCATTGACGATGGGGTTCGCAACGAGCGGCGATGAGGTCGAGGCGATTCAGTCCCTTCGGTACGACGTGTACGTGGAGGAGATGGGTCGTTATCAGGGCATAGCGGATCACGAGAATCGTCTGTTTCGTGAACCAGAAGACGGATACAGCACGCTGGCCTACGCCCGTGATGGCGAGCGCTACATCGCCGCCGCTCGACTGACCTGGGGAGGTACCCCCGAGGGGTTCTCGGCCCGCCAGATCGACCAATATCGACTCACGCCCTTCATCGAAGAGCTCCCTGGCAACTTCATGGCCGTCGGCGAACGAGCCATGGTCCGTCCCGAAGCGAGAGGCACGATGGTGCTGCAAGATCTGATCGCTTACTCGAAGGAAGAACTCAAGCCGCTCGGCGTTGCCGCCGTCTTCAGTGCGTGCGAACCCCACCTCCTGTCGCTCTATATCGGGCAAGGTCAGCAGCCCTATGCCGACCGCAACATCAACAGCCCAGAGGCCGGCTACCTCGTACCTCTCGTCAATCTTGAGTACGGCGTCGATCCGTTTCTTGAACGCGGCGCGCTTCCGACATGTATCCAGAACATCGCCGAGAGCCGCGGCGGCGCGGTGACGGCGCTTTCGCTCACCGCGCCCGAGGACTATCTCGCCATCGTGGAAGCCGCGCTCGCCGCGGCGGAGCAGCACCGAGTCTCTGCGTTCGACGGGTTCACGCAGGAAGAAACCGATCGCTGTCTCGCTCGAAGCAACGTCATTCAGTGTGATGCTGGGGACCGCGTTCTAAAGACGGGAGGTGCGGCGCGCAACGTGTTCGTGGTGCTCGATGGCCTCCTCGAGGCGAGAGCCGCCGACGGCGCGGTTGTGGGTGTGATCTCTCCCGGCGACGCGTTCGGCGAGACGGCATTTCTCCTGGAGCAGCCCCGGTCACTCGACGTTTTTGCCGCAACCGACGGAGCCCGAGTCCTCAGCCTCAGCGAGAAGACGCTCCGCACGATGATCGAGGAAGACGCCACCGTGGCCGCGAAGTTTCTGCTGAACCTCTCGAAGATGCTCTGTTATCGACTGGTTCTGGCGCAGTGACGGTTCGCTGGGATCGCCTATGGTGCCCCCGTGACTGATGCCGCCGCTGAGTCCTACCCGCTCCCCGATCACCCGCTACTCGCCGATGCGGCAGGGGCCCTACGCGACACCGGCCACTGGGGATTGATCGTCGACGCACGATGGAATCTCGTCTATGTCACCGATGAGATTCGGATGACATTTGGCGGCGGCGCGCTCGCCTCGTTCGCGATTGGGACGAACTATTTCGGGCCAGAGACCCAAGTCGCCGCCCAAGAGTTTCGCTTCGGTGCCACCTCAAGCGAGCTCTACCGATCACAGTTCACCGCTTGCGGCGGCATGTGGCTCGCCGACGCGAGCGGGGATCGTGACGCGCTGCGCGCCGTCGTCGACTCGGCCTTCCTCGACATGATCGATGATCTTGTACCCGACAGCTCGGCGATGGTCGGGTTCGACATCCTCGGAACGGGGTTAGACCAGAACGTGGGCGTGAGGATGACGGCGACGCGGATCCGCGACAGCGACGGTCAAGTCGTCGGAACGGTGATCGTGTCCAAGCCCGCCGTTGGAATGCACATGATCTCGAACCTCGTCTCCAACGCCGACCTCGGCCACCTCGAACGAATGCAGCAGGTCCAGGAGGCTGGCCGCCGCTCTGCGGCCGTGCTGTTTGCCGATCTCGAAGGATCGACGCCGCTTTCTCGACGCCTCTCAACGGCGGCCTATTTCGCCCTCGGTCGTCGGCTCGTTCGAGCCGCCGATCAATGTGTCGTCGATGCCGGAGGGTTGGTTGGTCGCCACGTCGGCGACGGGGTCGTAGCGTTCTTCCTCGCCGAAACCGCCGGGTCAGAATCCGCCGCCGTCCGCAGCTGCATCGAAGCCGCACGTGCGCTACGTGAGGCCGTCGACGAGGTCGCGGTCCGAAGTGAGATCGACCCCACCGATGTGGTCCTTCGATTCGGGCTCCACTGGGGTTCAACCCTCTACGTGGGAAACATCACCACCGCCGGACGATCCGAAGTCACCGCACTGGGCGACGAAGTCAACGAAACAGCACGCATCGAAGCCTGCGCCACCGGCGGGCGTGCTCTGGCCTCCAAACACCTCATCGAACGCCTCGATACCGACGATGCCGCCGCCCTCCGTATCGACCCCGACCGCGTGACCTACACAATCCTCGGCGACCTCCCGTCGGCGACCGAGAAGGCTCGCCGCGACGCCCCGGCCATCGCCGTCTGCGACATCTGACACCCCGATGGCCCTGCCGACACTCGACGAGCCCCATGCGGTCTCACCCGAAGCGATTGGCACCCTGCGAAGCCACGGTCATTGCTGTATCCGATCGCTGGCGTCGGCCGAAGAGTGCGCCGCCTTCCTGCCCGAGGTCCAAGCAGGCGTCGACCGTTGGCATCCCGAGCCGACACCGATCACCGATCGCGACACCTATGGCCAAGCCTTCCTCCAAGCGATGGCGTTGCGCTCGATTCATAAGCCGACGCGGGGTTTCGTCGAATCGCCGCGATTCGCGGCAGCTGCGGCCGAGCTCCTCGGCGTCGAAGGAGTGCGGCTCTATCACGATCAGGCCTTGTTCAAGGAGCCTGGAGGCGGCCGCACGCCATGGCATCAGGACCAGAACTACTGGCCCCTCGACACTGACGACATCGTCACGATGTGGATGCCGCTCGTTGACCTCGACCCCGCCGTTGGATCGATGACGTTCCTTGACGGCTCACACCGAGACGGCGATGTCGGCGCCGGCGACATCTCCGACGCTTCCGACGCAGCCATCCAGGCCCGAGTGGATGCGGGTGAACGAACCACCACCTCCTACGGAGCGCTGAAGGCCGGCGACGCGACCTTCCACAAAGGGTGGACGATTCACTCGGCGGGCCCGAACCCGACGAGCGAGATGCGGCCAGTCATGACCATCATCTGGTTCGCCGACGGCGCGCGAATCACAGCCCCAACGGGCCCGCAGCAGGAATTCGATCTGGCTACGTGGCTTGACAACGGAACGCCGGGCTCCCTCGCCAACAGCGAGAAGAACCCGTTGCTCTGGCCTACGTAGGTCGCAGCAAGTTCGGCGCCGCCGAAGTTGAGCAACGCGAAGCGTTGCCCTCAGCTGGGGCCGGAGAAGTTGTAGCTGTTGTCGTCTTTCCACGCTTCGGTGAGCGCGGGGTCGGCGGCCGACGTGGGGTTCAACGGGATCTCGAGGCCGTCGTAGCTCGAGCACTCGGCGCGACCCACAACCATCCAGTGCACTTCATCGGGGCCGTCGGCCAAACGCAGCGTGCGCTGGCCGGTGTACATGCTGGCGAGCGGTGTCCACTGCGAAACACCAGTGGCGCCATGCATCTGGATTGCCTGATCGATGATGTTGCAGACACGCTCGGGCACCATTGCCTTCACAGCGGAGATCCAGATGCGGGCTTCCTGGTTGCCCAGAGTGTCCATGGCCTTGGCGGCCCGGAGCACCATCATTCGCATCGCTTCGATCTCGGCGCGAGCACGGCCGATGATCTCGGTGTTGCCACCGAGACGAGCCAGAGGCTTGCCGAATCCTTCACGGGACATACCGCGGCGGACCATCAGGTCGAGGGCCTTCTCGGCGGCACCGATGCCCCGCATGCAGTGGTGGATTCGGCCCGGGCCGAGACGCAGCTGAGAGATCGCGAAACCTTCGCCCTCGTCCCACAAGATGTTGCTGACGGGAACACGAACGTCGGTGAGACGGATGTGCATGTGGCCGTGGGGCGCGTCGTCCTGGCCAAAGACGTGCATCGGGCCGAGGATCTCAACGCCGGGCGTGTCCATTGGAACGAGGATCTGCGACTGGCGGCGATGCGGCGGGCCGTCGGGGCTCGTCTGACACATCAGAATCATGATTTTGCAGCGGGGATCGCCCGCGCCAGAGATGTAGTACTTCTCGCCGTTGATCAGGTACTCGTCGCCGTCACGCAGGGCTTCGGTACGGACGTTCTTCGCATCCGACGATGCCACGCCGGGCTCCGTCATCGCGAAACAGCTGCGGATCTCGCCGCTCAGCAGGGGCTCGAGCCACTGCGCTTTCTGCTCGGGGGTGCCGACGCGCTCGATCACTTCCATGTTGCCGGTGTCGGGGGCCGAGCAGTTGAGCGACTCGGAACCGAGCGGGTACTTGCCAAGCTCGACGGCCAGGTAGGCATAGTCGAGGTTCGACAGGCCCTGGCCAGTGTCGGGGAGAAAGAAGTTCCACAGGCCGCGGGCCTTGGCTTCGTTCTTCGCTCCGTCGAGCAGTTCAAGCTGGCGATCGGTGTAGGACCAGCGCTCGACGCGGCCCTCGCCGGCCTTGTGGAACTCGATCTGCATCGGCTCAACGATGGTCTCGAGGAACTCCACTACCTGTTCGAAGAAGGGACGGCTGGCCTCCGACATCCGGAGATCGAAGTCGTCCATCGAGGCGGTCTTAAGGGCGCGTGATTCCATGGCAGTGATACTGCCACTTTCTTTGCGAGATCGACCACTGCGCCTCGCGATGTCATCATCGAGAGATGATTACCGTCACCCCGATCGGCTCAGCTCTCGGCGCAACTGTGGAAGGCGTCGAGTTCGCCGGTCTCGCCGTGCGCGACCCCCATGCCATCCGCGCCGCCTGGGTCGAGCATGGTGTGATCTTTTTCCCGCAGCTTCACCCCACCCCCGATCAGCAGATGGCGCTGGCGCGTGCTCTGGGCGAACCCGAGCCACACGGCGACGACGGTGACGACTCTCGCGAGTACGAACGGGTCGGCGGGCATCGCGAGATCATCGAGATCGCGAATCGGCCCGTGAACCGGGCCGATTTCTGGCACACCGACGCGACGTTTCGCGAGGAGCCGCCGGCCGGGTCAATCCTTGCGATGCGAGATATCCCGCCGACGGGCGGCGACACGATGTGGCTGAGTACCGCAGCGGCCTACGACGCGCTGCCAAGCGCGCTGCAACAGATGTGTGACGGCCTCGTCGCTCAGCACGGACATCCGCCGCTCACCGGAACCACCGATCACCCCGTGGTGACGGTGCATCCTGATTCCGGGCGCCGAGTGCTCTACGTCAACCGGGCCTGGACCGCACGAATCAAAGGCATGAACCGCACCTACTCATCGAAGCTGTTGGCCCTGCTCTGCGATTTCGCCGAGCAGCCGGAATGGACAATTCGGTGGAGGTGGTCCCCTGGGGATGTCGCCGCGTGGGACAACCGCAGTACTCAGCACTACGCCGTCTACGACTATGGCGACTACCCCCGGATGGGACACCGAATCATTGTGAAGGGCGCTGCCCCTATCGGCCTGAATCCAGGATCGAGCCGGTGACCTTGATCGGGTTGAACTCTTCGTCGACCTCAAAGCCGTAGCAGATGACCTCGCGGTCACCCTGGTCCCAGCTATCCGATGTCGGAAAGATGATCGAGCTGTAGACGACCGATGATTCGAACGGCGCACCGATGGCGGCTTCAAAGCGTTCCAGGCAGCCTTCTTCAAACGACGATGTGCCGATGGGGAGGGACTCACCCTCAACGTCCCAGACGGAGTAGACCTCACTCTCGTGCGGCTCGCTGCATTCAACGATCGGCACGTCGGAGATTTCGCCTTCGGCCTGACCACCGAAGCAGTCGCCGACGCCAAGAGCAAAGACATTGCCCTCGCTTGAACAGCTGGCCGCAAACAGCGATACCACCGAGACGAGTAGTGCGATTCGGGTGGACTTCATGATTCTCACAGTCCTTGCAAGCATGAGGGTTGACTCCTCGCCACCAGTGCTACTCCATCGCAACACACCCTCGGAACAACGTTCGACCAAGATCAGTCGGAATTGATGGATACCCGTCGCCGCTCACGCAGCGCGGCGGTAACCTGGAATCTTCCGGGGCTGTAGCTCAGTTGGCTAGAGCACCTGCTTTGCAAGCAGGATGTCGTGGGTTCGATTCCCATCAGCTCCACTCCGAAACACCGCGCGGCGGGTCAAGTGATCCGCGAATGAACCGCTGTCTCGAGTACAGATGGTCCCAACTTTGTCGCCGTTTGACTCGTGGCGTTCGCGACCCTCGTGGTTGCCGCACAGCTCGCGGCTCACGTCGAAGCGAATCGTGAGTTCCGGCCGTTCGAGCCCCGCTTAGGCGAATCGGTCGGTGGCCCAGTCGACCTGCGCTTGCTCGCCCTCAGTCAGAGGCTCCACGTCCGAGGCGGCTCCGAGGTGGGTAGTGGCAGGTCAATGGCCCAAGGACGGCGTTCCTGCCAGATTCGCTTGAATTAGGGTGCGCGCCATGAACAAGCTTCAGCGATTCGCCATGCGTGCGCCGATCGGGCTGTTCCGGGTAGGTCTTGGTGGATTGCTTGCTCGTCGGTTCTTGCTTCTGGAGCATGTCGGTCGAACGAGCGGGCAGCTCCGAGAAGCAGTTCTGGAAATACTTGAGACTGATGAACAGGGTGTCCCTGTCATCGCGAGCGGGTTCGGTCTCCAGGCTCAGTGGTACAAGAATGTCTCAGTGAATTCCGAGATCTTCTACACGCGGGGCCGACGCCGAACTGCAGCAACCGCCGACCGAATTAGCCACTCCGATGCCGTCGAAGTGTTCAGGCGGTACCAGAAAGATCATCCACGGGCCGCCCGAGCAATCGGGAAGCGCCTCGAGGTACCGCTCACGGATGATCCGCACGTCGCCGCCCGGGAGATCCCGCTTTTTCAACTCTCCCCGAGGGACTCGGTCTCTCAGGCGCCAGTGGTTGCGTAGCGGTAGGACGCCTCCGGCTTCGCTCCGACTCGGTCCGGCAGCTGCAGTGCGCTTTCGTTCATGGATCAGTAGTACGAAGATGAGCCAGCCGTGGCTGACCTAGTGGAGTTGATGACTAGCCCGGGTCGGCTTGCAGCGTCGTGAGGCCATCGGACTCAGCGGCGGCGAGCAACTCGTCGAGCACGAACGACACGTCTCCGGGCTGGTTCACCACGTCGAAGCTGTTGGTGAACGAATCCTGCGCTCCATCATTGCTGAGTGGAAAAACGGGAGCAGCAACGACGAGTGGCCGCGGCTCGCTGGCCGAGGGCGAAGTGAGTCATACGTCGATCGCCCGCTGGGGCACTTCAGGTCCGCCTGCGCTCTCCGGGGTGGGACGTGAGGCGTCGACGAGCGACAGCTGCATGGTCGTGACCGCGAAGGGCCGGCCGTCTCGAAGGTCGGGTGCTTCCGAGGTGGTAGTGCTGGCCGGCGTCGTGGTGGTCGAAGAGGCAGCCGTGGTCGACGCTGACGCCGGTTGCGACGCCGAATTATCTCCGCAGGCGACGGCGGTCAAGCTGAGCACGACAAGAGGGATGGCGAGTCGGCAGAGCATGAAACGCATCCAGTCACAATAGGACACGACCTCACCGCCGACTCATCGACGTGGAACACTCGATTGATGCCCAAATGGACCTGCGCCATCTACGACCGAGCATTCGCTCGAAATGGTCAGAGCCATGTTTGTGAACCCACGGAGCCGCTCGACGAGTACCTCGCACGATGGTCCGAAGCACAAGCGGCTCGAAGTCATGATCGTGGTCGGGCGTCCTGTCGAGAGCGCCCGCGTGCGCCGTACCGAGCCCTTCGGCACGAGTTATGCGATCTACACGGATCTCCTCACAGCGGACGACGTCGACGACTGGATCCACGAGCTGATCTTCGAGGCGTACGACCTCAACCCCGCTGAAGCGTCGTAACCCCGCGGGCACGCTGCTCGTTGCGCCGGTCTCGATTCGCGCGATACACCTTCCACGAGCGCATAAGTGCGTGGCTGCCGCTGCGGCAGGATCAACGGGGGTTGGGTCATGGATGATCGGCAGCGAGCTCGACTCGCGTACAACGGGTTCGCCGTCTTCATGTTGGGGCTCGTGATCGGAATTCCCTTCGCCATCGTGTTCTCCAACACCAACGGCGACACGGAACACACACATCTTTGGAATGTCGCTCACATGGAAGCGATGGTGCATGGGCTGCTGATCATTGGCCTGGCGGCGATCGGCCAAATGATCGTTCTGTCTCCATCACGAGCCCGCCTGATGGTCACCCTGCTCATCACCGGTGCGTATTCAAGCATCACCGGCGCCACGATCGGCGCGATCTGGGACGTTCTCGGACTGACCCCGGGCAAGGGCATACCCAACACCATCGCCTGGGTTTTCCTCGGCTACGGCACCGTCGCTGTAAGCATCGCACTTGTTGGTCTGTTCTGGGGCGCCCGCAAGGGATATCGCACAACAGAGGACGGTGGAGACAGCGATCCGGTCGTCATCGAGCTTCCTCAGTTCGGCGACGGGCCTCGACACGAGATCGTTCTCGAGCCTGCGCATTGGTCGAACTTCGCCAAGAACCTGACGGCTTCGCCCGCCCGCATCGAACGACCGCACTCGTACGACGAACTTGCTGACGCGGTGCGTGACGCGGTCGAGCTCGGCTACCGAGTGAAGCCGGTCGGCGGAAGTTTCTCCTGGAGCGAGGGCGCCGTGACCGATGGCGTGATGATCGACATGTCCAACCTTGATCGGCCGATTGAGGTGCGCCAGGCCGATAGCGATCGGCCAGCCACGGTCACGGTCGAAGCAGGCATGACCGTGCACGACATGACGGTCTATGCCGAGAAGCACGGCTTCACCTTCGCCACAACCACGGTTATTCCCTGGGTGCAGATGGGCGGGGCAGTCGCCAACGGTTGCCATGGAACGGGTCGAGACGTCTCGACCCTGTCGGATCTCGTGACCTCGATGGATGTCGTCGGTGCTGACGGAACGCTGACCACCTACGAGCGCGACGACGGCAACACCTGGCGGGCGCTAATCGTTGGGCTGGGTGGCCTCGGCATCATCTACAGCCTCACGGTTGAATGCATCCCGCTCTACAACGTGCACGCGGTCGACACCGTCATGAACATGCCGACGGCAGTGCAGCAAATGAAGGAGCTCTACGAGAGCAACGAGAACTTGGAGCTCTTCTGGTTCCCGTTCAACCAGAACGCGCTCGTCAAGACCTGGAACCGAACGGATGCACCGGTCACGGAACATCTTCCCGCCCGGGCGTGGGACGACCTGATCCAAGCGTTCGACGATGGGCTGTCGGGCCTGCTCAAAGATGTCCTCCACGTCGACCCCGGGCTCACGCCGAAACTCTGCAAGTTGATGTTCTCGATGATGAACAAGCACGACGTCGTCTGCCCGGTGCCGTGGGCCATGCAATACCAGACGTCGTTCGCGCCAGTGCTCGACATGGGCTGGGCGATTCCGATCGACGAATCGTTCGACAAGGTTCGTCGTGCCTGGAATGAAGCCGTCGACCAAGTGGAGGAATACGCGCATCGTGGCCTGTACCCGCAGAACATGGTCTTACACGCCCGCTTCATCGGAAAGCCGAGCAGTGGACTGCTCTCGCCATCCGAAGGCCACACTTTAGGATCGGCCTACATCGAGGTCCTGACCTTCGAAAAAACCGAACACCACGCCGACTACTTCGCGGAGCTTGGCGAGAAGTGGGAGAAGCTCGGTGGTCGTCCGCACTGGGCAAAGTTGATTTACCACCCCACGGATCTCGCGAAGATGTACGGCGAGAACCTCTCGAAGTTCCTTGATGTTCGCGCTGAACTCGACCCCGAGGGTGTCTTCCTGAGCGACTACCTCGAAGAGGTGCTCGGGTTGGACTCAGTCCGCGTGAGCGCCGGTTCGGCGGGGCTCAATAAAGCCAAACCATAGGTAACCAGCCGCGAACGTCCCGAAGAACCCGATGGTGATCACACGGGCGAGATCGGCATGCGCTTCAAAGTGGATAGTGAGTCCAACGACCACACCGATCGACTCGTAGACGCAAAACACCCGGGCGACAATCACCTGGGCACGGCGACGCAATTCCGTGGCGGCGATCCAGGTCAAAAACGTGATCAATAGGTACGCCGCGCCGACGAGTCGAGCGAGGTCAATCCCGAGCTCGGTCATTTTCGCGTCGGTGAGCAGTTCGATGAACCACCGAGGGAGGAGCACCATTGGAAGAGCGAACGGAATGGTGACCGCCGCATGGATCTTGTACCAAGTGGGCAATGTCATGGGGTCTCCAGATTCTCTCGGCGAGCGACGATCTCGGCCAAGGCGCCGCTGTAGAGGTCGACCCGGTTGGCGTCGATGATCTCCCGAATCCGATCGATCAGCGAATCGATCCCACGTTCGACTGGGTCGGAGTTCTCGAGGATCGCCCAAGCGAGCGAGAGGCAGCCCATCAATTCGTAGTTGTCGTTTCCACGCTCAACGGCAATCGCGATCGCCTCTCTCGCCAGCACAGCGGCGCGGCTCGGGTCACCGCTCAGACGCTCAGCATCGGCCAACCCACAGAGCATCATTTCCTCGGTACTCAGCGCAGTGACATTGCGAGATATTCGGAGCGCCTCAGTAAGTTCCTTCTTCGCGGTCGCGTGATTCCCGAGGGCCAGCGCCGCAAGTCCGGCACCGCGCCGAGCCATCGAGATCTCGGCGTTGCCACCGAATTCCTCGGCGATGGCGACCGCCTGCTCTGCGTGCTCACTGACACCATCCATGTTCTCGCCGGCCGCGATAGCGACGATGAGCCCCACGCGGCTTACAACTCTCCAGAGATTGTCGCCGGCCGCGTCGGTCCCTTTCGCGGCGGATTCGAGGAGCTTGATTGACTCGCCTACTCGGCCGGTACGTAGGAGCATGCTTCCTCGACAGAAGTCGAGCTGGATGCGCAGCATGCTGTCGGGCGCATCGAGACCGTTCTCGACGAGGACGACTTCCACTTCGTCGCACAGCGCAAGTCCCTCGGCGGGTGGCCGCGCGTGTGAGTAGTTCGAGAGTTCGGCCAGGCGCGCACCCACGGCCATCTGCGGGATGCCCGTGGTATCGGCGATTTCCATCGCCTCCCTCGATATCTCCCGCGCCTGCTTGCTCAACCCGGCGCCACTGAGCCCGTACCAACCACGGAGCAAGACGAGCGCCAGCATCGTCTGCTGATCGCGCCCGGCGGCGAGGTCACGAGCGTCCGCGATCGTGGCGAGGACCTTGTCCGGTGCCATACCGGTACGGGAACCCTGACCCAGCATTTCGGCGCGAGCCATCAACGCGATCCCCACGGACTCAGCATCATCTCCGGTCGTCAGATCGCGGACCTTCGTCCATAGCCGCAGCGACTCTTGCGGATCGGATCCGGCCGCACTTCGCGCACCGGTCGTGTACCACCTTGCCGCGACTGCTCCGGCGCCGGCCCGTTCGTAGTGGTGAGCAATCGTTGACGCGCGCGCCTCTGGCTCTGGCCGTTCTACGAGCGCCGCCGCAGCCGCCGCGTGGTGACTGGCCCGACGGTCCCGGAGCTGCGAGTCGTACGCAACCTCCTGTGTCGTGCGGTGGTGAAACGCACAGCGCTCTTCGTCGAGGGGTCGGACCAGGCCGGCATCAGTCAGCAGCCGCAGAAGACGCATGACTTCGTGAGGGTCGGGCTCGATCACCTCGAGCGTGGCGATGTCGAACTCGACACCGAGCACCGATGCGAACTGGAGCACGGCCCGGGCGGGACGATCGAGTCGATCGATACGAGCGGCCACGACCATCTGAACCCGCGGGGGAACGTCGATCTCGATGAGGGAACCCGTAAGTCGACCGTCGCCAACCTCACCTTCGATGACGCCGTTCTCGAAGAGCAACCGGAGAACCTCTTCAACGAAGAATGGGTTTCCTTCGGTTCGGTCGTGGAGCACCGCGGCCAAGTCGTGCGCATCAGACGGGTCAGCCATCCAAGCGCCAGCAAGCCCAGCGATGTCTTCTCGGCTGAGGGCACCCAACTCGATTTGAAGGTCAGCTTTGGCGAGTAAGTCATCGTGGCTAGTCGAAGGTCGACCGGTGGCCACAAGAACGAACGCGCCGGTCGGTCGATTGGCCGACAAGTTGGCGAGAACTTGATGAGATGCCGCGTCGAGCGCATGCACGTCTTCGACGGCGATGACGAGTACGCCGCGTTCGTTCGTCAGGTGCGCCTCAATGATCGCGTCGAGCGCTGTCTCGACGCGCCGACGTTGCAGATCGGGGTCAACGGCCAGAGCGGTGCTCGAAGGATCCAGGACCGGTTCGAGGTAGGCCGCATGTTGAGCGAGGCTCGCATCGAGACGTTCGAGTCCGCTCGCAAGCCCCAAATCAACCGCCGTGTCGAGCCCGAGCAACGCTCGAACGAGGTCGGCCACTCCCAAAAGAGGACGGGGGACGACAACCGCATTGCCGCCGATACGAGCCACCCGATCCGTGGGGTCAAGCTCGGCCAAGAACTCGTCAAGAAGGCGGCTCTTGCCCTGGCCGGCAGGAGCGACAACCGCGATGGTTCCTGCTCTGCCCGCGGCCGCTTCCTGGCGGATGGCACGGAGCCGGCCCAGCTCATCTCGACGGCCGACGAGCGGCCGGCGCTCGACCTCAAGGTTGGGGTCGTATGTCGCCGGCCGAACCAGCCGGCGAACATGGATAAGTTCCGGCGCACCTTTGACCTCGTGCATTCCCATGTCGAGAAGCTCGAAACGCGACGCAATAAGTTCCACCGTCGCGGGCCCGACGAAAATTTCACCGACTGACGCGATCTGTTCCATTCGTGCGGCGATGTGTACCGGCATCCCCTGTGCGGTGTAGTCGATTCGGGCGCCTTCGCCGATCTTTCCGACAACGACTTCACCTGAGTTCAAACCAACGCGAAGCCCGAGGAGCGTGTGAACTCTGGACTCGAGCTCTTTCGCCACGATGGCCATCTGTTCGTGAAGACGGAGCGCGGCATATCCGGCCTGGACCGCGTGGTTTTCGTCGGCGACCGGCGCACCAAAGAGCGCCATCACCCCGTCACCGGCGTATTGCGTCACCACGCCGTTGAATTCGTGTATCGAGCTCGTGGCGGCATGATGGAAGCGCTCTAGCGCGAGATACCAGTCTTCGGGATCCAGCGCTGCGGCGACCTCCGTGGATCCCTTGATGTCGGAGAAGAGCACCGTGACGAACTTCCGTTCGCCGATGGCCTCACGACGCGTCACAATCTCGCTCACAATTTGATGCGGTGGACGATCCGCATCGGTGACCGGTGTTCCACATTCCGGGCAGAATTTCGCCGAGTTCGACGGTAGTTTCGCTTCGCACTCTCGGCAGAAGCCGGTCACTCGCGTCCCCCCAAAGTCATGCTGATCGCCCGAGACTAGCCCGTTGCCGAGTCTCGCTTCCCCGTCGCTTCGATCAGGTAGCGACCCACGGCCTCGAGGTCGAATTACGCGAGGTTGCCGCGAACGATTGATACGCCGCTGTGTGCTTCGACACCGTCTTGCGGCTCGATGCTGATGTCGACCGCAACCGCGTCGTAGGCCGAGCGGTCGAAGTCTTCGGGCACCACGAACGAGCCGGGATTTGTGACGTCGCCGACAACTCCGAGAGTTTGAATGATCTCGATCTCGCCGTCGGTGACACCAATCAGCCAGAGCTCGAGATCGTTGCCATCAGCGACCGGCGGAAGGTCAGCGCCTTCGAAACGAACGAGTTCGTCATCGCCATCGATGAGCAGGGTGACGTCAGCCGATCGGCCCTCGCCGACCACATCGAAATCGGGACTCTCTCCGGGATACAGGAGCTCAGCCGAGGCGACCTCGATTTCGGACGTATCGGAGCCATTCGTGAGAACAACACCAAAGCCGGCAATCAGCGCAACCACGGCAGCCGCAGCCGCCCAACGGATCCCGGCTTGGCGGCGACGGGAGCGGAGATCGATGACCGGAGCGAGGGTCGACTCAGCAGCAGCGGCAATCCCATCCCAAACACTGTCGGGGGGCGTTTCCAGCTTGAGATCACCGGCGGACATCGAGCGAAGGATCGCATCGAGTTCGGCCTCGGCGGCGCTCAGATCGAAGTCGTGGTTATCAGACATTCTGATGTTCCATGTGCGCTCGGATACGGGCAAGCCCTCGTCGTATATCGGATTTCACCGTGCCCAAAGGCAGGTTCGTTCTTTCCGCGATCTCTGGATGAGTGAGATCCTCGAAATAGTGAAGTGTGAGGATCTCCCGAGGACGTTCGGCGAGCGTGCGCAGTGCGTCAGCGACGAGGAGTCGATCTCCCGTTGTCTCCGCTTCGCCTTCACGGCCAAGTTCCTCGGCGGACTCGGGCGCCCGGCGATCGCTGTGGCGTTTCTCGGAGCGGATCGAATCGATGATCCGGTTCTTGGCGATCGCGGTGAGCCAAGCAGCGAGGTTGCCTTTCGACGGGTCAAACCGTTCCCGGGCCCGCCAGGCGCTGAGGAACACTTCTTGAGTCACATCGTTCGCTCGTTCCGGACCGAGTGACCGTGAGCAGAACGTGTAGATCATCGAGCCGTGAGCGTCGTATGCCAGCCGCAGCGCCGAGTCGTCTCCGGCGACAAACGCGGCATCAGCTACGGGGACCCCGTTCATCTCAGCCACGTTCACGAAGACATCGTACTGCAGTGACTCGGTAGGTGGTCCGTCGAGGAGCGCTGTGCTCATGGTGATGCTCTTTTGGGTAGAGACCGCCGAACGCCCCGACCCCTGGAGGAGGGATGGGGCCGGGGACGTTCATTGGTGGCGGCGTAATTACGCCGGGGGGAGCAGGACTGCGTCGATGACGTGGACGATGCCGTTGGAGGCCTCGACATCAGCAGCGATGACAGTGGCGGTGTCGTTGATGACAACCGAGCCGTCAACCACGCTGATGTTGATCTCTGCCCCGTTCACCGTGACGGCGGACTGGCCGTCAAGGCTGATCGCGGTAGCGGCATCTACTTCGCCGGCAACGACGTGGTAGGTGAGGATGCTGGCGAGATCGTCAGAAGCGAGGAGCTCTTCGGCGGTGAGGCCAAGGGACTCAAGCGCCGCGGCGAACGCTTCGTCAGTCGGAGCGAAGACCGTGAACGGGCCCTCACCGGAAAGGGTCTCGACGAGACCAGCAGCCTGCACGGCAGCAACGAGGGTGGTGAAGTCATTCGCGACGGCAACATCAACAATCGTTCCGGGCTCAGCTGCTTCTTCCTCAGCCATGTCGTCGTCTTCAGCCATGTCGTCCGCCGGGGGGAGCAGGACTGCGTCGATGACGTGGACGATGCCGTTGGAGGCCTCGACATCAGCAGCGATGACAGTGGCGGTGTCGTTGATGACAACCGAGCCGTCAACCACGCTGATGTTGATCTCTGCCCCGTTCACCGTGACGGCGGACTGGCCGTCAAGGCTGATCGCGGTAGCGGCATCTACTTCGCCGGCAACGACGTGGTAGGTGAGGATGCTGGCGAGATCGTCAGAAGCGAGGAGCTCTTCGGCGGTGAGGCCAAGGGACTCAAGCGCCGCGGCGAACGCTTCGTCAGTCGGAGCGAAGACCGTGAACGGGCCCTCACCGGAAAGGGTCTCGACGAGACCAGCAGCCTGCACGGCAGCAACGAGGGTGGTGAAGTCATTCGCGACGGCAACATCAACAATCGTTCCGGGCTCCGCTGCCATGTCTTCATCAGCCATGTCGTCGTCGGGCGCTTCGGTCGTGGTGGTGTCGCTGCTGTCAACTTCGTCGTCATCGCCACAGGCTGCAGCGAGCAGCGAGAAAGCGAGGAGGGCGGACAGGAGACGTAAAAAACGTTTGGACATATCTGGTTCCTTCCAGGGGATGATGTACAACCGCTGCTACGAACCGGCGACGCCGTCTAGATGCAACCGAGCGGAGATTTCTTCGACTTCTGCGATCCAATCGTCCATGAGCTGCCAGGACGCGTCGATCTGCTCAAGCGCATCGCCAGAGTCGGCTCTCAACGAATCAGCCGAGGTCCGCCATAGCCGGACACGAATCGGCGACCGGAACGGAACGGCATCGGCGATCGCTCGAAACGACCCGGCGTGCTCCAGTCCCTTGTGGGCGACAAAGACCAAGTCGTGGTCGGGTGCTCCTCGCAGAAGAGTCAGCAGGCCGCCAGGACGAACCGGAAGGAGATGCTTCAACCGCAGTCGGACGCTTCGGTCCGGACTCTCCTCAGCGAGGTGGGCAAAGACTCTGTCGGGGTTCGTTGCCGAACGGAAGGTCCCCTCAGGGAAAATGACGAGCGAAGCGTCTCCCGCGG
This sequence comes from Candidatus Aldehydirespiratoraceae bacterium, assembly GCA_047639555.1. Lineage (GTDB taxonomy): Bacteria > Actinomycetota > Acidimicrobiia > Acidimicrobiales > Aldehydirespiratoraceae > JAJRXC01. Next base: position 278,322 of record JBLIOE010000001.1, read on the forward strand.
TCGACGCCAGGTCTCGAATGGCGCACAACTCAACATCGCCATCCCGGCTGGACCGATCCACGAAGTGGTTTGGCTGCCGGTGGCCATAAATCCCGAGGCATGGGTCGAACCCGAGCTCGCGCTTCAGGACATGGCGGGTCGGTCGCGGCTCTGACGGACGAAGCAAGAACGTGGGCAACAGCGCATCAAAGAAGCTCGCATGCTGGGCGGCGACGATCACCCGCCCACCGGCAAGGACCTCTGGATTCTCGACCACGAAGCGCAACCCGAGCCAGCGGCGGGCCGCACTTGTCATTGAATGCGCCCACCAGCCCTGGACGGACCGATGAATCCGTTGCGACCACGGCCGGCCGATGAACCGGCCGAGACCAGTCATCAACCAAAGAACTCCGGCCGCTCCAATTCCGATCCACTCGAGCACGATGTAGTTCACGGCCATCAAAACCAGCCGGGACTTCGGGAGATCGCGCCTGGCCTCGCCGACATCGGCGGCAATCGCGACCACCAAGACGAACGGCGCCGCGATCAACAACAGCGGCGCGGCCAGGAAGAAGGCCGCGGCCAACGAGGCTCGCTTCGCTTGTCCTCGCCAATGTTCTACCCGCACTCGACTCCCTACGGAATGGAACCCATCCGCAGATGCAGCGGTCTCCGGGGGGCGTAACGCCTGCCGCTTGCCATTCTGTGAGGCTCGGGCCGCTACTTACCTCGCAGATCGGCCATCCGCTCGTCGACGACCGCATCGATCCGGGCGCCGACATCGGGAATCTCGGAGCGCATCCTTTCGAAGTCCCACGGCATCATCCACACGAGATCAACACGGGTCTTGGCGGTGACGCGAGCGTTCCGACGGGCGTCGGCCAGCACGCCGATCTCGCCGAAGAATTCGCCGGGGCCAAGATCGGCGATGTGCTTATAGTCGCGGTACACCTCCACTGTGCCCTCAAGCACCACGAAGAACTTGTACGCGAAGTCGCCCTGCTTCGCGAGGCTGGAGCCCGCCATCATCTCGGCGGACTGGAACATTCCCGCCAACATCTCAAGGTCGTTGTCGCCAACGCCTTGGAACAGCGGAAGGGATTGCAATCGTTTGATGTCCATCACTGCACCTGTCGAGCCTCGTTCGAGGGACACGCTAGCCGTTTCCCGATTGTGCGTCCTGTGCGTCCTGTGCGGTCTACGTCGCCGGTTCGGTCACCGGAAGCGAGAGGCGGGCCAGGGACAGCTGAACGAGCGGACCAATCGAAACCAGGAACCAGATCGTTCCCCATCCCACCGATCCGCCGAGCAAGAGGCCACCACCCAACGCAACGGCCTCCACGGCGAGCCGAGCCTTCCAGATGGTGACTCCTCGCCGCCCGAGCGCGGTCATCATGCCGTCGCGAGGTCCCGACCCGAGATGGACCCCGAGGTAGAGACCCGAACCGACCGCGATCACCGCCGGACCGGCGAGCGTGGCTGCAGCCCGACCGAACGTCGATGTCGGATCGTCAAACATCCACAAGGTGACGTCGACCGCGACGCCGATCACGAGCACGTTCGCGACGGTCCCGATCCCGATCGGTTCGCGAAGCAGAGCCATCACGGCAACCAGGCACGCGCCGACAACGATGATCGCCGTGCCGATGCTGAGCGGCGATTGTTCTTGGATGCCCTGATGCAGAACATCCCACGGCGGCAGGCCGAAGTCGCCCATCAAAATCATCGCGATCCCGACACCAAAGATCCAGAGCCCGACCAGGAGTCGAGGAATTCGACGAAGCTGAACGGCCCGGAGCACCGGCGGAGCCTAACGGTGCACACCGGGACCGTGTGGAGTGGGGGTTCACTCGCTCCATCGAGTGGTGTTCGGAGGGGGCATCACCTTGCGTCGCTGATGACTCCAGTAGACCAGCGGCTCCGGAAACAGTGGGGGTGGCACGTGAAGAAGAAGACGTTCGTTGGACTCATAGCGGTCGTGGCGGTACTGGTGCCATCGACGGCCTGGGCGGCCCACTCGTTCACCGACGTTCCTGATGGGCAGTACTTCAGCGAGCCCGTCGAGTGGGCGGCCGAGAACGGCATCACCACGGGTAAGAGCGCAACCATCTTCGATCCGAGTGGGGTTGTCACCCGCGGCGAGGCGGTCACTTTCCTGAAGCGTTACCACGACAACATCGCGAAAGAGCTCGACACGCTCGGAGCGTTGAGCTGTGACGCTGGCGAAGTTCCGAAGTCCGACGGCGCCACTGGCTGGACCTGTGCGGCCGACATCGATACGGACACAAACACCGATACGGATACCGACACGCTCGCCACGCTGAGCTGCG
>JBLIOE010000002.1:0-242805 GCA_047639555.1 Candidatus Aldehydirespiratoraceae bacterium
CCAACGACGACATCTCCTGCATCTTCGGCCTCGGCATCACCACCGGCACCGGACCATCGACGTACAACCCCAACGGCAACGTCACCCGCGAACAAATGGCCGCCTTCATCGCCCGCCTCTGGCGCACGAATCGCGCCCACCTCTAACCGAGTTCGTGCGCCTTGCGATCGCAGACCGTTCGGAGAGCGAAGCTCGACCGCAGTTGCGCGACATGGGGCAAGCGGACGAGGTGCGACTTATGGATTCGTTCATAGTCGCTCACATCGTCAGCCGCGACATGCAGCAAATAGTCGCTGTTGCCGGCCATGAGGTGACAACTGAGCACCTCGGGCACCACGGCCACCTGGGCTTCGAACTCGTCGAGCAGATCTTCATGCTGACTCGTGAGGGTGATCTCGACAAAGACTGATGTGCCCCGGCCGATCATCGATCGATCGAGCACCGCCACGTAACCCGTGATCACGCCCGCCTCCTCAAGGCGCCGGACCCGGCGAAGACACGCGCTAGGGGAGAGGTGCACATGCTCGGCGAGCGCAGCATTGGTGATCCGCGCGTCCGTTTGCAAGATAGTGAGTAACGTACGATCCACGGTGTCGAGATCAGACAGCACAATATTCCTCCGGTTTCACTTCCAGGACTGACGAATTATTGCGCATATTGAGCTTGCGTGCACGATCTTCACACTCGCCCAGCGCGCCAAATATCGTAGATTGCGCAGACAACGCGACATGAATGGATTGACGGATGCTTGTCGGCCTGCCCACTGAAATCAAAGTTGCCGAACGCCGAGTTGGTTTGACGCCGACCGCCGTTCGCGAGCTCACCGAGCATGGACACGAAGTCTTGGTGCAGCGAGGGGCGGGCGAAGGCATCGGAGCGTTTGACGAGGACTACGTAAACGCGGGAGCGAAGATTGCGGCCGACGCCGCGGCCGTCTTCGCCGAATCCGAGATGATCGTGAAGGTCAAGGAACCTCAGACGGCGGAGCGAGCGATGCTTCGGCCCGGCCAGGTGCTCTTTACCTACCTCCACCTCGCTCCCGACACGCCGCAGACCGAGGAGTTGCTTGCGAGCGGCGCAACGTGCATCGCGTATGAGACAGTCACCGACCACCGCGGCGGACTGCCGCTATTAGCTCCGATGTCGCAGGTCGCCGGCCGCATGTCAATCCAAGCCGGAGCCCACTGTCTCGAATCACCCAACGGCGGCGCCGGCCTCCTCATCGGCGGCGTACCCGGCGTTGCGTCTGCTGACACCGTCGTCATCGGCGGAGGAGTGGTCGGGGAACACGCGATTGAGATGGCAATAGGACTCGGTTCTCAGGTCACGGTGCTCGACCGAAACCTCGAAGTGCTGGATCGGCTGTCTCGGCGCTTCGGCGCCGCGCTGGAGACGGTTTATTCGACGACTGCCGCGCTGGAAGAAGCTGTTCTCTCGGCCGATCTAGTCATCGGCGCTGTCCTGGTGAAGGGAGCCACCGCGCCGAAGCTGGTTACCGCCGAAATGGTCAAACAAATGAAGGCTGGCTCCGTGCTCGTCGACGTGGCCATCGATCAGGGCGGTTGCTTCGAAACCTCTCGGGCGACCACCCACGCCGAACCGACCTATGTGATCGACGACGTCGTCCACTACTGCGTGGCCAATATGCCTGGGGCGGTGCCCAAGACATCCACGTACGCGTTGAACAATGCCACTCTGCCGTTCACGCTGGCGCTGGCCGACAAGGGTGCCCGCCAGGCCCTCGTCGACGACGAGCATCTGCTCGGCGGCCTCAACGTCCACGCCGGGCTGCTCACTGAGCAACACGTCGCCGACGCCCAAGGCCTCACCTACACCGACCCCGTCACCGCCCTCCGCTAAACCCCTGCATCTCTGAAGCTTGAGTCGCGTATAGCGCGACCAAGGCTTCAGAGATTGAGGGTTATTTGGTGATGCCGAAGCGGTGGAGGCCGTACGCCGCGATGGCGTTGCCGCGGAGCACCTTGTAGCACTCCTCGGCGTTCATACCTACGGCCGCAAACATCGAGTGAGCGACCTTGCGCGAGTGGGGGAACGTGCCGTCGGAGTGCGGATAGTCGGTCTCGAACAGGATCTGCTCGAGGCCGACGTCTTCACGCTGCTTCAGGCCGACGAGGTCATCGAAAATGCAGCCGAAGATTCGACCCTTCGCGATCTCTGACGGCAACGGACCGGACCCGCCAACACCACCGCGGCCCTCCCGGAAGACGGAGTCCATCCGCTCCATCTGGAACGGCATCCAGCCAACCTGGCTCTCGGCGTAGGCAATCTTGATCTTCGGGAAACGCGTAAGCGTGCCGGAGAACACCCAGTCGACAAACGAGCCCTCGGCGTTTTGTGCGTAGAGCGACATCGACGTGGCCAGCGGAGCGTCGGGCGAGGTGGTCGGCATGGAGGACGACGAACCGATGTGCATCGACACGGTGACGTCGGCCTCCTCGCAGGTCTTCCAGAGCACGTCCCACTCGCCGCTGTACATCGTGGCGCAGCCCAGCTTCGACGGGTTCTCCGAGAACGCAATCGCGTAGCTGCCCTTCTCGGCACAGCGAAGTACTTCTTCGGCCGCCAACGCCGGGTCCCACATCGGAATAAGGGTGAGAGGAATCAGACGACCCTTGCCCGCGCCACCGCCCCAGTCGTCGATCATCCAGTCGTTGTAAATCTTGAGGCACTGGAGCGCGAGATCCTTGTCTTCGCGCTCGAGGAAGCCCTGGCCACAGAATCGGGGAAAGATGTTGGGGTAGTTGATCGCGGCTTCAACATGGTTGAGATCCATGTCGGTCAGTCGATCGGCCTGGTTGTAGGTGCCGGGACGCAGATCCTCGTAAACGGCGGCAACGTTGCGTTGCTCATCACGCGGGACGCCAGCCGGTCCGTGAAGGAAACCGGTGGGTGTCACGCTGCCGTCATACAGCCAGACATCGCACATGTGCCCGTCGGGATCGTTGCGCTCGAAGCCGTAGTGGCCGCCTTCAAACTTGAGCCGCACCTGCTCTTGCACCACGCGGGGGCCGCGATCGCGCAGGCTCGGTGGGAGCTGCTGTTGCCAAAGATCCTTCGGCTCCATCACGTGATCGTCGACGGAGATCATCAGCGGGAGGTCTTCCTCCGCCGGTGTCACGTTGCTGTCGGGCGAATTAGTCATGCGCCCAATCTAGCGAGTGGCGCTCAATGAGCCAGAATGCGGGCATGACTTCTCATACATCTCGTCCCATTCGCACGGTGGGCGACCCCAACACGATCACGATCTCCGGTGCGGTGGGCAAGACATTCACGGTCGGACGTCGCCCAGGGCCGATCGCGACGCTCCTCGGCGATGCCCATCCCGAGGGCGACCATGCCACCGTGCACTCTGGCGATGGTCTGTTCCAGGCGTCGATTCCGATGGAACTCCTGAAGCACGCCCACATCTCTGAGGAAGGCCGCCTCAACTTGCCGAACCCGCCAACCCAGTGCTGGCTGGTCAAGGACGTGCGCCAGATCGAGGTGACCGACGGTCGCCAAGCCGACAGCCTGCCCGACGAGGAACGAGCCAAGACATGAACAGGGGACTGGCGTATATCGCGGGCCCGCTCTTCGACGAAGGCGAACGGTGGTGGATCACCCAGATCGAACAAACTGTTGCCGGCGCGGGCTTCGATACATTCCTCCCGCACCGAGACAACCCGCCGAAGACGGCCGACAACGTCCGCGACATCTTCCAGAACAACGTCCGGGCCATTGATGAGGCCGACCTGATCGTGGCCAGCCTCAATGGAATCACCACCGACGACGGCACCGCGTGGGAGATCGGCTACGCCGCGGCCGGGCAAACACGAATGATCGGCATTCACACCGACTGGCGGCGCCGGTTCGACGACGAGGTCGTGAACCTCATGATCGAGTGCTCAATGGACAAGATCGTGCGGTCAATCGACGAACTCACGTCGGCCCTCACCTAAGGCCGCGGTCGGGACGCACTCATCGCATCTATGCTCTGTGGATGCACAAACGCTTCGTCCCTCTTTTCCTCATACTTGCGGTTGCTATTGCCCTCGCATCCTGTGGCGACGACAGCGAAGCTGATTCGACGCCACCTGACTCGACGCCGATCGAGGACAGCGTCGAACTGCCCGACGACGCTCCGGCCGACACTCCCGCCGACGAGACCCCGGCCGACGCTCCGGCCGACGCTCCCGCCGACGAACCCGTCGCCGCAGACGACGGCAGCTGCGCCAAGGCCTTCACCGTGGCCGAGTACGAGCAGGTCTTCGGCACTACCGTCGAGATCAACGGCGGAAGCAAGTTCTGCAACGTAATCTTCGCGAGCGACTCGATCGGCGCGTTCTCTGCGTTCTCCGGCTCGGAAGCCGACGAGGCGATGGACCAGCTCCTTCCGGCCTTCGAGGCCAAGGCTTCGGTCGATGGCGTACTTCTCGACGATGGCCGCGGCTTTATTGATGGCTTCAGCGCCGTGGTGCTCGGCGACAGCGGTCGCGTCTTTCGCATCGACGTGCCGAGCAACGTGGACTTGCCCGACGTGCCTGCCGCGATGCAAGCAGCCGTCGACATCCTGCTCACTCGCTGAACGCCGATCGTCCGATCAACCGAGGCGCCCATGCTCGTTCGGACGCGCCGGTTAGGCCGCGGCGCGAGTTCGCCGCAACAGCGGATCGGCCAAAGCCAGGGTGCGGTCGGCAATCCGTAAGACGCGACCAGCGGCGCCACCGGAGTCAGCGTCGACAAGATTTCCCATGACCTGCAGGGTGATGTTGGCGATCGCTTGTGAACCGACCGCGACCCGAAGGCCGGAGCGAAGAATCAACGGATGGCCGATCAGGAAGCTGAACCGACGTCCGGTGCGGAGGAAAGCATCGAAGCGTTCACCGACCTGCATGTCGTAGGCGGCCGCCGCCGTGGCGGGATCGGCGATGAAGAGATCCGCCGCCAGCATTCCAGACTCGAGGCCGTAGTCGATGCCTTCACCGTTCATCGGGTTGACGAGGCCGGCCGCATCGCCGATCGCGACCCAGCCGGGACCGTGACGGCGCTGCACACTCATGGGTAAGCGCCAGGCCCGCGGTCGTTCGAGATTCTCACCCAGATCCCATTCGTCACGAACGAGGTCTCGATACGTCTCGAGCAGGTTGTTGAGATTGAGTTTCTTAAAACCCTTCATCGTCGACAGCGCACCAACACCAATGTTGACGGTTCCGTCACCGGCCGGGAACATCCAGCCGTAACCGGGGACCGGCGTGCCGTTGTCGTCCTTGAGGGTGAGGCAGGCTTCGAGGTTGGGATCGGCGTGTCGGGGCGACTCGGCATAGGCGCGAATGGCGAGACCAAACGGTTCGTCCTCGACGCGCCGCGCGCCAAGAAGACGAGCAACGTTTCCTGGTGCGCCAGCGGCCACCACAGTGAGCCCCGCCCGCACCTTCTGACCGGCAGCTTCGACGCCGACAACGCGGCCGTCTTCCATCATCGGCAATGCTTCACACTGCCAATGCACGTCGGCACCCGCTTCGGCGGCCGCGGCCATGAGGTGGGCATCAAGGAGACGCCGCGGCCATACCGCACCATTCGGAGCGAAACGCCCGTTGTCGGGCCAGGGGAGTTCGCGGCGGGTCTTGCCGGCGATCATCCGCAAGCCCGCGATCTTATGAGCGCCCGCCATATCAATATCGAGTTCGTTGAGCGCGTGAACGGCGCGCGGAGTGAGGCCATCGCCGCACACCTTGTCGCGACCCTGGCCTGCTTTCTCAAAGACACGAACGACGGCGCCCGCACGCGCCGCTCTGATGGCCGCCGCGGCGCCAGCCGGGCCCGCTCCGATGATTGCGATGTCGCACGACTCCATGCCGACAGTCTCGCCTATTCCAGACGAGTTTCCCCTACGGGAGCTGACAAACGTGGGCCAGCGCCAGGCGCAGTAGACGGTCGTGCCCGCCCGTCATTTCTTCACGGACCTCGGGGCTCGCAGCTTCCTCTGGGGTCACCCACGCGAGGTCGAGCGAGTTGGCCGACGGCTGCGGTTCGCCACCAATCGGAACGACGTAGGCGAGGCTGACCGCATGCTGGCGAGGGTCGTGGTAGCCCGACACTGTCGGGTCAGGGAAGTACTCGGCCACGGTGAATGGTGTGGGATTGGCGGGGATCCGAGGCATCGCCATCGGCCCCAGATCCTTCTCGAGATGGCGCATAAGCGCAGAGCGGATTCGTTCGCCAAAATGAATACGGCCGGTCACGAGCGCTCGACTGACAGTGCCGTCGGGCATCGCCCGAAGCAACAAACCAATGTGGGTGACCTCACCCAAGGCATCGACACGCACGGGTACCGCGTCCACGTAGACCATCGGGACGCGTTCACGAACGGTCTCGAGATCTTCGTTCGATAACCAGGTATTGGCGGTCTCGGTAGTAGCGCTCACGGCGCAGATCCTCGCGCCGTCGACCACTCAGGGCGCGGATCATCAGCAATGTCACTCGCCGAGCGCGCCGCTCGACGGCTCGTCAACGCGGCCGGTCTCACGTTGATGACCGACCATATGGCCCCAGAATCCGCGCGGCGCCGCGAGCGCATCGATCAGGTATTCCATCTTCGCGGCATACAGGTTGCGCAGCGTCGCTGTTTGCCGCAGCGTCGACAGGCACTAGCGCGCCTTCGTAGGCCGAGAGATCGATACCTTGTGTCAGCTCGTCGAAAAGCTGCATTGAACGTCGGAGACACCAGTACGGCTCCCGGTCCTCCGCTCCTTCGATGAGTTGGCATAGCAGCGCCGCATCGGTGATGAGGCCCAGGGCCGTCACCCAGTTCTGTCCTTCGTGCTTCGATCGAAAGAACACCAGCATCGGAAACGCGGGGTGGGTCTCCGTCACTCCAGCAATCCAGATCTCCCACTCGTGGAAGTACTCCCGCAACGCTTCAATATCTGCGTCCGGCGTGCGAGCGAGAATCAGGCTCTCCGGCGTGATGCGATCTTCGCGGCCGTCATCGAGGGTCATGAGCTTTCGTTCGCGTTCGCTCTACGCCCCCTAGAGGGAGGGCAGGTAGCCAATGACGAGTGCGGTCGTCAGCACCCCGCTAAACGCCCCGATCAGTGAGCCGAAACGGGGAATCTCGCCGGCCGGCACTACCTCGCCGAGGCCGAGCGTGAAATACACGACCCCGGAGTAATACATCGCATCGCCGAGGTCTGAAGCACCCGCGATTCCACCGACGCCCCACCAAATCAAACCGAATCCGATGATCTGTTGCACGACCCATAGCGCCAGAAGCGGCGTCGGTTCGTCATGATCGCGACGAGCGTGTTCACGAGGTCGGCGAGGTCGGCGCGGACCGAAACGACCAACATGACACCGACCACAATCGCCAGTACTTCCATCCGTCGATCCTAGGCCTGGATAGCTATCCGGTAATATACGTCGTATATTACTCGGGGTGAGCACAACTGTTCGTGGGCCCAAGCTCACCGCCGCCCGGGTGGTCGACGTCGCGTATGAACTCATCTCCGAGCACGGCCTCGACTGGTTCTCCATGCGAAAACTCGCTGCCGCGCTCGACGTCAACCCAATGACCGTCTACCTCCGTTTCGAGAACAAGGCCGAACTCCTCGATGCGGTCGCCCGCCGGGGCCTTGCCCAAGTGACACTCCCGGATCTTCCCAACGCATCGTGGACCGAGCGGGCGGTCGCACTCAGCGAAGCGCTTCGAGCCCACCTTGTCGCCGACCGCAACCTGCTCGGGCTCTACAGCACTGCCGGTCGGCTCTCAAGCGCGATCCTTCGCTCGGTCGAGCAGGGCCTCACGCTGATGGAAGAGGTCGGATATCGCGATGACCACGCCGTCCTCGCGTTTCGTTCACTGTTCTGGCACACCGTCGGCCTCGTGCTCGTGGATCACAGCTTTGAGCAGTTCCCGGCCAATTCACCCGGCGGGCTCGAGCAGACCCTCGGACCGGTCGATATGCACACTCTCCCCACCTTCGCTCGTCATCTACCGTCGTTCACCTCGCTCGATGGCGACGCACTGTTTTCCCACACCACTCATTTACTGGTAGCCGGCCTCGAAGCCGGAGCGCCCACCACGACGGAGACTCCATGACCACCACCGAATCCGACATCGCGGGAACCAGCGACCCCGCTGGCAATATCGCACCGGGGCGCGTTCACATCGAACGCTTCGATATCTCGCTCGGCCCCTGGCTCCACCTTGCCGACGAACGCCAACGCCTCGCCAACCCGCAGTTCGATCACATCGAGGTGGTGCCACGCGGCGCCACCCTCGGCGCGGAGATCCGTGGTGTCGACCTCACCAACGAACTCGCCGACGAAGCCATCGAAGACATCAAGCGGGCTCTCGCCGACTACAAGGTGATCTACTTCCGTAAGCAGCCGGTCACCTCGGGCCAGCATGTTGCCTTCGCCCGCCGGTTCGGCGGCCTCGAAGTGCACCCGTTCATCACCGGCAACAAGGAGCATCCTGAGTTGGTGCGTTTCGAGAAGGGCGCCGACACCGGCGGCTTCGAGAACGGCTGGCACCACGACGTGACCTGGCGCGAGATTCCGTCGATGGGTGCCCTCCTGCATGCGATTCAGGTTCCGCGAACGGGCGGCGACACGTTATTCAGCGATATGGGTGCGGCTTACGACGGCCTGACCGGCGAGTGGAAGGAACGTATCGAAGGGCTCCATGCGATCCACGACTACATGCTCGCCTTTGCGCTCCAAGTGCCCGCCGAGAAGAAGGCCGAGATGCGGAAGAAGTACCCGCTCGTACGCCATCCGGTCGTGCGTACGCACCCGGTCACCGGCCGCAAGCTGATCTACGTCAACGGCTATTTCACTTCGCACATCGAAGGTCTTGAAGACGACGAGAGCCGCGAGATCATCAAGCATCTCCTCGCCCAGGCGCACATCCTCGAATACCAGTACCGCGTGAACTGGGAGAACGACACCATCGTGTTCTGGGACAACGCCGCCGTGCAGCACTACGCAGCCAGCGACTACTACCCCGACATCCGCATCATGGAGCGCGCCAGCGTCGCCGGCACCCGCCCCGTCTAACCCCCGTTGCGGTCAGACTTTGAGGGTGGTGTCGAGCTGCTCGAGGAGGGCTCGGTCGCTGTCGTCGCCGTTGTTTTCGGCGGTGAGCAAACGGTCTCCGAGGAAGATGCTGCTGGCGCCGGCGTGGAGACATAGGGCGTGGAGCTCTTCAGACATCGAGGCCCGTCCGGCGGAGAGCCGAACGACCGACGTGGGCATCACGAGCCGCGCGGCCGCAATGGTGCGAACGAGTTCGAGCGGCGGAAACTCCGGCAGAGTGTCCATGGGTGTGCCCTCGACCTGAATCAGCAGGTTGATCGGGACACTCTCCGGATGCGGGTCGAGCTGGGCCAACTGCGTGAGCAGGCTGGCTCGCTGACGACGGGTCTCACCCATCCCAACGATGCCGCCGGTGCAGAGTGAGATCCCAGCTTCGCGACACGCGCCGAGGGTGTCGAGGCGGTCCTGGTAGGTGCGGGTGGTGATGATCTCACCGTAGAAGTCGGGCGAGGTGTCGAGATTGTGGTTGTAGAAGTCGAGGCCCGCTTCACTCAGCGTCTGGGCCTGCGAATCGGTGAGCATCCCGAGGGTGACGCAGGTTTCCAGGCCGAGATCGGCGACGGCGGTCACTGACTCCGCCACTTGGACGACCTGCTTGTCGCTCGGTGAACGCCAGGCGGCGCCCATACAGAAACGGGTGGCACCCTCGGCCTTGGCTTCGATTGCGGCGGCCACGATGTCGTCCTTCTTCATCAGCGGCTCGGCCTTCAGCCCGGTGTCGTGGTGGGCCGACTGTGGGCAATAGGCGCAATCTTCGGGGCAGCCGCCGGTCTTGATCGACAACAACTTTGCGGCCTCAACCTCGTGGGCCGAGAAACGTTCGATGTGGCAGGAGTGCGACTCGGCCAAGAGTTCGTGGAAGGGCCGCTCGATAACCGCCAAAACTTCGTCGATGGTCCAGTCAAAGCGGGGCTCGTGCATCCCTACAGAGTGCTGCGAAACGACCGCCGATGCCAACCTCTTGATGCGACGGTCCACACACGAGGTCTAACGTTCGGAGCGATGCCGACAACGACGGACTGGAATCCCGTCCTCCGAGACGAGTTCGAGAAGCCGTATTGGTCGCGCCTGATGACCTATGTGCAAGAGGAGCGCGCCACATTCGACGTGTACCCGCCGCACGATGAGGTGTTCGCCGCCCTTCACCTGACGTCGTTGACCGACGTAAAGGTGTTGATCCTCGGACAGGACCCGTACCACGGTCCCGGGCAGGCCCACGGCCTCTGTTTCTCGGTACGGCACGGAGTACGGGTACCGCCTTCGCTACAGAACATCCACAAGGAGTTGCACGCCGATCTCGACCTGCCCGTGCCGGACCACGGCAACCTCGAAGCTTGGGCTCGGCAGGGTGTGCTGCTGCTCAACACCACCCTCACCGTCCGGGCGCACGCAGCGGCGAGTCACCAGCGTCGAGGCTGGGAGGCGTTTACCGATGAGGTCATCGCGGCAGTAAACGCGAAAGAGGAGCGCGTGGTCTTCATTCTTTGGGGCGCGTCGGCTCGCAAGAAACGAGCAATCATCGATCTACACCGGCACGCGGTGATTGAGTCACCTCACCCGTCACCGTTGTCCGCCCATCGAGGCTTCTTCGAGACGAAACCGTTCAGCCGCGCGAACGCCGCCCTCGTCGATGCGGGCCGTTCACCCGTCGATTGGTCGATTCCGAATTTTCCGATCGAGCGCTAAGCGCCGCTCGCAACGCGATTCGATCCACATCGGAGACCACTTGGAACTCACCCGGGGCGAGGCCGCCCAAGCTGATGTTGCCGATCTCTGAGCGGACGAGACGGAGCGTCGGATGACCGACGGCCGCCGTCATCCGCCGAACCTGCCGATTTTTTCCCTCGGTGAGCGTGAGCTTTAGCCAACGATCCGGCACCGTCGGGCGCACCCGAATCGGCACCCGTCGCTCCGGTAGCTCAGGTGACTCGTCGAGCAACTCGACTTCGGCGGGCCGAGTGCGGCCGTCCTTCAGGTCGAGACCATCACGGAGCTCGCGCAACACCTTGGCTGTCGGAACACCCTCAACCTGCACGAGATAGCTCCGGGGATGCCCGATGTCGGGTCGCATGAGCTGGGTGCGAAGGTGTTTGCCTCGGGCCAGAAGCAGGAGGCCCTCGCTGTCGCGGTCGAGTCGACCGGCCGCGTAGATGTCGGGCACGTCGATGTAGTCGGACAACGTCTCCCGACCATCACGATCGGTGAACGCCGTCATCACCCCGTGCGGCTTCCAGAACCGCAGGAGGAGATCGTCGTCGGTCAGAAGTACCAGGGGAACGCCGACCAGTCGGGCGAGCGCTTCTCGAGGAAAGCGTCGCGGCCTTCGATCGCCTCATCGGTCATGTAGGCCAGACGGGTGGCCTCGCCGGCGAACACTTGTTGGCCCATGAGGCCATCGTCGATGAGGTTCATCGCGAACTTGGCCATGCGCTGACCGGTGGGGCTCTTCGAATTGATCTCCGCACCCCATTCAAGGGCAACCGTCTCCAGGTCGGCGTGGGGAACGGCGGCGTTGCACATTCCCATTGCCACGGCCTCTTCGGCGGAGTAGTTGCGCCCGAGGAAAAAGATTTCGCGAGCCCGTTTCTGTCCGATCTGGCGGGCGAGATAGGCCGACCCAAAACCGCCGTCGAAGCTGGCGACATCGGTGTCGGTCTGCTTAAAAATTGCGTGCTCGGTGCTGGCGATTGTGAGATCTGCGGTGACGTGCAGGCTGTGGCCGCCACCAACAGCCCAGCCGGGGACGACAGCGATCACGATCTTCGGCATCGTGCGAATGAGGCGCTGCACTTCGAGGATGTGGAGACGAGCCGCCTTGGCGGGATCAACAGTGTCGGCGGTGTCGCCCTCGGCGTACTGATAACCCGCCCGACCGCGGATGCGCTGATCACCGCCGGAACAGAAGGCCCAACCGGCGTCTTTGGGCGAGGGTCCGTTGCCGGTGATGAGCACGCAGCCGACGTCGCTTGTCATGCGAGCGTGATCAAGGCAGCGATACAGCTCATCCACGGTGTGGGGCCGGAACGCGTTGCGTACTTCGGGGCGATTGAACGCCACTCGCACTGTGCCCTGATCGAGCGCCCGGTGATACGTGATGTCGGTGAGATCCTCAAAGCCGGCGATGGTTCGCCACTTGGCCGGATCAAACAGCTCCGAAACCTGGTTGTTCGTCATCGGTCCTCCTCCGGTCTCGTGGACGCTACGCCGCGATGCGGCCGAGCCGTGCGTCGAGCCGGCTGACCATCTTCTCGCCGAGTTGCTTGCCTCGGTCATCGCCCAGATCGATCGCGACGACGGCAGTGATTGAGCCGAGCACGCTCATCAGCGCATCGTCGAAGTCCGCCATGAATCGCTCCTTCGGATAGTCGCTGATGCCCGCGGCCACGAGCGCGTCGTGGTAGCGGCCCAGGGCCCGATCGACGTCGGCCTCAGACACAGAAGGGTCGAGGGACCCGGCGATGAAGTAGGCGACATCGACCACGGCCGGGCCGGTTCGAGTGAGCTGCCAGTCGATCAGGGCCCGGACTTCGTTGCCCGCGAAGAAGATGTTGTCGAGCCTTAGATCGCCATGGATAAGGCACTGGGGAATCTCGTTGTGGATCCGTCGACCGCGCGCTTCGCCGTCCTTCTTCAGCCGATCAAGCATCTTCCTCATATGGGGGCTGATGTTGGCTCCATCGGCCTTGAGAAACTGCTTTCGCATGCCTAGGAAGCTCGCTTGGAAGAATCGTGGCGCCAACCCTCCGGACTGCAGCCACGGCCCCGGGGCCGGCAACTTCTCGCCCCAGGTTGCCGCATGCAGCCGGGCGGCGACCTCGAGCACATCGCCCACTCGTTCGATGTCGGCGCCGACGACCTGATCGCCGATTTCGGCCGGCGCGAGGTCTTCGAGGATCAGCACGCTCGGTCGCGGCTCCGGCTTCACGAAGCGCCCCAGTACCCAGGCGATGAATCGCAAAAGCCAGATTGGAAGCCGTTCAGCCTTCTTCACCGCCGCGATCTGCTTCTCCCAGTCCGGGTTGGGTTCGACATCGGCGTAGTAAAGCTGGGCGTGGGGTACCCCAAGTCCAGAGATGACGTGTTCGTACATCCGAATCTCGCGCTCGTAGACGCCGAGCATCTCGCTACCGCTGCGATTCTCGTCGATCGAAGTCGGCACCTTGGCCACCATCGTGGCCGGGCCGTCGCCCCCCTTGTAGGTCACTGAAAGGCGGGCAAGATCTCCGGCGAAGCCCTCACCCGTGCCCAAAATCTTCGCATCGCAGCTGGTCACGCTGGTTGTCTCGTTGATCACGTCGCGAGACCGGAGCGCGCCGGTCAGCCAGTCGGCAGTGATCTCTTCAAGGCGGGTCGGAATCTCGCGGTCCATGCCGAGACCGTAGCCCCGAGTCGTTCGACAGGCAGAAGGGGAGCGAGGCCGATCCCGAGCAGGTGGTACGGAAAGAAGATCGCCATGAACACCAGAATGGCCAAATGGAAGCCCATCGCCAGCGCGGCCCAGACCCCCGCGACCCGCCGGTGCAGGAGCGCGAGCGGAGCGCCCAACTCAACACTGATCGACATGATTGCCGCCGGGGCCAGCAGCCATCCCTGGCCCAGCAACCAGCCCGCGAAGGGTGACGACACATCGCCGAGCACGGCCTTGCGCGCATTGTCGAACGCGATCTGATTTCGGAGAACGTCGCCATCGAACCAGGCCGTGCCGCTGATGCGGAGCTTCGCGACACCGGCCACGAAGTAGGTGCCGACGGTCAACACCGCCATCGCGTCGACGGCCCAACGCCGGTCGCTTCGATCATCGAACACCATGACCGCGAGCACCACGAGATGGAGAGCCACCAGGTTCTCCGTGTGGAACAGGTTCCCCCAGGACGTGCGATACGTCGTGACCAGCAGGAACCCGATCGCGGTGACCGGAGCGGAGACTCGAAGCCGGACCCCGAAGGCCATCAGCGCCGCGCTCACCGGCGTCGCCAGGACACCGATCACCAGCACGAACGAGGGGAGCGGCGAGTCGAGGAACCACAGCGGGCCAACCGCGTCGAGTCGCTCAGCGGAAAAGTCGAGCGTGTCAAGGATGTGGGGCGCCCGCACGGCACTCCAGATCGCGACATAGGCGCCAACGAGTCGACGCAACACGTCGACTCGAGCGGGCCGACTCGCGCTCACGTCCTTAGTCATCGCCGCCGCATCTCGCGTGGGTCGTGATGTCGAGGGGCGGCGCGTCGTCGGCAATGAAGTCGATCACGTTGTGGTGTTCGGTACGTACTTCGACGACAGCCGAGCCCCCGATCCGGGCGGCGATCTCCTCGCACATGACCGCGGCATCACCTCTCCTGATCCCACGAGTGAGCGTGACCGCGGCGAGTACCGGCTCATCAGTGCCCGCGATCAGCTCGGGGGATAAGCGCCGCACCGAGCCGTCGTCGACAATCATCACGGCGGTATCCAGGTAGTGCTCCTCACCGCGGTCCGTCGCGAACATGGGGAAGGTCGACAGGGGATAGGTGTCGTTCCGGGGCTCGCGAAGAAGCGGAGACAACACCACCGCGGCAGCGATGACAGCGGCGAGGCTTCGAGCGGAGAGACGCACGGGGGCATCGTAGAACCAACTCCTCGACTCCTTGTCGCTAAGTTTCCTTCGTGCCGCTGCTGACCGTTCGCCTTCTTCGCGCCCTCGCCGGTTGGGTATTGGTGCTCGGGCTCACTGCGGTCGCCGTACATCCCGAAGGCTGCGGGCGACCGACCAACGAAGCCCTCGACCACGCGGCCGCCCAAGCCGTGGCCTGGTTTGGCGCGAACCTCAAGCCCGACGGCGACTTCGTTTATCGATACGACCGGGAGCGCGGTGCAGAAGAGCGGGGCTACAACGACACGCGCCACGCCGGTGTGCTCTGGTCGCTCTGGCAAGCGGAGCGGGCCGGCATCAGCGGTGCAGGATCAATCGCCGAAGCCGCATTCACCCGCGTCGAGGACCGACTCATCGACACATCGTTCGGACCTGCGTACGGCCGCGGCTCAGTGGTCGAGTCCGGGACGATGGGACTCCTGGTCGCCGCTCTCGACGAGCGCCGGCTTGCGACCGGCAACAACGACCACGACGAACTCCTCATCGGCTTAGGCCACACACTCGCGGCCGCCGTGAACGTTGACGGAAGCGTCAGCGCCGACCTTCACGTTGACAATGGCCCCAGCGATCGACGATCGCCATTCTTCACCGGCGAAGTGATGTGGGCCCTCGCCCGCCTCCACCTCACATTCCCGGCCGAGGGATACGACGTTCCCGCCCTCGCAATCCGTCGTTATCTCGTCGAAGACCGTGATGCGATCGAGACACCCTGGCCGCCTGTCTCCGACCATTGGGGCGCCTACGCCTTCGAGACGATGGACCGCTGGCCGAACCCGCCGGTACTGAACGCCGAGGAGCGGGATTGGCGAGATCGCCAGCTCGGGCTGTTTGGTTTGCAGGTTCGCTACGAGTCTCAGCGCAAGGGCGGGATCACGCTCCTGACGCGTGGAAATATCGCCCTGCCCGCTGGGGTCGGCACGCTGGGCGAAGGCCTCGGCAACCATCTCCTGCAACTGCTCCGGTCCGGCGATCGCCCAGGCGATCACGATGTCCTCACTGAGCGGGCCGACTGTGTCGCTCATCTCCTCGTGAGCCGACAGGTCACCGCGCACGATGCCGCCGATGAATCAGCGCCGCATCGCAGCATCGGCGCCTGGTTCCGTCTCGGCGACACCCAGATGGACGACCAACAACATGCGCTGAGTGCGCTCCTTCTTCTTCGCGAAGTGCGAGCCACGCCGTCCGCGTTCGGAAGAAACTCATGACTCTCACTCTCCTTGTCCTCGCCTATTTCGCGGCCGCAAACCCCTTCCGAGTCGCCGCCGCCACGACGGAACCGCCGGCCAACAATGTGCTCGCCGTCTTCGCCGCGACGTTCGTTGGGGCCGCTCTGCTGGCCGCGTTAGTCGCGTCGCCTATCCTTGATCTCGTCGAAGTCACAGGATCGTCGGCCCGCATCGCCGCCGGTATCGCCGTTCTCGCCGTCGCGCTCAAGGACGCCATCGCCCGACCACCATCGGCCGAACCCGGCCTCTCCGGCGCGGCCCATGGAGCAATCCCCTTGGCGTTCCCGATCATGTTCAGTCCCGCGGTCGCCTTGCTCGCCATCGCGGCGGCGGAGAACCGCGGCATCGGTGTCGCCCTCGTCGGCGTGATTCCGGCGCTAATGGTCGCGGTGTTACTGCTTCGCTTCGCGCCGCTTGCCCGGGCCCGTCTCTACACCAGCACCGTCGGCCTCGCCGGAGTCGGCGTCGCCGGGCTTGTGGCACTCGACGGCGTCTACGCGATCTGAAGCACTAGCGGAACTGGTCGATCAGCGGCGACGCGGCGGGTTCGTCGAGCAACAGAACATCAGCGCCGCCCGGTGTGAAGAATCGAGTGGTCGGGAGAGTCGCGGTGGCTGGGTCCGCGCCGCGAATTGTCAGGCCGAGCGATATCACCGTGGACAGTCCGAGCGACTCGTCCACCCGAACATTGCTGGCCACGCCATCGAGCGCCCCAAGCAGGGTGAACGGGTTCCGGGTGTTGCCGAGCTCGGCAAAGACGGCGGCAAGAAACTTCTGTTGCCGTTGCACCCGACCAAGGTCGGCTGTGGGATCGCGCTGGTCGACACCATCGATGATCTCGGTGTAGCTCCGGGACCGGACGTAGGCCAGCGCCTGCCCGGCGTCGAGCACCTGCGGCCCGGCTTCGGCGATATTCAGGCCCGACTTCGGATCGTGAGCGGGATACGGGAAGTTCACGGTGACGCCGCCCAACGAATCCACCAGCGAGAGAAAGCCCGCGAAGTCCACCTCGAGATAGTGATCGATCCCAATGCCAATCTCGTTTTGCACGGTCTGGACAAGGAGTTCCGGCCCGCCGCGAGCGAAGGCTGCATTGATTCGACTGGGTGAGCCGTTCACGTTGACGTAAAGGTCGCGAGGAATAGCGAGCAAGCTGACCTCGTCGCCGTCGACGCGAAGCACCGCGATTGTGTCGGTGCGCTCGCCCTCAACACCAAAGATGACTCCGGCATTCTCGGTTTCGATGTCGACGCCTTCTCGCGAGTCGGTTCCCACAACGAGGTAGTTGGTCGCGGTCTGGCTCCCCATCAGCGTGGCGCTCAGGTCGACCCGCTCGACGCCGCCCCACGTCCACCAAGCCGACGCAAACGTGTAGAGCGGGAGCAGCGCAACAAGCAGCAGAACGCCAAGGATCCATGGCCAGCGACGGTGCTTCTTTCGAGCTCGCGGCGATTGGACGGGCGGGGTCGGAAGCGGCGGAGCCGCATCCGCGGCCGGGACATGGAACGACCGGGGATCGCTCTGGGCACCTGACATCTGCATAGTTGACCACGGTGGGCGCCCAGTTCCGCCCCGCCCGCGCAATGCATGTGTCACACGGTGCCCAGTTGGTTCCCGTGTGACAGGTACCCTTGGGTGCATCTACCGCGTGGGCCGGTGGATCCGAACTCATGCCAAGACGTTTTTCTTCTCCCTTCGCCCTCCGTCCCAGGCGACCAAGTGCGCTGCTCCTCGCGCTTCTCACCGTGGCGCTTGTGGGCCCCGCCGCGGCACAGGACGACGACGAAACGATTGGCGATATTCGTCGCGAACGAGAGGAAGTTCGCGACGCGGCGGCCGATGCGCTGGCCGAACTGGAACTTCTCGAACTCGAAGATGAGCGGATCGGCGAGATCGTGGCGCAGATCCAAGCCGCGGTCGACCAACAGCTCGCCGAGGTCCAGTCCGCCCGACAAAAGCTCGCCGCCGCTGAGGCAGAAGTGATCTCGCGAGAGACGGCCGCCGCTGATGCCGCTGCTGCCCTTGACCAGACGAAGCTCGACATCGAGGCGCGGGCCGTGGACTCCTTCGTCGGCACCACGCGTCAATTTGAGCCTTGGCTCACCTCGAATGATCTGAACGACACCGCGATTCGTCTCGCGCTCATTGATTTCGCCGCGGGCAACGATCGGGACTTCCTCGACAATCTTCGCACCTACCAAGCAGACCGCGAATCGCATCTTCGGGCTGGTGAAGACGCTCGGGCTGAAGCCCGTGCCCTGGCCGATGAACTCGCGACCGAACTCGCAGAGCTCGAGGAACGGCAGGCCGTGAAAGCGAAGGTTCAAGCCGAGCTTCAGTCGCGTATCAACCAGTGGGAGATCGAATCCTTACAACGGGCCCGCGAGGCCGAGGAGCTGACCGAGCTGATTCGTGACAAGCAGGCGGAGGAGCTGGGATTCGGGCCGGGGGACGTTGGCGCCGCCTCGGTCGAAGGTTTCATCATCCCGACAGACGCGCAGGTGGGTTCGAAGTTCGGTCTCCGTGTCCATCCAATCTTCCGCTCCACCCGCATGCACTCCGGAGTCGACATGGGTGCGCCGAGCGGCCAAGCCGTGTGGGCGTCGAAGGAAGGCCGCGTGATCTTCGCCGGAGTGAAAGGGGGCTACGGAAACGCGGTCATCATCCAGCACGAAGGAAACGTGGCCACCCTCTACGCCCATCTCAGCGGATTTGAGACAAGCGTGGGCGAATGGGTTGATACCGGTGAAGTGATCGGGCTCGTCGGTTCGACCGGATGGAGCACCGGACCCCACCTCCACTTTGAGACACGCGTCAACGGCGTGCCGAAGGATCCAGAGCTTTTCCTTCCTGTGTGACTTCCCACGAGAGGCTCACGCGGCGTCACGAAGGGGGAACGACGACGGCATCGAGATCGTGTTGCCGGTCCAGCGTGTGAGCGAAGACTGACGCAGTACTAGGTTGCCTCCCGTGCTCGTCAGCGTGGGTGATCTTCTTGAAGAGGTGCTCGTCCGACTTCCGGGCGATCCCCTGCGCGGGAGCGACATCAGCGTCCGCAGTCTTCGCGTGCGCGGCGGGAGTGCCGCGAATGTTGCGGCCATCGATGCTGAGCTTGGAGCGTCGCCCCGATTCGTCGGCCAGGTCGGCGATGACCCCATCGGCAACACGTTGATCGCCGATCTACGCGATCGGGGAGTGGAGACACTCGTCGAACACGCGGGGGTGACCGGCGTCGTCGTCACCATGATGGGGAAGAGCGGGCGGAGCCGGATGATCGATCGCGGCGCGTCGGTACGACTCGCTTTGCTCGATCCGGACTGCCTCGCTGACGCGACCCACCTCTTCTTGTCGGCCAGCGCCTTTACCGAGGATCCCTTCGCCAGCGCAGTAGACCGGCTGCTTGGCGAAGCGGCCGACCGTCGAATCCCGGTCACGATCGCCGGGCCAACCCTGGCGGACCTCGAGGGACTCGGCGACGAAGCGGTCCGCGGACTCGCCCGGGCCCTGCAACCCGCCCACGTCATCGTCAATCGTGACGAACACGCGGCGCTCGGCCTCGGGGCCCGCGAGGGTATTCCTGGTGCGATCGTCACCGTGGTCACCAACGGCGCTCGCCCCACGCTGGTCATCGAGCGGAGCGGCGCACAGTCGGTAGAGGTCCCACCGGTGGAAACGATTCGAGATCTCACCGGCGCGGGCGACGGCTTTGTTGCGGGGTTCCTGCGTTCTCGGCTGAACGGCGCCGACCCGGTTGCCGCCACACACGCCGGCCATCGGATTGCCGCCCGCGTGATCTCACAGCTCGGACCGACAACCGGAGTCGGACAATGAGTGCGGCACCAACCGCCCGTGAGGCCATCCGCGACACCCTGGCCAGCTACTGTCGCGGAATCGACCGCCGAGACCGCGCGCTCGTCGCCTCGTGTTTCACCTCGTACGCAACGGATGACCACGGCACCGGGCCGCGACCGATCGCGGAGTTTCTCGACTGGTGTTTCGCCTTGTTGGACGAGTACGACTCGACCTTCCACTTCCTCGGCCAATCGAGCTACGACTTCGAAGACGGTGACCTCTGCCGCGTCGAGACCTACGGCATCGCGACCCATCGAACCGCCGGGGGCGCGGCGCGACAGAACCTCACGACCGGCTTCCGATATGTCGATGACCTGGTCCGCGATGTGTCCGGCTGGCGGATTCGGGAACGGCTCGCGATCACCGACTGGTCTCGTGTCGATGACGAGTCAGCCTGGTTTGCGGTGAGCCCGGAACTCTCGCGGGGCGAGGCCGGACCTGACGACCCGAGCTACCGCCACTAACTTGCGCGGTATGCGCGCCGCCGTCCTCACCACCCCCAACGCCCCGCTCGAAATTCTCACCGATCTTCAGGTCGAAGACCCGAGATCGGGCGAGGTGCTCGTCGGCGTCAAGAATTGCGGCATCTGCCACAGCGACGTGACCGTGCAGGAGAGCGGCCATGCCATTCCGACTGTGCTGGGCCATGAAGCTGCGGGCGTGGTCGAAGCAGTCGGGCCGGGGGTAACCCATCTCGCCGTTGGCGACCATGTCATGCTCACTCCGTTAGCGCCCTGCGGACACTGCCCGGCCTGTGCCCGACACGAAGCGACGGCCTGCCCGGACGCGTTGTCGTTCGCGCAGAACTCGCGGCCCGACGGTTCGACGCCGTTCAGTCGCAACGGTGCGCCGGTCTTCCGCGGCCTTGGAGTTGGTGGCTTCGCTGAACAAACCGTTGTGTCGGCATCGGGTGCTGTGAAGATCGATCCCGACATCCCGCTCGATATCGCGTGTGTCATCGGGTGCGCCATGCAGACCGGTGTCGGCGCGGTGTTTAATACGGCCGCAGTCGAGCGCGGCTCCACCGTCCTTGTTATGGGGCTCGGCGGCATTGGACAAGCGATCGTGCAGGGTGCGCAGATCGCCGGGGCGAGTTCGATCATCGTCTCCGACCCAGTGGAGTCTCGTCGAGAGATCGCCTCCGCATTCGGCGCAACCCACCTCATCGATCCGACCAGCGACGACCTCGCCGCCGCAGTCGCCGACGCAACCCAGGGGAATGGCGTCGACTATGCGTTCGAGGCCGCGGGAAAGGCCGCCCTCGTCGAGCAAGGCATCGAAGCCACCCGCGTCGGCGGTACCACCATCATGGTGGGCGCCTCGCCTATCGAAGAGTCGGTGACCATCAACGCGGCGGTGTTATTCATGACGCTGCAGAAGCGACTCGTCGGAAGTCTGCTGGGCCATTGCTGGCCCGATCGTGACATCCCGCTCCTGCTCGACCTCTGGCGTACCGGTCGGCTCGATCTCAGCACCATGATCAGCCATCGACTCGACCTGGACGACGTGAACGAGGGGATCGCGCGGCTCAACGCCGCCGACGGGATCCGCACGGTGCTTACCGTCGGGCGCTGAGTTCGGCCATTAGCGCATCCACCACATCCGCGATCGGTGGTGCGGGCGTGATACCGAGCGCATCAAGCGTGAAGCTCACGGGCGTGCCACCTGCTCCTGGGTCACCAACCGTCACGGCCAGCTGCCCAACCGCGGGCGCCACGCCCACGACGATTTCGAGCAGTCCGGCGTGGGGGTCAACAAACACCACTTCACCAATCGAGTGGCCGGCATCCATCAACCGAACGAGGAGATCGTCGGGCGGATCGTCGAGCACGAAGTAGCGGTCAACGTCGTCAGGGTGCCCATCGGCTGTTGCCGTCGACGCGGCCGATGGCGGGGGCGGCGCGGTAGGCGCTGGCTCGGGCACGTGCAACAAAAGGTGCAACGCCTGGTTCAACTCGGCGGCCGCGGCCGTCGAGCCACCCATGTCGGGGTGGGCGGAACGGATCAGCTGGCGGTGGGCCGCGCGAATGGCCTGGTCATCGACATCGTTGCCGAGGCCAAGGAGGGCACGTGCCGAGCGGTGATCCACACCAACAGTGTGGCCGCCCAGCGTCGGTTGTGCGTTAGTGAGACGCTCGACGAGCAAGCGCGGTGTCGAGCGCGGCGTCGGCTCGAGCCGCCGCCGCGTGTAGGCCGCCGGAGCGGCGACGCACGCTGTAGGACACGTCGATGTCGAGCCCACAGGCCCGAAGATCGCGGTGCAACTCGCGGGCCCGGCGAGACAAAGTCAACGCTCCGTCAATCGGCACCGCAATGACGCCAAGGCGTCCCGCAGCGATGAGTTCCGTGCGGTCCGTCCATCCAAGATGGCGGTCGATAATGGCGAGAACGGCAGCCTCGGTCAGGGCCCGAGAATCATCGTCAATGTGGCGAAGAAGTTCGCCGCCATAGTTGATGACCAGCACGCCCGCACCGAACCCTTGGTTCGAGACATGACGTTCCTCGCCGTCCAGCAGTTCTGCCCACCCGCCATTCGCGACGGGAGTGGTCTGAAGCGATCTTCCGATCGAAAGCATTTTTGTACCTCCCGGTAGCGTTGCTATTGCCCTCCTTTCGGCGCTGCGCTCGATGTGGCGAAGGACGAAAGCGCGTTCGTTGCGAAACCGTCATCACACTCCGACGTAGTGTGCTGATACTGCCCACCCTGTGTGAACTTCACCCCGAGCGAGCGCCCGGCGTCTACGATCCGGCGGTGCAAAGCGAACAGGCCGAGTTCATTGGAGCCAGCGGGACCACACTGGCCGCAACCGTGCGGCGACCGGACAGCCCCGTGGTCGGCAGCGTGCTGATGGCGCACTGCTTCACGTGCTCGAAAGACCTCCACACGCTCACACGGCTCTCGAAAGCCCTCGCCGCCGAAGGATGGATCACCTTCGCCTTCGACTTCACCGGCCTCGGTGCTTCGGCGGGAGACTTTGGCGCAACCAGCGTGAGCAGCAACGTCGGTGACCTGCGTCGCGCCGCGGCAACGATGCTCGACCAGCGAATTGGACCGTGTCTGCTTATCGGCCACAGCCTGGGCGGTTCGGCCGCAGTGCTCGCCGCCGCGGCGCTCAAGACCGTCGATGCCGTGATCTGTATCGGATCACCCGCTGACGTCGATCATGTGTGCCATCTACTCCCGGACGATGCCGGGGAGCGCGAAGACCGTTTCCCGGTGGAGATCGGAGGTCGAACCTTCGACCTCGATCCGGGCTTCGTCACCGACCTTGCGACGCACGACGTTCGCGACGCGGCGGCCGCCCTCAATCGGCCCTTCCTGGTGGTCGAGGCTGGCGATGACGAGGTGGTCGATCATCGCCAAACCAAAGCGCTCGCGACCGCCGGGAATGGGGAGCTACACACCATTCCCGGAGCCGATCATCTCTTCTCGACCCCCGACCATGCGCGCCAGCTAGCGGAAAAGGTGGTCGACTGGACGTCGCGGCACGCTTCTCGATAGCGTGACCCGGTCTTTTGACGCGGCCGCCCAATCACGGGCGGTCGTTCGACGAGGCGACGAACAGGAGATTTCGTGAGCGCCGTTCCTTATCTGGCATTGATCTCGGCATTAGCCGGGCTCGCAGTAGCTGGTTTCTATTACAAGTCCGTGGAGAAAGCCTCTCCCGGAAACGACCGCATGGTCTTTCTCATGGAGGAGATCCAAAAGGGCGCCAAGGCGTTCCTGAAGAAGGAATACACCTGGGTGTCGTTCTTCGTAGTCGCCATGATGGTGCTTCTAGCGGCCGTCATCGATCCGCTCGCATCGATCAGCTACCTGCTCGGCGCGTTCCTCTCGGCCCTCGCTGGCTACATCGGAATGACCGTGGCCACGATGGCCAACGCTCGCACTACCGAAGCAGCCAAGGACGGGCCCGGTAAGGCCCTTCCCGTTGCGTTCCGCGGCGGCGCCGTCATGGGCTTCACCGTTGCCGGCCTTGCGCTCGGCGGCTTGATGCTCACCTACTTGGCTGTCGTTGAGTGGTTCGCGTTCGACGGTGCCTTCGAAATCCTCACGGCCTACGGACTCGGCGCTTCCTCGATCGCCCTCTTCTCTCGGGTTGGCGGCGGCATCTTCACCAAGGCGGCCGACGTCGGCGCCGACCTCGTCGGCAAGGTTGAAGCCGGAATTCCGGAGGACGACCCCCGCAACCCGGCCACCATTGCCGACAACGTGGGCGACAACGTTGGCGACGTCGCCGGTATGGGCGCCGACCTCTTCGAGTCCTATGCGGGCTCGATCATTGCTCCGATCTCGGTCACCGCATTTGCCCTCGGCCTCGTCGCTGACGACGCTGATGGTTCGTACGCGATCGCGCTCCTAACTTTCCCGATGGCAATCGCCTTCGTCGGTATGGTCGCTTCAATCATCGGCTCGTTCCTGGTTAAGGGTGGCGACAGCACCGACTCCAAGGCGCTCAGCAAGGCCCTCCACATGGGCACCAACGTGGCCATGGGCCTGACTGTGGTGGCCACGCTCGGCGTCGCCTACTGGATGTTCGGCGACAGCGAGGTCTTCACGGAAGAGGCACCGTACGGCCTCGGAATCTCGGTCATCGGCGGCCTCCTCGTTGGTTGGGCGCTCGGCAAGACGGCCGAGTACTACACCTCCGATCACTACGCTCCGGTGAAGAAGATCGCCCAGCAGACCGAAACCGGTCCGGCAACCACGATCCTCTCCGGCATCAGCGCCGGCATGGTGTCCGTTGCTTCGTCCGTGGTTCTCATCGTCATCGGCGTAGGAATCGCCTACTGGGGCGGCGAGCAGACGCTCGGGTCGGATCTTCCGAACGGCTTCGGCGGTATCTACGGCATCGCCGTGGCCGCCATCGGCATGTTGGCCACCACTGGTGTGGTTGTGTCGGTTGATGCCTACGGCCCAATCGCCGACAACGCGGGCGGCATTGCGGAAATGGCCGGACTCGATCCGGAAGTGCGTGAAGTCACCGATGCGCTCGACTCGCTGGGTAACACCACTGCGGCGATCGCCAAGGGCTTCGCCGTTGGTTCGGCTGCGCTGACCGCACTCGCACTCTTCAAGAGCTTCGAGTTTGCGATCGCCCAGGCGAGCGACGGTGAGACCATCCTGAACCTCAACATCGGCGAAGTTGATGTCTTCATCGGACTCTTCCTCGGTGCGGGCCTTCCCTTCCTCTTTGCGGCCCTCACGATCGACGCTGTCGGCCGTGCTGCTGGCGTGATGATCGAAGAGGTTCGTCGACAGTTCCGTGAGATCCCTGGCCTGCGTGAAGGCAAGGAGGGTGTTGTGCCCGACTCCGCACGTTGTGTCGCAATCTCCACCGAAGCTTCACTGAAGGAAATGATCATCCCGGGTGCGCTCGCGGTGGTTGTGCCCCTCGCCGTCGGTTTCGTCAGCGTTGATGCCCTCGGCGGTCTTCTCGCCGGTGCCCTCGTTACCGGCTTTGCGCTCGCCATCTTCATGGCGAACGCGGGCGGTGCGTGGGACAACGCCAAGAAGTACATCGAAGCTGGCGCCATGGGTGGCAAGGGTTCGGAGAACCACAAGGCCGCCGTTGTTGGCGACACCGTGGGCGATCCGTTCAAGGACACTTCCGGTCCGGCTATGAACATCCTTCTCAAGGTGATGACGATCGTCTCGCTCGTGTTTGCGAGTGCCTTCGTCTAACTCCTGGCCCACGAGAGGGCCGAAGAACTGACGGAACGGGGACCTTTCGGGGTCCCCGTTCTTTCGTTTTCGGGCCAGTCGGTCCGGTGCAGAGAGCCGTTTGGCACTGTGGGGTAATCGGTCGCGCCGATACCGTTCGAACCATGACCGACACGGCAGAAGAACGTCGCGCTATGCGCCTCGTTCTGCGCACACGACGAGCCGAACTCGATGAAAGCGACCGCGCGGCCGGGTCGATGGCTGTGATGGCCCGACTCGCCCGTATCCCGATGCTTCGAGAGGCGACACTGATCGCCGGCTATCGAGCCGTGAGAGGCGAGCTCGATATCGACGCGGCGCTCATCCTGCTCGGCGAGCGTGGCGCGACGGTCACAGTGCCGCGCGTGAACGGGGAACACCTCGAATTCGTCCGCTGGACCGAGGGGCAGGTCACCACGCCGGGCCCGTTCGGGATTCCTGAACCCGAGGTTGGCGATGTCGTCCCGCTGGCAAAACACGCCGTCGTTCTGGCCCCGCTGGTGGCGTTCGACCCGGAGGGAAATCGGCTCGGGCAAGGGGGCGGCTTCTATGACCGAGCGCTTACTGGCTGCGGCAATCGACGCCCCATCGTGATCGGCATCGCCCACGCTTTCCAGCAGGTGGACGCCATACCGTCGGAGTCGTGGGACGTCCCGATCGACGCGGTCGTCACCGAAGACGAAGTGATCGAATTTCGCCGCGGAATTCTCGACATCGCTATCTGACCCGTTCGCTCGTGAACGGAGTAGAAACTGTAGGTGCACGTCATTGTGGTCGGAGCCGGTGAAGTCGGTTCATACGTCGCGGATCGACTGAGTCGGGAAGGCCACGACGTGGCCATTGTCGACAAGGACGTCACCCGTCTCCAGCAACTGAGCGACGATCTCGACGTCCTCACGGTTGCGGGGAGCGGTACCCACCCACGCACGCTTGATGCCGCGGGCGTCAGTCATGCGGATCTGCTGGTCGCGGTGACGAGCAACGACGAGGTCAACCTCGTCTCGTCGCTCCTCGCCAAATCGCTCGGGGTCGAGCGCACCATCGTCCGAATCGAAGCCCCCGAGCTCCGGGGCGCCGACGCCGTACAGGTGCGCAAAGCATCCGGGGCCGACCTCGTGATCGACCCCGATGCCGAGACCGCCGCCGAGATCCTCGAGCTGCTTGACTTCCCGGGCGCCGACGAAGTGGCGTCGATGGCCGAAGGCGAAGTGATCGTGGTCGGCGCTCGCCTGCCCGCTCATGCTCCGCTCGTCGGGCGTACGCTGAAAGAGATCGGCGAAGAGTTCGAACCCGACTGGGACTTCGTCGTCGGCTCCATCGGACGCGGCGACGAAACCGTCATCCCTCGCAAGGACCACCGGCTGGAAGCCGGCGACCACTTGCGCGTCGCAATCAAGCGGCGGGCGCGCCGAGAGGTCACTTCCCTTCTGGGCATCGACCGAGGCAGCCTCGACCGCGTCATGCTGCTCGGTGGTGGCCGAACGGCCGAGATTCTTGCGCAACGCCTCACCGCTCGCGGTGTGCAGGTCGTCATTGTCGAGCGCAATCCCGAACGGGCCCGCGCCCTCGCTGAGAACCTCGATAATGCGCTCGTGCTCGAGGGCGACATCGCGAACGCCGACCTACTCGAAGAAGCCGATGTCGGCCGTTACGACATGGTTGTGGCGCTCACCGGCGAGGACGACGCCAATATCTTGGCGTGTCTCTACGCGAAGTCGGCCGGTGCCGGCGAGACCGTCGCCGTCGTCCACCGCTTGGCGTTGCTCTCCTTGTTGGGTGAGGCCGGCATCGATGTCGCGCTGTCGCCGCGAACCGCTACGGCCAACGGCGTGCTTCGATTCGTGCGAGGCGGCGTGGCCGCCGTGGCTACATTCCTGCAGGGAAATGCCGAGGTCCTCGAACTCGAGATTGCCCCCGATAGCCCTGCGGATGGCGCACTCGTCAAAGATCTTGGTCTGCCGAAAGATGTTCTCATCGGCGCATTTGTTCGCGACGGCAAGGCGCAGATCGCACGAGGACGAAGCCGTCTCCGCGGACGCGACCGTATTGTCGCTTTCGCGATGCCCGGAGCGGTCGACGAGGTCCACCGCGTACTGGGGTGACGAACCGCTCCAAATCGACGACGGCGCTGCCGAGGCTCAGCGACGAACGGGCGCGGCCGGCAAGCTACGCCCGTCTCGCCGTCACCGACGCCACGGTCGCCCTCGGCGTGATCGCGGCTTTCACCGGCCTGGCGGGTGCCTTCGACGACAGTGGCGACGCTCTGCTCCTCGGCGGCTTCGGTGTTGTCGCGACCGCATTTGGTGTGGCCGCTCATCGGCGTCTCGATCGCCGCCTTCGGCCCGCGCCGGGTCGGGTGCTCAGCGGCCTCGCCCTTTCATGGCTGATCCTCGTCGTGCTTGGCATGGGGATCTATCTCGCCACGGGCACGATCGATCGGGTCGATGATGCCCTTGTCGAGTCCGCGGCGGGCTTCAGCACCACCTCCGTCACAACCCTCGACCCGTCGACGCTCACCCTGCCGATGCAGCTCTTCCGGGCGGGCACACAATGGCTCGGTGGGTTGATCGGCATCATCGTTGGCGTGGTGGCACTGCCCCTCATCTTCCGCGGTTCGATGCTCACCGGCCCCGCGGCTGGCTCCGGCGAACGACTCAATCCGAACGCGACGATCGCCCGACAGCGCGTCACTAAGATCTACCTCGTCTTCACCCTCCTGATGTTCGGTGGCTACGCCGCTACCGGTCTTGGTGCTCGCGACAGCATCGTCCACGCATTCACCACGGTCTCGACCGGCGGGTTCTCGTCGCATGCCGACTCGTTCGTGGGTTTCGGGTCCGGCGCTCGCACCGTCGCCGTGGTCGGGATGATGGTCGCGGGCTCGAGTTACTTCGTGATCTGGTGGGCGCTGCGGGGCCGCCTTGGCCCAATCTGGCGGAGCACCGAGCTTCGGGTCTACATAGGGTTACTCGCTGCGGGCACGGTGCTGATCGCCGTCGGTGGCGACGGGATCAGCCTGGGGGAGGCAGCCTTCACCGCCACCTCTGCACTGAGCACTACCGGCTACGCGATCGGCGACTGGACTCTCCTCGATGACAGCGTGTTGATGGTCCTGCTCGCCCTCATCGGCACGGGGTCGATGTCGGCGAGCGCGGGCGGTGGCTTGCGGGTGGCACGCGCTTGGACGCTCGTCGGGTTCGCCCGCCGAGAACTCCGCCGCCAGCTCGACCCAAACTCCGTCGTTGTCATCAAACAAGGCGGCGCGGCCATTGATGAGCGAGTCCTCGAACGGACGACGGGCTATCAGATTGCCCACCTCGGTCTGAGTGGCCTGGCCGCGTTCTTGCTCGCCGCCGCTGGCGTCGACGTTGTCGGAGCGATCTACACAGGAATTTCCGTACTCTCCACGCACGGCCCCGGGGTCGGCACTGACGCGTTCGGCAACCTCGAACCACTCTCATCCCTCGCTCGACTGTTCCTCATCCCGTTCATGCTGGCGGGCCGCCTCACGATCCTCCCGCTCCTGCTCGCAGTCTCCTTCGCATTCCGGGTTGAAAAGGGCGCAATTCGACGGGCCCGACGGATCATCACCCGGGCGATTCGCCGATGAACCAGCGCCTCCGAAAACGAGCGGTTGATATCGGACAAGCCACCCGGCTGGCCGACGAGCCTCGGGGCATCCCCAACACCACCTTGCACGTGATGGGTATCGCGCTGTCGTTCGTGTCGGTCGGTATGGGTCTGTCCACGATCGTTGAGGTGCTCTCGACCAGCGAGGCCGAGTACGCACTCCTTCTCTCCACATTGATCTGTGGCGGCCTCGGCGTCTCGCTGTGGCGCGGCACACGAGTCGGTGCGGTTCGCGCCCGCGACGTGTTCGCCGCCGTCGGCTGGACGTGGCTGATCGTCACCCTCGTCGGTGCCGTGCCCTTTCTCCTTGCCGGAAGTTTTGCGTTCGACGGAATGGACCTCGGGGAGCAGATCGTCAACTCGATCTTCGAGTCGGCCTCCGGCTTCAGCTGTACGGGATCCACCGCCCTCACGAACTTCGAGGAGCAGGGTCGCGGCCTGATGATGTATCGCCAATCCACCCAGTGGTACGGCGGAATGGGCATCGTGGTGTTGGCGGTTTCGGTCTTGCCGTTCCTCGGCGTCGGCGGCCTCGACCTCATCACGGCGGAGGCACCGGGGCCTTCATCGGATCGGCTCGCCCCTCGAGTGTCGGAAACCGCCCGGCACCTCTGGGTCATCTACGTGTTGTTCACCATTGTGGTGGCGCTCGTCTTGATGGCCATCCCCGGCCCGAGCATCTACGACAGCATTGCCCACGCACTCAGCACTACATCCACCGGCGGGTTCTCGCCCTACGGCGACTCGATTGGTCACTACGACAATGTTGCGGTCGAGATCGCGATAATGGCAGGCATGATTTACGGCGGTGTCAACTTTTCGCTGCACTGGCGGGCCGCCCGCGGTGAACTCTCGGCGTATCGCAAGGACAGCGAATTTCGGGGCTTCATCGTCATGCTGCTCCTTGCGGGAATGATTGTCATCGGCTTCCTCTGGCTCGACGACGGCTTCTCGATCACCAGCGCCATCCGATTCGGCGCCTTCAACGTCGTCTCCCTCGGCACGTCGACGGGCTTTAGTAACGCCCAGGGAGAGTCGAGCGCGGGCAACTTCGTGCTGTGGGCGTCGGGTGCGCAGATCGTCATTCTCTTCCTCTTAGTGGTCGGAGCGTCCACCGGCTCCACGTCGGGTGGCATCAAGGTCATGCGGGTCCAAGTGTTGTTCTCCCACACCATCCGCTCCATTCGCCGCACCCAGCAGCCGCGGGCGGTGTTGCCGCTGAAACACGGCTCACGGGCGGTCGCGGAAGACATCGTGTCGCGTATGGCCGGCTTCTTCTTGCTCTACGCCCTACTTGTTGCGGTCGGAATCATTCTACTGACCGGCCTAGGCGGGGATCTTGATGCGTCGATCGGTGCCACCATTGGTGCGCTCGGCAACATGGGCCCCGCGCTCGGCGAGGCCGGGCCAACCGCCTCGTTCTCCGACGCATTCCCAGAGCCCGCCCGCGCGGTGCTGTCCGCCTACATGCTGATCGGGCGGCTCGAAATCTTCCCAATGCTGCTGATGTTTGCCGCACCGCTCCGAGCGATCAGCGACCGCACTAGGCGCTGAGCAGCTCCGCTAGCGCCGCCATGAACCAGGCCGGGTCCAGACTGCCAGCCATTTCCCGGGCGGAGTGCATCGCCAACTGGGCGCAACCCGCGTCGACCACCGGGATCCCCAAACGACCGGCCGAGATCGGGCCGATGGTTGAACCGCACGCCAAATCGGTGCGATTGACGAAGCGCTGCATCGGCACGCCGGCCCGTTCGCAGGCGACAGTAAAGATTGCCGCGGTCTCGGCATCGGTGGCGTAGCGCTGGTTGGCGTTGATCTTCAGGACGGGACCCTGGTTCACCCAGATCTGGTGATCGGGCTCGTGGAGCTCGCGATAGTTCGGATGTGTCGCGTGGGCGCCATCGGCGGACACGACAAGGCTGGCGCCCCGAGAGCGAGCTCGATCCTCAAGATCGCCGCCCAGGGAGGCACCAATGCGGTCGAGGACGTCGCTGAGAAGGGGAGACGCGGCACCGGTTGTACTGCCACTTCCGACCTCTTCGTGGTCGAAGAGGCAGACCATCGGAATGCTGTCTCCCGGTTCGTCGGCGATCGCGAGCAGCGCATCGAGACCCACGAAGCAGGAGAGGAGATTGTCGATACGCGCCGACGCCAGGAATTGTTCGTCGAGGCCAGTGAGCGCCGCGTTCGTCAGATCGTGAGCCATCATGTCCCACGAGACGATGGCGCCGGGCTCGACATCGAGCAGCTCAGCGAGATAGTCCACGAAGGTGACCCCGGTGTCGCCCGACGCCCAGATAGGGGAGAGGTGCCGCTGCTTGTTCAGCAACAGCCCGTTCTCGTTGATCTCCCGATCGAGGTGAATGGCGAGCTGCGGAACCCGGAGGAGAGGCCGATCGTCGCGCACGAGCACGGTCTCCAGACCGTCGCCGTCGCGCAGCGCGACACGGCCAGCCAAACCGAGGTCTCGGTCCAGCCAACTGTTGAGCAACACCCCGCCATACACCTCGACTCCGAGCTGACGCCAAGCGCCCGTGCCAGTATCGGGTTGGGGCTTGATGCGCAGATTCGGACTGTCGGTGTGCGCACCGATCACCCGGACGGGGCTTGAGGCTGAGTGACGCTCGTCGACCACCCAGGCGAGCAAGGCCCCGCCGCGACGTATAAAGGACTTCCCGCGCGGTGGCACCGGTGCGCTGGCAACGACCTCGCCGAATCCGGCCTCTTCGAGCTCTCGGGCTGCGGTGTCGACTGCGTGGTAGGGCGTCGGCGAGTCGTCGAGCAGACCCGCGAGGCGGCGAGAAACGGAGAGGTCAGGCGCATGCATTCGCCTATGATGTCCCAAAGACGAGCCGAGTTGGTCGTCCCGATCGGGTTATCGCTACGATTCCTCGCTCTGGCAGCCGGGCCAATGTCGTCCCAGCTCCACACCGTTCCTGGGCCGTTGCCCAGGCGTTGAGGACCTCGAGGAGACTGCAATGGTTGGCGACTTTCCGCCCCAGCAAGGTTTGTACGATCCCCAGAACGAGCATGACTCGTGCGGGGTCAGCTTCGTGTGCGACATCCGCGGTCGCGCCTCACACGACCTGGTGATGAAGGGTGTTGGCGCGCTCTGCAACATGGAACATCGGGGCGCCCAGGGCGCCGATATCCACACCGGCGACGGCGCCGGCATCCTGATTCAGGTGCCAGATCGCTTCTATCGCGACGTAGTGCCTTTCGATCTTCCTGAGCGCGGCCAATACGCCACGGGCATTGCCTTTCTTCCGCAAGACGACAAGGTCGCCGTCATCGCGGCCGAAGCGGTTGAGACCATTCTTATTGGCGAAGGTCTCACCGTTCTGGGCTGGCGTGACGTCCCGATCGACGAATCGATGCTCGGTTCGGCGTCACTGATGACGATGCCTACCTTCCGCCAAATCTTCGTTGCGGGAACCAGCGAATCGGGAGCCCCACTTCACGGCGTCGAACTCGATCGCCTGGCCTTCATCGGCCGAAAGCGAATCGAACACGAAATCTCGGTGGCCTCAGGCACCGACGAAGTCAACGAAGCCATGGGTAGCGCCTCTGAAACCCACGATGGCGTGTACTTCCCGTCACTCAGCACCGCGACGATCGTTTACAAGGGCATGCTCACCACGCGCCAGCTCGCCGCGTTCTACCCCGACCTCACCGACGAACGGGTCGAGAGCGCTTTGGCGCTCGTGCACTCCCGCTTCAGCACCAACACGTTCCCGTCGTGGCCCCTGGCTCACCCGTATCGAATCGTCGCGCACAACGGCGAGATCAACACGATCCAAGGCAACCGTAACTGGATGGACGCACGAGAGGCACTGCTCGAAACCCCGGCGCTGCCTGGCCTCAAGCGCGCCTTTCCGATCTGCACCCCCGGCGCCTCCGACACGGCTGGATTCGACGAAGCTTTGGAGCTCCTCGTCCTCGGTGGCATTCCGATCGAAGAAGCCGTCCTCATGATGATCCCAGAGCCCTGGGAACAGCACGAGGAGATGAGCGAAGACCGTCGGGCCTTCTACCAATACAACGCGACACGTATGGAGCCGTGGGACGGGCCGGCATCAATCGCCTTCACCGATGGCCGAGTGATTGGCGCGGTGCTCGATCGAAACGGCCTGCGCCCGTCGCGCTACTGGGTCACCGACGACGGTTTCGTGGTGATGGCTAGTGAAGTTGGCGTCGTCGAGTTGCCGCAAGAGACGATCGTCGAAAAGGGTCGGCTGCAGCCCGGTCGAATGTTTCTTATCGACACCGCCGAAGGCCGAATCGTTCGCGACGGCGAACTCAAAGACCGCATCGCTTCCACCCGGCCTTACGGCGAGTGGATCGAACAACATCTCGTCATGCTCGAAGACCTCCCATCGGGCAGCCCCCGGCACGGCGACGAAGGCACGTTGCTTCAGCGCCAGCAGACCTTCGGCTACACGCTGGAGGAGAAGAAGCTCCTCATCGCACCGATGGCCCGAGATGCCAAAGAAGCCATTGGTTCCATGGGCACCGACACTCCGATCGCCGTGTTGTCGAACCGGTCGCGACTGCTAAGCGACTACTTCCAGCAACTCTTTGCCCAGGTCACCAACCCACCGCTTGACTCAATCCGAGAGCGAATCATCACCTCAACATTCTCAAGGGTCGGACCGGAAGCGAATCTCTTCGACGCCGCCCCCGAAAGCTGTCGAACGATCCATCTCGACAACCCTGTCATCGTCGACGCCGACCTTGCTCGACTCGTCGCTCTCGATGGCACCGACGGACCGGCCGGCTTTCACACGGATGTCCTTTCGACACTCTTCCCGGTTGCCGATGGCGAACAAGGCATGGCCGATGCCCTTGCCCGCATTCGGGCAGAGGCGTCGGAAGCCATCTCGGCCGGCGCAACCGTTCTGGTGCTGTCCGATCGTGGTACGAGCGATGCGCTCGCCGCCGTGCCTTCGCTTCTCGCAACGAGCGCGGTCCACCAGCACCTCGTCCGCGAGAAGACCCGCACCCGTGCTGGCCTCGTCGTCGAAAGCGGCGATGTACGCGAGTGCCATCACATCTGCCTGCTTCTGGGGTACGGAGCCAATGCGATCAACCCGTACCTCGTGTTCGAGACAATCGACGAGATGGTCACCCAGGGCGAGCACGGGTTCGATACCCGTATGGATCTCCGCCAAGCGCACACCAACTATGTCACGGCCGCCGGTACGGGCATCCTCAAGGTCATGGCGAAGATGGGCATCTCCACCGTTGCCTCCTACACCGGTGCCCAGATCTTCGAAGCGATCGGCCTCGATTCGACCGTGGTCGACGAGTACTTCACGGGAACGGTGAGCCGTCTCGACGGTGTTGGCCTTGACGTCTTGGCCGAAGAAGTGGCGATCCGGCATCGCCTGGCCTTCCCTCCCGTCCCTACCCAGCGCGCCCACCGCACCCTTGAGGCCGGCGGCGAGTACCAGTGGCGCCGCGAGGGCGAATACCATCTCTTCAACCCCGAGACGGTCTTCAAGCTGCAACACGCAACCCGCGAGAAGCGCTATGACGTCTTTAAGGAATACACCGGCCGGGTGAACGACCAAGCCACCGAACTCGGCACCCTCCGCGGCCTCTTCCGCTTCCGGGACGAAGATCGTCCCTCCGTTCCGTTGGACGAGGTGGAGTCGGTCCAGTCGATCGTTCGCCGATTCTCCACTGGCGCAATGAGCTACGGCTCGATCTCCGCCGAAGCCCACGAGACCCTCGCAATCGCAATGAACCGCATCGGCGCCAAGTCCAACACCGGCGAAGGGGGCGAGGACGCTCGTCGCTTTACCCCCGACGAAAACGGCGACCTCCGTCGCAGTGCCATCAAGCAGGCTGCGAGCGGCCGTTTTGGTGTCACCAGCGAATACCTCGTCAACGCCGACGACATCCAGATCAAGATGGCACAAGGCGCAAAACCCGGCGAAGGTGGCCAGCTACCAGGTCACAAGGTGTACCCGTGGATCGCGGAGACCCGTCATTCCACACCCGGCGTCGGCCTGATCTCGCCGCCGCCTCATCACGACATCTATTCGATCGAAGATCTCGCTCAGCTGATCCACGATCTGAAGAACGCCAACCCAAAGGCCCGAATCCACGTGAAGCTCGTGGCCGAGGTCGGAGTTGGCACTGTTGCCGCGGGCGTTTCCAAAGCTCACGCCGACGTCGTGTTGATCTCCGGTCACGACGGCGGCACCGGCGCCTCGCCGATGACTTCGATCAAACACGCGGGCGCTCCGTGGGAGCTAGGCCTGGCCGAAACACAGCAAACCCTCTTGCTCAACGATCTGCGAGATCGCATCGTCGTGCAGTGTGATGGCCAGCTGAAAACCGGCCGCGACGTCATGGTTGCCGCCCTTCTTGGCGCCGAGGAGTTCGGATTCGCAACGGCACCGTTGGTGGTGATGGGCTGCGTGATGATGCGGGTTTGCCACCTCGACACGTGTCCGGTGGGAGTCGCAACGCAGAATCCCGAGCTGCGGGCCAAGTTCTCGGGTGAACCCGAGTTCGTCATCAACTTCTTCGAATACATCGCCGAGGAAGTTCGTGAACTCATGGCGGAACTCGGGTTCCGCAACCTCGACGAGGCCATCGGCCAGGTCGAAGCACTCGATGTCACCGACGCGGTCAACCATTGGAAGGCCGAGGGCCTCGACCTTTCGCCGATCTTGCACCTTCCCGAGATTGCTCGGGAATCTCGCCGTCACCAATGGAAAGAACAGGACCACGGGCTTGAGCGGGCGCTCGATCAGACCCTGATTCAGCTCGCCGAAGGTGCGCTCACCGACGGGCGACCCGTCACGATCGACATTCCGATCCGCAACGTCAATCGCACCGTCGGCACGCTGCTGGGCTTCGAGGTCACGACGAGATTCGGCGGAGACGGCCTTCCCGACGACACGATCGTCGTGAACTTCACCGGCTCAGCCGGCAACAGCTTCGGCGCCTTCGTCCCGAAGGGCATCACCCTCCGACTGAGCGGCGATGCCAACGACTATGTCGGCAAGGGACTGTCAGGGGGGCGCATCGTGGTCCGCCCGCCGGAAGTGGCCAAGTTCATCGCCGAAGAAAACGTAATCGCTGGCAACGTGATCCTGTATGGCGCCACCGGGGGAGAGGTATTCCTTCGCGGCGCCGTCGGCGAACGTTTCTGCGTGCGCAACTCTGGAGCCGTGGCGGTTGTGGAAGCCATTGGCGACCACGGCTGCGAATACATGACCGGCGGCCGTGCCGTCATCCTCGGTCCGACTGGGCGCAACTTCGCCGCCGGCATGAGCGGCGGCATCGCCTTCGTCTATGACCCCGACGGCATCTTCCCGAAGCGGGTCAACCCTGAGATGGTCGACCTAGAGCCGCTCGACGACGACGACCTCGACTGGCTACACGACCGGGTCGAGAAACATCGCCACGAGACGGGCAGTGAAGTCGCTGCTCGCATCGTGGCCGACTGGGGCACCACCGCTGGCGACTTCGTCAAGGTGATGCCCACCGACTACCGCCGCGTGCTCAAGGCTGCTGCGGAAGCTCGAGCGGCAGGCAAAGACGAGACCGAGGCGATCATGGCCGCCTCACGGGGCTGAGGAGACAAACATGGCTGATCCACGCGGATTCATGAAGCACGATCGGGAGCTGCCGACACGGCGACCGGTGCCGGTCCGACTTCGGGATTGGAAAGAGGTCTACGAACCTTTCGC
The DNA here is from genome assembly GCA_047639555.1 of Candidatus Aldehydirespiratoraceae bacterium. Taxonomy (GTDB): domain Bacteria; phylum Actinomycetota; class Acidimicrobiia; order Acidimicrobiales; family Aldehydirespiratoraceae; genus JAJRXC01. Next base: position 36,850 of record JBLIOE010000002.1, read on the forward strand.
CGAGGACAAGCTGCGCGAGCAGGCGAGTCGTTGCATGGACTGCGGTATTCCGTTCTGCAACTACGGTTGTCCGCTCGGCAACATCATTCCGGACTGGAACGACCTTTCGCATCGCGGTCAATGGAGTGACGCGATCGATCGTCTCCACTCCACGAACAACTTCCCGGAGTTCACCGGGCGTTTGTGCCCGGCGCCGTGCGAAACCGCCTGTGTGCTGGGAATCCACGAACCTCCCGTTGCGATCAAGCGCATTGAGGTCGAGATCGTCGACCGGGCGTGGGCGGAAGGCTGGATCACACCAGAGATCTGCGCGACCTCGACCGGCAAGTCGGTCGCGGTTGTGGGATCTGGCCCGGCCGGGCTTGCCGCCGCACAGCAGCTCACTCGGGCCGGCCACGCCGTAGTCGTCTACGAACGGGCCGACCGACCCGGCGGACTCCTTCGTTACGGCATCCCCGAGTTCAAGATGGAGAAGCGCCACCTCGATCAGAGAATTTCGCAGATGGAGGCCGAGGGCACCGAATTTCGTTGCAATGTCTCGATCGGCCACGACATCACGGCCGACGAACTCCGCTCCGAGCACGACGCCGTTGTACTCGCCTGCGGGGCGACCCAAGCCCGCGATCTGCCGATTCCTGGCCGTGAGAACGATGGCATCCATCAGGCCATGGAGTTCCTCCCCATCTCCAACCATGTGCAGGAGGGCGACCTCGAGGCCCCGACGCTCTCCGCCGAGGGCAAGAACGTCATCATTATTGGCGGTGGCGACACCGGCGCTGACTGCCTGGGCACCTCACTTCGTCAGAAGGCCGCCTCGATTCATCAGTTCGAGATCATGCCGCAACCCCCCGAGACCCGGCCGGACGCCAATCCGTGGCCAACCTGGCCAATCATCTATCGCGTCAGTTCCGCCCACGAAGAAGGCGGCGTGCGTGACTACGCCATCAACACCGTCGAGTTCGTCGGCGACGACGACGGTCATGTCTCGAAACTCCGCACTGTGCGGGTCGAGCAGACGTTCACCGACGGCAGGATGAGTTTCGAGCCGATCGAAGGTTCCGAACATGACTTCCCTGCGGAGCTCGTACTTCTGGCCATGGGCTTCACCGGTCCGGAGCAGGGAGCACTTACCGAACAGTTCGGCGTTGCCCTCGATGGTCGCGGCAATGTCGCACGCGACGACAGCTGGTCGACCAACGTCGATGGGGTGTTCGTGGCGGGCGATATGGGCCGGGGCCAGAGCCTCATCGTTTGGGCCATCGCTGAAGGTCGTTCAGCCGCCGCGGCGGTCGACTCCTTCCTGATGTCCAGCACGCAACTTCCTGCGCCGATCACACCGTCCGCGGCGCCCCTGCGCTAGTCGTCCCAACGGACCCGGGCCATTCGGCTCATTCTCAAAGGGTCCGATTGCCTGGACTTCTCAACTACTCATGACAACGGCCGATTTGAGCCGGGAGGCGCCCACCTTGGGTACCCCGACTCTCAGAGGCCCCACGCATGCTCAAGAGGATCAAGATTCGAGGCAAGCTGCTCTTGCTGCTGGCGACGCCTCTCGTCGCCGTGATGGTTTTTGCCTACTCCGGCATCATCGACCGAACCGATCGCACCACATTCCAGGAGTCAGAAGCTCGCATCGCGACGCTCGCGGAAACGGGCGCCGACCTCAGCCTGGCCATCGAGATCGAGCGCATTCGTGTGCTCGAGGTTCAGCGACTCGATCTTGGTACCGACAACCTGCTCGGTCCCGAACAGGCCGAGACCAACGAGCGGCTCGCCGTTTGGATCGCCGCCATCGAGAGGTCTATGGGGGACCTCAGCGATGAACAGCTCCGTGACGAGTTCAGGGACCTCGCTGAACGACTCCCAAACACGATCGCTCCGGATCGCCGCTCTGACAGCGTGACCGGAGCACTGCTTGGCAGCGCCAGCAATGCCGTCAACGAGGTAACCCTCGAACTCGCCTCTCAGGCCCAGGACCTCGACCTCTTCCGCGCCCTCAGCGACTTCAACGAGGTGCTGAACATCCAGGTCTCCTACTCGACGATCACATCGACGGGCTCGGAAGCAATCTTTCAGGGCCAGACCAGCGCCGTTGCAGCCACGATTCTCGGCGACGCTGAGCGCTCCGCGCAAACCAGCGTCGAGACGTTCAACGCAAACGCCGACGACCAATACAAGACCATGTTGTCTCGCTTGCAAAACACCGAAGTTCTGCCGAACCCCATGGCCGGAACGGTTGATGCAGTTGCTGACATCCAGGAATACATCGACGATCCGAGCCGGGGTGGCGTTCTGGAATGGCTCGTGCAGGGCGGGGACCAGCTTCGTGCGCTGAACGAGATTATCGGGGCAGTACTACGCGACGCGACGGCCACAGCCAAGGCCGAAGCCGCAACCGCCAATGAAGAAGCACAGTCCTTCCTCATCCTCGCTGGCTCCGTGATCCTTCTCGCCCTGACTATGGCGATCGTGATCGGTCGCTCCATCAGCCGGCCGCTCACCCGTCTGACTCGCAATGCTGAGCAGCTGTCCTCTGAGGAGCTCCCCGCGCTCGTGGAGTCGATGCGTAGCGCCAGCCGATCTGAGACTCCAGTCCTCACCCCGATCGAGTCGAAGGGCCGTGACGAGGTCGCGCAGTTGGCCCACGCCATCTCGGAGATCCAACAGGTGACCATTGACGTGGCGGAGGAACAAGGTGACCTGCTCCGTCGAGGCATCTCGGACATCTTCGTCAACCTGGCTCGCCGCAACCAGTCGCTTCTCGATCGTCAGATCGACTTTATCGATCAGCTCGAATCGTGTGAAGAGAACCCCGATGCGCTCGAGAATCTCTTCCGGCTTGACCACCTCGCCACCCGAATGCGCCGCAACGCTGAGTCGCTGCTGGTGCTGGCTGGAGCAGAACCAACCCGCCGTCGTGGCCGCCCCGTCGAAATCGTCGACATACTCCGCGTGGCAATGGGCGAAATCGAGGACTTCAGCCGCATTGAGCTGATGTCGGTCGACGGCTCGACTGTTGCCGGTTCGGTCGCGGTCGACCTGGCTCACCTGATGTCGGAACTCATGGAGAACGCCACACAGTTCTCGCCGCCAACGGCGAGCGTTGACGTGGTCGGCTATCGCATCGCCGATGGCAGCTATCAACTCACCCTTGCCGATCACGGCATCGGAATGAGCGCCGAACAGATCACCACGGCGAACAAGACGCTGACCGAACCGCCGCTCGTCGGCCTCGACCTCAGCCGCTCGCTCGGCTTTACGGTCGTCTCCCGCCTCGCTCATCGTCTCGGTGTCGCCGTGCAGCTCACCGCCGGCACCGAAGGCGGCGTCACCGCCGTCGTCACGGTTCCGGCCGAGATGGTCGGCGAAATCGGAAGCGCGAGCGTCGATGCGCCACCGCCGGCGACGGATCCCGCCTCCGAGTCACTGGCACCCGCTGCCGCCGCCCCGCTCACTCCAGTCGCGAGCGATGAGGGTGACCTGTTTGCCGCCTTCGGCACGCCCGCTGGTATCCCCAGAGCGCCAGCCGATCCTGATGCCGACCTGTTCGCCGGAATCGACGAGGCCCCGACCGCCGTCGCACTCTTCACCGATGCGCATCCTGCCGTCGCTCCTCCGGCCGCGGCTGCACCGTTGCCGACCCGGGATCCCGCTGCGGTCGGCACCGTTTCTCCCGACGTCACATCGGCCGGACTCATCCGGCGCACACCGAAACAAGTCGACGTTCCCGAGCAGTCCAAGTATTCCCCGGGTGCCCCCCAGCCATCGGTCGCCAGCGAAGCGCTCGCACCGACAGCCAGTCGTTCGCCCGATGAAGTCCGCCAGATGCTGTCTCGTTACCGCGCTGGCCTTCGTAAGGGCCGCGGCCCTGGGGAAACCGACCAACCAAACCGACGGAGCTGAGGAGCCCCGATATGAGCAACGTGAGTACTGCAGCAACGAACGTCAATTGGCTCGTCGCCAACTTCGTCGAACGAGTTCCGGGTGTGAGCGAGGCCGTTGTTGTCTCGTCCGACGGACTTCCTATGGCGCTATCGGGCGGCCTTGATCGTGATGCCGCCGACCGCTTTGCGGCGGTCGCTTCCGGTCTGATCGGTCTCGCCTACGGCGCGGCCGGACGGTTCGGCGGTGGACGTGTCAACGAGATCATCATCGAGATGGAGAACGCCTTTCTCTTCGTTACCGGCGTCAGCGACGGCTCGTGCCTCGCGGTCGTCGCCGACTCCGACTGCGACGTCGGACTTGTCGGCTACGAGATGGCGGTACTGGTCGAGAAGACCGGTCCGTTCCTTACTCCCGAACTTCGCGCCGAGCTTCAGAGCTCACTTCCCCGATGAACGACCAGCCCCGCGACAACCGGCTCCGTGTACGTCCGTACGCGTTGACCGGTGGACGAGTTCGATCGTCGACCGAGCTTGCGCTCGAGACGATCGTTCACGTCACGCCGCGGGGCGAAGAAGGCGCAGCCATTCTCCCCACTGAGAAGCGGGAAATTCTCGAACTGTGCGCCAATCCAACGTCCGTTGCTGAGGTGTCTGCACACCTTGGCCTTCCCCTCGGTGTTGCCCGCGTCCTCGCTGGTGATTTGGTCACCGAGGGATTCCTTGACTCCCACGCCAATCCGGCGAACGGAGAAGAGGGATCCCGTCCCGACCTCCGACTCCTCGAAAGGGTCCTCGATGGTCTTCAAGCGCTCTGAAAAGAACGACACCCCACGCAGCGGCAAAGTTCCGCTCCCGGTCAAGATTGTTGTTGCCGGCGGTTACGCGGTCGGAAAGACCACGTTCGTCGGCTCCATCTCCGAGATCGAACCGCTGACGACCGAGGCATCGCTGACGTCTCACAGTCAGGGTGTCGATATCGCCGGCGAAGCCGCCAAGACGTCGACAACGGTGGCGATGGACTTCGGTCGCATCAGCCTCGGCGACGACCTCATCCTCTACCTGTTTGGTACGCCCGGTCAGGATCGGTTCCACTTCATGTGGGACGACCTCGTTCGGGGCGCGATTGGCGCCGTTGTCGTCGTGGACACTTCACGACTCGAGGACTGCTTCGCGGCGGTCGACTACTTCGAGTCGGCGGGCATCCCGTTCGTCGTCGCGGTGAATGCGTTCTTCGGACGTATTCACCATTCGCTGGAGGACGTTCGTGAAGCGCTTGCGATTCCGGCGGACATACCAATGATGGTGACCGATGCTCGGGACCGGGCGTCGACCAAGGGCACCTTGCTCGAACTCGTGCAGCACGCACTGAGCCGAGCGACCACTCCGGCCTAACTCGAACTGCGCCGCTTCGGCCTCCGACGATCTTCGTCGGGGATCGTTGCCGCGTAGAGGTAGTCGGCCGCGAGGAGTAGCAACCCGAGAAGGCCCCACACGTGGAGGTCGAGAAACTGCTGCGGCCAACCGAAGTCCGGTGGGAATCGATTGGTTCGTTGCTCGAGCATCAACGCGACCGAAGTGAGTCCGAGGGCGAACGCCGCGAACAACGACGGCCGTATCCACCCGCGGGCCAAACGCATGAGCAGAGCCAGCCCCAGCCCGACGCCGAGCGCCAAGGCCGGTAAGCGGGGCAGGTTCAACCAGGCAAAGCCGCCAACGACCGCCGACGCGGCCAGAATTGTTCGGTCGTGAACCGCCCGTTGTCGGGTCGGCCGATCGACGAGTGGAAGGAGCCGTAGCGTCGGCTGAGGCGGTCCCATTGCGTGGGCCGGTTCGTTGACGGGCCCGACCCCGCGCCCTCGCCACGCGAGGCCGACGACGAACACGATGGCTACGACCGAGAGGGCAAGGCTCTTGTTGACGAGGCTCTGAGGCGTCCATTCGAGGTCGACTCGTAGCATCTCGCCAGCGGGGAGACGCCACCCGTTGGCGAATCCATCGATCAGGGTGGGCTCGCCCAGCGACAGTCCGTCGATGCTTGCCTCCCAGCCAACGTTGACGCTCTGCCCGAGAACTAGCCAGCGTTCGTTCGAGTCGCCCGGCACCTCAAGCACATAGTTCGTGTCATCGTGGTTCACCACCGTGACGGGCGACAGCGCGGCCGGGGCATCGAGCAAACGACGGCTCCGGAGCACGAGTTGATCGATGTCGAAACCCTGGGTACGACCGACCGTGTTGATGCTGAAATGGGCATCGGCGCCTAGTTCGTCACAGCCCGCGATGGTGAGCTCTCGACGCTCCAGCGCGTCAGCCGCCGAACCGCTGATCTGGGCCCGAACCATCTGACCAGAGATCGTGGCGATCTCTACACAACCCGTTGCAACATCAGCCACCGGGCCAAAGCGCACACCGGCGTCGACCTCGATTTCGGCGAACGACACCGGCAAGGCCGTGAAGTCGTTCGAGTACCAATCGCGAGTTGAACGTTCGGCGACGCCGACGGCGCGAACGCGAATCACCGAACCGGAGCCCGCGGCGGGGAGGACGACGTCGGCAAGCGCACCTCGCTCCGGGCTGGTCAGCAACAAGCCCGTCTCGAACTCACCGATCAGCTCGCCGTCAACCTCCACGGCGAGCCGTGTTGGCACCGAGTGCAACTCGTCGATCACGATTGCCAGCCGCAGATCAGCAAAAGTGACTGCTGCGGCGGTTTCGAGCTCGATCCAGCGGTTCCGCTGAGGCCCGAGGTTCGGTGTCCAGGCCGTGCCCCGATCACCGTCGAAGGCAAACGAGGCGAGGCTGTTGAGGTCGCCCGGCAGCGTGTCGCTGGCGCGCGCAACCAGGGGCGAGCCATCAATACCCGTCGCTCGACCCATGAGGTTGTCGACGAGCTGGTGATCGACCGCGGCCGAGACACGAGCAGCGCCCTCGACCGTGAACGTGCGAAAGCTCGGGAGTTCGATGTCGCGCCGCATCTCTGGTTCAGGATCGGTTCGTACCGGCTCTTGAGGATTCGAACGCTCACGCGTCATCACGATCGAGAGATCGTGGCGGTCGAGATCCGCGCCGACGCTGGCCACGAACGCGATCGGCAGGCGCAGCGATTCGGCGACGGGCGCCGCGTTACCCATCAACACTTCGGCGAACCCGACGGGCGCGACACCCGCATAGTTGGCCCGGGGAGCGATGCTGAGATCGACGAGTTCGAGCTCGTAGACCGAAGCAGGATTGTGCGGACGGAGCGCGATCGTCTGGCCCGGAGGGTTCCAGCTCGACGGATCGAGACGAGCACCACCGACTTCCTCGCCGTCGGCTCGCACCACCACTTCGCTGATTCGCCGATTGTGGTCTCCGGCCGGCTGGATCAGTGTGATCGAGGGGACGACGGTCGGTTCTTCGTAGGCGAACTCCAGCCACTCACCTCGGGCCTCGGCGAAGGCACCAACCACCCACGCGGTGGTGGGATCACCGTCGATGGCTCGACTTGGTCGATCGTCGTTTGTGTACGTGACCGGGTTGCCGTAGTTGGAAGCTCTAAGCGCAAAGGGTCCCGGCTGGACGCTGACCGTTCTCGTGTCGTCGATATCGACCGTGGCGGATGAATCGACATCAGTAAAGAGGTCGAGTCGATTGTCAGTGGGGTCGTCGACCAGCTTCTCTTCGCCCGGCCGTTCGACATATCCCAGACCTTCTCGCAGCGTGCCCCAGCGGCGCGCTCGTCGCTTGTGGGTGTCGGTGAGAACGATTGCGGCGGGCTCAGCGAGCACCTCATCGCGGAGTGAATCGTCGAGCGCGAGGTCAGCTCCGAACCACAGCGGTCGGTCGATCTCCAGCAGACCGGCGCCCGCCGCATCCACAATACCCTCGGCGTCGCCCACGATCACCGTGGCGCCCGACGTCGGTCGAAGCCGAACTTCGGGGAGTGGGGTGGGCACCTCGTAGGCCGTGACTGGCGCGGGATCGGGGAGGGTCGGATCGATCGCCAGATGCACTTCGTCGATCAGGGTCTGTTGGGGGCCGGCGACATTTGGCACCGGTTCGCCGAACGGAACGGGATCTCCGAGCCCGGCAAACTGATCAAGAAGTTCGGCCGTAGGGACGGGTCGTGGTGTGCGGAAACGTTCGTAGGTGAGGTCGGCTCGATGGACGATGTCGTCGATCGACAGCATCTGGGCGATGGGCACGATCGAGTCGGCGTCGACCGTGTCCTCTTGGAGACGCCGGTCGAACGCGTTCAGCAGGTCGGCCGATTCGGCGGAGCCGAACGGCACCAACTCTCGGGCGACATATCCACGGTCAAGAAAGCCCGGCGTAATCGGGTCGACCGTGTTGCCCCATCGATAAGACGCGAAATCGCTCCCGGGGAGCTCCATCACCCGTCCCTGTCGCTCGCTCTCATTGAGTGCGTCGATGGCCTCGAGCCAGTACTCCGGCAGCTCCTCGTCTCGTTGCAGGTTCTCCTCCACCATGCGGACTTTCCACATCGCGGGATTGTTGAGAACCACCGCGGCGAGAACGACCACCGCGAAGACCTTGGTGGGTTGGGGCCAGCGTCGATCAAGGGCGTTAACAACGGTGCCCAGCAACACCGAAGTGGCCAAGACAAGCATCGGGAGGGCGCGAGGCGTGGAGCGCAGGGCGAGCCCGGCATCGGTGCCCGTGAAGTCCTTAAACAGTGAGCCCAAGGGCGACGGCGCGTCGAATGGGTGGCTGCCAATCGCAATCAGCCCGCCCATGACGATGAGCAGGACGAAGTAACTGCGGTGGCGCCACCGGACGAGGGCGGCGCCAAAAAGCGAGAGCACCACGAGGCCGAAACTGATGAAGAGGAGCCAGACCCCCTGCGTGTACTCAACACTGGGTTGAATCCACGGCCCAAATTTGTCGTTGCCATAGAAGAACCAATAGCCAAGCCCGCGAAACACCTCGGGGGCGGTGGATGCCGCGGCCACGGTCTGGTAGGTCTCCGTGTAGCGCGTGACCGGCAGGCTGTAGCCGCCCTGAAGGATGAGCCCCGCAATCCACCAGAGCGACACCACCGCGCTGAGGACGCCGATTCGGAGCGCCGCGGTCACTCCCTGGCGAGTCGTGATCGACCGTTCGGTGACCCGAGCGTGGATGAGCCAAGCGACCGGCGCCAGACCGACCAGCAACAACGAGGTGGCGTTGACCGAACCAACGGTAAGGACAACAAGCGCAAACCGAGCGGGATCTCGCCAACCACCAGAACGAGCGGCGCGGATCGTCAAGGCAATCATCCAGGGAAGGCCAGCCCAGGGGAGGAGCACCGCGGAGATCCGCGCGCTGTAGTCGAGGATGTACGGGCTGAGCTGGTACGCCAGCACCGCCACCAGCATTCCGCGGCCCTGCCAATCCAGGGTTTTCAGCAGGAAGTGGACGCCGGCGCCCGCGGCGAAGAGCAGGGTGCCGAGCCAGATCCGCTGGGCGAACCAATCGGGGCTGCCGAGTGTTTCAAAGACCCAATAGAAAGGGCCCATAGGCCACAAGTAGCCGATGTTTTGATGCGTAACCGTCCCGAGGGCGACGTCGCTATCCCAAAGGGTCGAGGCATTGGCAAGAACCCGACCAGGGTTGAGGTACAGGTAGGTCTTTGTGTCGGCGCCAACCGCGCCTGGGCTCGACGCAACGATGGGAACGTACGCGACGAGCGCGGCGGCCACAAGAACCGCGTGGCGACGAAGCCGCTCGATCATCCCACGCAAAGTGTGAGCCAGCTACCGGCTGCCACGAACGTTGGCGGCAAGGACCGCCAAGGTCTCGTAGGCGGTGCGATCCCAGGTCAGTTCTTGTGCCACTCGGAGAGCACCATCGCTCATCCGCTCACGGAAGTCGCGGTCGTCCAAGACTCGGGTGAGGGCATCGACGAATTCGTCGTCGGAGTCGACCAGCACGCCACCAACACCATCACGCACGGCGTCGATATGGCCGGGAATCCTCGTGGCAATCGCCGGGGTCGCACAGGCCGCGGCTTCGGTGAGGGTCATACCCCAGCCCTCGCTTTCGGATGTGCTGGCCACGACCCACGCCTCCTGGTAGCGGCGGACAAGCGCGTCATCGTCGACTCGCCCGGCCAGTTCGCACCATTCTTCGGCGCCAAGCTGAGCAATCAGCCGTTCGAGATTGTCGCGTTCATGGCCCTCACCCACGATTGTCAGTCGGGCGCCGGGCACGTATTCACGCACGCGGGCGACGTTCTTTATGAGCCGGTCGAACGCCTTGGACCGCATAAGTCGACCCACCGCGAGCACGGTTGGCTCGGCGGACTTCCGATTTGCGGGGCAGAAACTACTGTCGATTCCTGGGGGAACGACGTGGACATTGGCGGCCGGAAGCCGCAGTCGGTCGAGCAAGTGGTCGCGTGAGGATTGGCTCAGCGTGATGACCGAGGTGTTTCGATAAAACGGGGGCGCGATTCGACGCTCAAGAAGTTGCCCGGCTCGGGCGAGTCCGGGTGGTAGCACCATTGGCCACATGTCTTCATGCACATGATGCAGCCAGGTGACACGGGGTCCACGGGCCCAAAGCGGCGAGAAGAACGGGACGCCGTTCCAGATCTCAACTAGTCCGTCGCGGCGGCCATGCCGGCCAGCGATTTCGGCCGCCACCGCACGAGGGAAGACGAGGTAGCGGCCCGCTCGGCGTATGACCTTGTAGCCATCGCGCACGGTTTCCGGCGGGGAGCCCTGGGCGTAGGACGTGCGCATCGTGACTTCTATACCCGCGGCGGCCCAACGGGCCGCAACAGTGGACGCGTGCAGTTCGCTGCCACCAGCCTCGACGTCGGCGAGATCGCGCCACGCCAGCATATGGATCCGACGCAGGCCGCTCTCGGCCGCGAGGTCGCCAATCTTGTGGAAAATCTCTCCCTCAGAGGGGTCACCCGGGCCAGTCGATTGCACTGGAGCATGTTAGCGGTCGGGTTGCCGCGCGATCACCCCGGGAGGCACACTGCGCTCGCATGTCAGTAGCGCCGGTCACTGTCGTCATTATCCATCGCAACCGCCCCGATGCCGTCGGACGGACCGTCGCGGCCTTCCGGGAGCAGACAACACCCACCCGAGTGATCGTGGTCGACAACGGATCCGATGATGAGACGCAGAGTTCGCTCCCCGCGCTTGTGGGCGATGCGGAAATCATTTTCGGGGGCAGCAATCTTGGTTTTGGGCCGGGCGGTAACGTCGGACTTCGACGGTTTCTGTCTGACAGCATCGGCGACTGGGTTGCCATTGCCCCCCACGATGCGCTCCCTGACGCAGACACCATCGAGAAGATGCTTGCGGCCGTGGAGGAACGACCAACCGTCGGCCTGATGAGCGCCGACGTCGGCGACGGAATGCGGCCGATCATTGATCCCTATCTCGGCACGATCGATGCGATGCCCATGGTCGAGGAAGGCTTCGACGAAGCCGACTACCCCCATGGCACGCTGATGATGTGCCGTCGAGCCTGTCTCGAAGAGGTGGGTCTCTTTGACGAGCGCTACTTCGCCTACTGCGAGGAGAGCGAGCTGGCAATTCGTGCCGCTCGAGCCGGATGGGGGTGTGGCGTCATTCGTGGCGCCAACGTGCGCAACCCGGGCATGAGTGCGTCGATTGAACGAGTCGCATATCTCCAGCTCCGCAACACGCTGCTGATGCTCAGGGAGCACTACGGCCGCAAGAACGCGTGGTTTCGCATTGGTGTTGCCCTCGTTCAGATTCCGGTCGGATACCTGCACGACCCCTCACGCGGCCTGCATTGGTCTCCCGCCGGGCGGCTCAAGGGCATCCGCGATTATCTCCTCGGGCGCTTCGGCCCGCCCGCCGACGATGTCGGCGGTGCCTGAGGTCCTACTCGGCTGGGACAGGCGCGGTTTGCTGCGGCTCCGAGAAGTGGTAACCCTGGCCCAACTCGCAGCCCACCTCGACCAACCGATCGACCTCGGCTTGGCTCTGCAGCCCTTCGGCGACCGTCGCGATTTCGAGCGCACGGGCCAACGACACGACATGGCGAACAATCGCGTCGTCGTCCTTCCGCTCGCCGGCTGCGTTCACATAGGTTCCGTCGAGTTTGAGGAGTTCGAAGTAGAACGTTCGGAGATGACTCAGCGAGGAGTATCCGGCCCCGAAGTCATCGAGCGCGAGTCCGACGCCAATTTCCCGAGCGGAGTTGAGCGCGGTCCACGCCGAGCGGGGATCGGCAATAAGCGCGGCCTCCGTAAGTTCGAGATATATCTGCGAAGGGTCGACGCCCGCAGCAGTCAGCGATGCCTGGAGATCGTCGGTGAAGTCTGACTGTCCGATCTGGCGGGGCGAAATATGCTCGTGACTCGCATGGGGACAGCGCCCTCAGGCACGATCGCCGCCCAGCGAGCGGCCTGCCGACATGACTCCTCAAGCACCCAACGCCCGACCGGGACCACGAGTCCGGTCTCCTCCAAAGATCCTAGAAAGTCGCCGGGAGCGATCATGCCGCGTTCCGGATCATCCCAACGCAGCAGGGCTTCGCAGCCCACCAAACGGCGAGTGCGCAGCGCCACGATTGGTTGGTAGAGCAGACGGAACTCGCCGTCGCTCAACGCCCGCTCAAGCCGACGCTCTGCGGTGGCCGGCGTTAACCGGACGCGCATCGTCTCCGAGAACACCGAAGTTCGGGCGTCGTTGTGTTTCGCGTCATACATCGCCGTGTCGGCGTCGCGGAGGACGGGCTCCGGGTTGTCGGTGACATCGCCGAAGGCGAGCCCGATGCTCGCCGAGATCGCAATCTGATCTTCGCCCAGAGCAAACGGCGTCTCGATCCTTTCGATCAGCTTCCGAGCGAAACGAGCCGCGTGTTCGTTCGTCAGCGGCGCCGGGTCGATAATCACAAACTCGTCGCCCGCGTAACGACCGACCCAACGGTCAGCACCCGCTTCGCGCCGGAGGCGATCACCGACCGCGACCATGAACTTGTCGCCGACCTCGTGGCCGTACGTGTCGTTGACCGCCTTGAACCCGTCAAGATCGACAAACAGGACTGCGGCCTTGGTGTGGTTGCGACGAACGACCCGGAATGCCTCCGGCAGCACCTCAAGGATATGCCGGCGGTTCGGCAGTCCAGTAAGAGCGTCGCGCCGAGCGGCACAACGGTCACAAGGGCGATAAGCCTATTGGTATTGACGCCGCTGGTGTCGGCGACGCGATCGAGAATCGTGTCGGGGACCGCGAAAGCGATGGCCAGAACACACAAGATCGTGCCGAACACCACAATCCTGGCGAGATCGATGCCCGCGCGGTGTTCGGTCTCAACGAGGTGATCGATCCGGAGCGAGTTGTCGTCTGCTGGTTTCCCCGCCACGGCCAACCTCCTTCTCGTCTCTGCGGAGCGACACAGAAGGATCTGCGCCTCCCCTCCCGTCGACGCAACGAACCCGGGTCTTTAGACTGCGGCGTTTCAGCGTTTACGCGGGTTGGCGCGCCGAGGCGAGCCGAGCAGAGCAACGAGGAGCCGCGCGTAGTGATACGCCAGCCGGAACGGACGTTGTGATGGCACACCGCCGGTGCGCTCTTCCATGAGCGTGGGCACTTCTCGAACGTCGTAGCCGGCGCGGCAGGCGTTGACGAGGGTCTCCACGGAGTCCATGTACTCAACGGGGTAGTTCGTGGCGAAGTCGGCGAGGACGGGTTGGCCGATTGCTCGAAAGCCCGATGAGGTGTCGGTGAACTTCTGGCCGGTCAGCCGTCGCACCCCAAGGCGGAGCAAACCCATAGCCAGTCCGCGGCTACGGCCGACGGCATAACCACCGGCCGCGAATCGGCTTCCGACGGCCATTTCTGCACCGCCGTCAAGCGCCTCAAGCAACACGCCGATCTGGTCAGCTCGGTGTTGCCCATCGGCATCAAACTGCACGGCGCGGTCGTAGCCGTTGTCATCGGCGTATCGATAGCCCGCACGGAGGGCGCCGCCAATTCCAAGATTGAAGGGGAGTGCGACACAAGGGACACCGGCGAGCCGGGTAAAGGCTGCGGTTCGATCAGTGGACCCGTCGTCAACAACAACAATGTCGAGATCGGGCACGACCAGGGCGAGTTGCGCGAGAACGGCGGGGAGGGACTCCTCCTCGTTGAAGGCAGGGATAACGACGATCGTGCGAACGCCGTTCCCTTGGCTCATCCGCCAGACTCGCTGAGTTCCTCGTGGTACTCGGCTTCGACGTTCACTTCCCACACGTTGTGAGTGGTGCCGTTGACGATGTTCTCCACCGTCAACATGGCCGTGTACATCGAGTGATCCTGGTTGTTGTAGCGGTGCATACCGTTGCGGCCAACCGGGTGCACGTTGGGCACGTTGTCCGACAGCCAACCGCGGAGGATTTCGACGTTTTCTTTGTAGGTGCCGTCGTACATCGGATACGCCTTCGGCATCCGAACGACATAGCCCTTTTCGACTCTCGACGGGTCAAGGAGGCCGAGCAGGGCCATCTCTCGAGTGCCCTGGGCGATGAGGTCGTCATCGTCGGACACCCATAGTTCGTCGCCCTCGTTGACGAAGAACTCAAGACCAAGGCAGGTCTTTCCTGCTTCCGGAATCATCTCCGGCGACCAGGAACCGAAGTTCTGGACGCGACCGACCTGGACCTCTGGGGCGTGGATGTAGATCCAGTTATCGGGGAAGCCGTCTTCCTCCGGCACAACAAGCGCAACGGTGAGGAAGTCGCGGAACCGGAGCGACTTCGCGGCGAGCAGGATGTCTTCGGGTGCGGGCGGATCCATTGCTTGGACGAGAAGTGGAATGGGCATCGACGAGATGACATCGGTGCAGGCGTGTTCGGTGGAACCGGCTGGTCCGTCGGTGACCACGTGTGTCGCGGCGCCATTGGCGTGGCGCACCTTCGTGACGGTTTGCTCGAAGAAGACGTCGCTGCCTTGCCCCTCGACGAGGGTCTGGCAGCGCTCCCACATCATGCCGGGGCCATGACGGGGGTATTCGAACTCTTCGATGAGGCTCGTGATGTCTTTCTGGTTGCGGCTCGGGGTGACCGCATTCCAGATGGCGCTGAAGAGGCTGAGGTTCTTGATGCGCTGGGCGGCCCAGTCGGCCTCGAGCTCGTCGGCCGGCACACCCCACACCTTCTCGGTATAGGTCTTGAAAAATGTGCGGTAGAGGCGCCAACCAAATTTGGCGGCGACATAACCCTCGAACTTCGTCTGATCCTTCGGCGGGTTGATCCGAGCCCAGATGTAGGACAGCACGCAGCGAACGGCCTCGATGATGCCAAGGTTGCCGAGGGCGTTGAATGCCTTCAACGGGTAGTCGTAGAACTTGCCCTGGTAGAAGATTCGGCTCATCCGCGGTCGAAGAAGGAAATCTTCGTCGGGAAGAACCTCGTGCCAGAAATCGCGTACCGGCTTCACCTTGGTGAAGAAGCGGTGACCGCCGATGTCGAAGCGCCAGCCATCCCGCTCGGCGGTTTGAGAAATACCGCCGACAACGTCGGTTGCTTCCAGCACTGTGGCGGTGTGGCCAGCCTTGCCAAGCTGGTACGCCGCGGTGAGACCCGCCGGGCCTGCGCCGATGATCACGGTGCGTTCCGCAGTGTCGTTGGCCTGTTCTTCGCCCATGGTCGCTCCCTCCCCGAAGCCGCCGGATCTTACCCCCATTCACCGTCGCAGCCATCGCCCGCGCGACACTCAACATATGGAGATCACTTGCCCACGTTGTGGCCTGACGGCTGAGGTCGAGTTCTATGCCCCGTGCGACGATTGTCGGACCACTCTTCGGGCAACTTTGGGAGCCGATGGTGGGGGAGTAGCCGAGGCCGTCGAGTACGAACCCAAGATGAATGTCACACCCAATGCCGTGGCGATGAAGGACGACTGACACTCGTCCCATGGCGATGATTTCGCCCAAAACGGAACAAGACCCCGAGTAGCCTCCCGGTTCGCACCGGTCAACTCCTCGGGGCCTCGAAAGTGGCTCCTTCACCTGGCCGGCCACCCCGTCGGAATGTCCTGCCATATGAGGTCTGCCCTTGCGGGGCGGACCCTGACTCCCAGCGCCGAACGTCTCGCTGCTGTTTGCCTGGTTCAACCATCAGTACCCAGCGGTACTCGGTCCGCTTCGACCCGCCGCCACCCCCGTCGGTGTGACTTCGTTTCGCTGCGACCCTGACACGTACCCTCCTTCGGGTTTTCTCCCCCTCCCGGCCTCACACCCTGCGGTGTGCTCCTGACGGCGGCGGACCCTCCGGCTGGCGGTACTTCCCCTTCGCTCCTGGTCAGACCCCCGTCAGGGAACCTTCCGCTTGCTCCGGCGACGCACCTCCGTGCCTCCAGTCGACCCGCCAGTTCCCTCTCGGGTCCCAGCCTGATCTTGCCTGCCTCTGCTCTTGCTAGAGCTCCGAGGAACCCGGTCCGTTCTTCCGGGGCTTGCGCCCTTTCCGTCCTTCACGGCGTCCCAGTGCTTTCGCTCCTGCGTCGACAAGGAGCACTCTGCAGTGGCGCCCTGCGAGGGTCAAGGGGGTGAAGGGAAATCCCCAGGTTTTGAGGAGAAACCCACCGGTAATCCCCAGGCTAGGTGTCGTTCTCCACCGCGTCATCCACAGTTTCGATGGTTTCGGGAAGTTCGGGCAGCGCAAATTCGGCGTAGCGATCGGCGTGGCCAATGACGTCAGCGACATAGGCACTCGAGTTGTTGTAGCCGAAGTAGGCAGAGCGCAGGTTGGAGCGATTGCCGAGATTGCCGCCCAGCGCGCACAAGTAACGGCCCGCGCTGTAAGCGGCGTCGTACATGTTCTGCGGATCGGCAAAGCCATCACCGCTTCCGTCTCGACCGCGTCGGAGCCATGTCTCCGGGATGAACTGGAGCGGGCCGACGGCTCGGTCCCACTCAAGGTCGCCGTCGTACTTACCTCCGTCAGTGTCGACCATGGCGCGAACACCCGGGCCACCGTCAAGGGCGATGCCGATGATTGGGCGATCGACTCGCCCGTCGCTCCGTAGTGATCGGCCGCCGTAGCGACCGTGACGGCTCTCGATACGGGCGACACCCGCCAGCATCCACCAGCGGGCGTTACACGCCGGCGACGCCTCGGCCAACAGCTCTTCGGCGTTGAGATAGGCGTCGAGCGCAACAACCGTGAGGTCGGTACCGGGCAGCGAGGCCGACCATCGAGCTCGCCGAACGTCTTCGGCCGCGTTGTCGATCAGTGTTGCGAGCTCGGTCGCCGCTGATTCGGCAATCTCGATCACCGACCGCGTCGAACCGATGTCGGTGTTGAGCTCAATCCACCGGGCGACAAGTTGCGTCGCCTCGTCGTCAATCACGGCCTGATGGTCGAGTAGGGCCTGCCGAGCGAAGAGTTGGACTTCCTCAACGCGCTGACCTAACTCCACGCCACGAGCAGCCTCGGTCACGTTGCTGGGATCGTTGAGCGCGGCGAGCGGGTCCACGCCGAGGTTGACGTATTCGGCGAGTGCCTGTGCAGTGAGAATCGATTCGACCACCTCCAGCTCGGCGGCGGTGCTGGCAATGCTGTCGATGGCGACAACATGGTCAGCGCGGATCACGACGAGCTCGGCCTCCATTTCAACAAGTCGACGGTGGGCCCGCGTGAGGCGCCGGTCGTTCTCGGCAACTGCGAAAAGTGCATCGTCGAACGCAGCGACCGCTCGGGTCCAGGCGCTGCCTCGGAGTTCGAGCGCCGCTATGCGCGGATCCAATCGGTCGTCGGGGACCAGCACGGCAACGGATGCGATGACATCATCCGACGCGCTTGCTCGTTCGCTGGTGCCGTCACGCAACGTGATGGAAGCGGCTAGGGCCGAGAGGACCAGGCCAAGAGTAACGGCGAGACAGACGCGCACGCGAGAGCGAGAGCGGCGTCGAGATCTGAATTTATGCACGGGTGCGTCACCTCGAGGGCCCAACGGCCCTGGATCGCCCACGTGACCCAGCCGATACCATAGCGATCGGGCGAGCGATGGGGGTTCACCATCAGGCGTTCGGCCACTCACCGCGTTCGATGAGTACGTTGCGAAGAACCTCCGGCTGGTCGGTCATGATGCCGTCGACGCCGAGGGCGAGAAGACGGTGCATCTCGGCTGCCTCGTCAATCGTCCATACGTGGATGTGGATCTCGCGGCCGTGGAGGTAGTCGACGAAACGCGGAGTGACGATCTCAAGTCGCTTCGCTCGCACGGGCACTTGTACTGCGTGGATCCACTTTGCTCGCACCGGGGTGCCCTTCGCTTCTGCGAGCAGCGCCAGAGTTCGGCGGGGGCCGGCGCTGATCGCCAGGTCGGGGCCCACCCGTTGCTGCACCGCGGCAGTGCGCTTATCAGAGAACGAACCGACCATCACCCGATCAACGGACTTCGTGGCCAGAATTGTGTCGGCCAGCGGCACGATGGCGGATGCGTGTTTCGGATCGATATTGATGCGCGCCCCGGGGAACGCCTCGAAGAGTTCGTCCAGACGCAGAATCGGCTCGGTGCCACCGACCCGGGCACGGCGGACTTCTGACCATGGCAACTCGGCGATCACGCCACTTCGGTCGGTGACCCGATCGAGCTTGTCGTCATGAAACGCGATCGCGACGCCATCGGACGTGACGTGGACATCGGTTTCGATATGGGTGAACCCGAGGTCAAGCGCGTGGCGAAACGCTCGCTCGGTGTTCTCTGGATGGACGCTCGCGCCGCCGCGGTGAGCAAACGCGATCGGCCCTCCGACGTCAAGATACGGATGGATCCGAGGCACGAGCACACCGTACTTGGCTACGGTCGCGCCCATGACCGCCGCTGACCGTGTGACCGACCTGCTGTCGGCCGAGGGCGACATCCCTCTGGCGGAGACCCTTCTCCTCCTGGCGGAATCACGGCCCGGCGCCGGTCCGTGCGTGGATCCCGGGCTGGCGGCCCTCGATCGTTTTGCCGACGGATGCGCCGACGCTTCTGTCGACTCGTTGGTGCGTCACTTGTTCGTCGATGAGGGGTTCAGCGGCGACCGCACCGACTACCACGACCCGCGCAACAGCTATCTCGACGAAGTATTGACTCGCCGCGTCGGGATGCCGATCACTCTGTCGGTCGTTCTCGTTGAAACCGCCCGTCGGCTCGGCATCGAGCTCTACGGGGTTGGCATGCCCGGCCACTTCTTGGTGCGCGAAAGCGACGACGTTGACGGCTTCATCGATCCCTTCCATGAGGGTGTTCGGATCAGCGCGGAGGCCTGCCAGGCCCGCTTTCGCACGTTGCACGGGGCAGACGCCCGTTTCGATCCGAGCTTTCTCGCTCCGGTGCCGAGCCGGTCGATCGTGCAACGCGTACTGAACAACCTCACGGTCACGTTCCGGAGCCGCACCCCGCGAGACCTCGACTGGTTGCTCGATATTCGGATCCGAATTCCCGCCGGACCGCCCGACTTGCGAGCCCTCTCGGAGCTGTGCGAACTCCGCGGCCGTTTCGACGATGCCGCGGACCTACTCGACCGCATAGAGGGCTCTTGGCCCGACTCACCAACTGCCGATCGAGCGAGGGACAAAGCGCTCCGCTTGCGAGCGCGCTTGAACTAGTTGCAAACCTGGTCCAGGTGGGTGGCGGCAGCTCACTAGAATCCGGGAATGCAACGCCGCACGAAGATCGTCGCCACCATTGGTCCCGCCTCATCGGATGAGTCAACGCTGCGGGAGATGATCCGGGCGGGGATGGATGTGGCCCGGATTGGTTTGGCCCACGGCACGATCGACGACGGGTTGGAGCGGCTCCATCGCATCCGGAAGGTGGCGGCCGACGAAGGGCGCCGGGTCGGCATTCTTGTCGACCTTCCGGGCCCAAAGGTTCGCGCTGCGAGTTTCGGCGAGGACGGGGTCGATATGCCCACGGGGCATTCGGTCGAGGTCCGGACCGGCACCGACGCGTCCACCTCTGCCGTTATCGAGGTCGACTACGAGGGCCTGCTGCGTGATGTACATGTGGGCGACCGCCTGACTGTGGGCGATGGCGGTGCGGTGCTCGAAATCTCCGACAAGTCGGCCGACAAGATGCTCGCCACAGTGGTCCATGGCAGCCTCTTACGCGGGCGTCCGGGTATCCATGTCCCGTCTGACCGTCTCCAAATGGCGACACCGACCGATGCCGACTTTGTGGCCCTCGATGCTTTCGTCGACGCGAATGTCGACATGGTCGCGATCAGTTTCGTTCGGTCCGCTCACGACATTCGCCGTGTCGGCACGGAGCCCCATCCCCGCGGCCCGCTCATCGTCGCCAAGATCGAGACCCGCGCCGCTGTCGACAATCTCGCCGGGATCATCGAGGCGTCCGATGCCGTCATGGTCGCCCGCGGCGATCTCGGCAACGAGTGCAGCCTTGAGGATCTGCCCCACCTCCAGAAGCGGATTATTCGAGAGTGCATCGCCGGCGGGCGTCCGGTGATCACCGCGACGCAGATGCTCGAGTCGATGGTGACGAGCCCGGCGCCCACCCGAGCGGAGGCCTCCGATGTTGCCAACGCGGTGTTCGACGGCTCGTCGGCTGTGATGTTGTCGGGAGAAACCGCGATTGGTATAGATCCGGTCAACGTCATCCGCACGATGAGCCGTATCGCCCGTCGTGCTGATGAGGAAATGGACCACGAGGGTTGGGCCAAGAACCTCGCGGAAATCCGCATGACGGATGAGACCGCGGGAGCTGCGTCGGTCACTGATGCGATGACCATGGCCACGTGGCGGGCAACACAAGAGCTCGGAATCGAGCACGTGTTGTGCATTTCTGGCTCTGGCTTCACGGTCCGATCAATCGCCCGCTTCCGACCCGAAGCCGAGATTCTCGGGTTCTCGGTCAACGAGGCGACCGTGCAGCAGCTCACGCTCAGTTGGGGCACGACGCCGATGCTTATCGAACCGCGCGACAGCAACGAAGACATGGTGGCCGAAGCGATCCGCCACGCGAAGGCGGAGGGGCATATCCGCTCAGGCGATTCTGTGGCCGTGTTGGCCGGTTCCGATAGCCGGAGCCGTTCCACCAACGTTCTGCGGATCGAGCGCGTTCCCTAGACCCGGGCCGAGCGCATCGCTCGGTTAGATCTCCACTTCGAGCAAGTTTCGACAGCCGACATCGCCGTCGGCCAGTCGGATACGCATGTCCTCAGGCAGTTGGTCCCAGGGCACGTCGACCGTTTGGCCGTAGAGGCTGCACTCGCAGGTGCGGGCACAATTGTCGAGATCGGTGCGCTGAACCCAGAGCGAGAGGCCGAGACCGGCCAGGAGTGTGAAGAGTGCCACTTTCAGCACCACCTTCTGCACGAAACGAACCACCACGAACATGAGGTAGAGAATCAGGGCTATGACGACGAACAGGAGCCATTTGAGGAGCTCTGGGTCGAGCCATTCGGGAAGGGCGGCAAGCAACACCGTCCCAACCTTAGGCCGAGGGACTTGGGCGTCTGGGTCGCCTCGCTAGGATCCCCGTTATGACGGATGTCAATCTCTATCGCGAAGGTCCACCCGACACGGTTCTGCCACCTGAGCCGGCCGACGCACTTGCTGCGCTCGATGCCGCACTTGCGTCAGATACTCCGATCTCGGCCATCGGCAAAGTCTGCGAGGAATGGCCGATGTTTCTTGCGGCGTGGGCTTCGCTCGGTGACGCAGTCGACGAGCCGGCCCTTGCCTACGCGGCGTACCGCACCGGCTACCACCGAGGTCTTGATCGTCTGCGAGCCAATGGCTGGCGGGGGAGTGGCTTCGTTCGCTGGCGCAACGAGACCAATCGCGGATTCCTGCGGGCACTCGACGGACTCCGTCGGATGGCCGCCCATATCGGCGAAACCGACGAAGACGAGCGATGCGCGCTCTTTCTGCGTCAGTGCGATCCCGAGTGGCCGCCAGCCGAGTGAGTCACCTCCCCGCGCTCGGTGGCGCCGTCCTGGCGGGCGGGGCCTCGCGGCGTATGGGAACCGACAAGGCGCTCGTCGAGGTTGATGGCGACGCGCTCGTTCTCAAAGCCACCTCGGCCCTTGACGCGGCCGGGGCCGATCCCGTCGTCGTGATCGGCGGCAATCGGGCCGCGCTCGAGGCGCTCGGGCTGCGCTTTGTCGACGACGCTTGGCCCGGCGAAGGCCCGCTCGGAGGCATCATCACCGCGCTCGAACACATTGAACGTGACCTCGTGGCGGTGTTGGCGTGCGATCTCACCGACGCTTCGGCCATTGCCGTCCACTCGGTCGCCGGTGCGCTGGGCGACGCGGATGTGGCCGTGCCGGTAGTCGAGGGCCGCAGCCAGTGGCTCCACGCCGTCTGGCGCCGCTCCGCCCTTCCCACGCTCCGACAGGCGTTTGTCGACGGAGCGCGCGCTCCGAGACATGCGGTTGACACGCTCCGTGTTGCCCAGCTTCTCGACGGCGATCCGTGCTGGTTCCACGATGCGGATCGGCCTGAGGATCTGCCTTCCTCGCCCCGGTGAGTCATCTGCCCGGCCGGTCTGGCTACCATCGCCAGATGGAGATTCCGGAGATCGAAGTCGATGAGCTCGAGCGCCACATGGCCGGGGGCGCACCCGTCTTCGATGTTCGTGAGACCGACGAGTGGGAAACCGCACACATTGATGGGGCGAAACTGGTGCCACTGGCCACCGTGCCCGAGTCGATCGGCGACTTTCCGTCCGACCGCACGGTCTACGTGATCTGTGCCAAGGGTGGTCGAAGTGCCAGGGCCGTGGAGTTCCTCCGAGCCGAGGGAGTCGACGCAGTCAACGTTGCGGGCGGCATGGGCGCCTGGCACCAGGCAGGCAAACCCTCCTCTTCCGGTGCTGGCAGCTGAGCGCGAGTGCCGAACTATCGAATTGTTGACACCGATGAAGGCCTGGCCGAGGTCGTCGAAGCCCTTCTCGAGCAGCCCCGTTACGCGCTCGACACGGAGTTCCATCGAGAACGCACCTACTGGCCCAAGGTTGCGCTCGTGCAGATCGCGTGGCCGGGCGATCTCGTCTTGCTCGACCCGCTCGCGATAGATTTGGCGCCGCTTCGCCCGGTAATGGACTCCGATGCCATCGCCGTTCTCCACGCGGCGTCGCAGGACCTCGAAGTGCTCGAACTCGCCACGGGGGCAGTGCCAAAGCACCTGTTCGATACACAGATCGCCGCTGGATTCCTCGGACTCTCCACGCCGTCGCTCGCCTCCCTTCATGAGCGCGAACTCGGCCTGCAGCTTCCGAAGTCCAGCAGGCTCACCGATTGGCTTGAGCGGCCGCTGGGGCAGGCACAACTCGACTACGCCGCATCTGATGTCGACAATCTGTTGGAGCTCCACGACCGCCTCATAGCCCAGCTCGCCGAGCGTGACCGGGTTGAATGGGCCGAGGCCGAGTGCGAGATCATGCGTACCCGCTGGCGCGGACCACGAGACCCCGATGAGGCCTGGCGCAAGATCAAGGAAGCCCGCCACCTGACGGGCAAGGCGCTCACCATTGCGCGCGCGGTCGCAGGTTGGCGCGAGCGACGGGCCGCAGAGGTTGATCAACCCGTTCGATTCGTGCTGTCCGATATCGGCGTTGTTGGTGTCTCTCAGGCCGCACCGAGCGACGTCGAACAGCTCGCCAAGATCCGCGGGATCGACAAGGGCGTCGCCCGAGGTGCCTTGGGCCAACCCATTCTCGATGCGGTCGCCACCGGTATCGCCTCGGACTGGCGCCCGCCGAAGGCGCCCCGACGGTCAAACGACTCCCGCGACATCCGTCCCGCAGTCGCCCTTGTGGCCGCTTGGGTCAACCAACTTGCTCGTGATCGAGAGCTCGACCCGTCCCTCCTTGCCACCCGTGCCGATGTCGAAGCACTCGTTCGCGGCGATGAAGACGCACGACTCGCCACCGGTTGGCGGGCCGAGTTGGCCGGCGGCCCGATTCGCCGCCTCGTTGCCGGTGATGCAGCGTTGGCGTTCGAAGACGGGGCCGTTGTCCTCGAGGAACGATCCGGACGGCCTGTCGGATGACGTTGGGCTGCGGCCCTAAGCGGCGCTACAATTCAGCGTCTTGACGTAGTCGAACGGGAGCTCATCAGGTGAAGAAGGGGCGACACCGGCGCTACGAGGAAGCCCGAGAGCTGAAACGCTCTCGTGAAGGCGACTTCGATGCACTTCTCAACGAATACAAAGAAGCAGGCGAAGAAGAACTCAAGCCTGAACACCAGGCTTGGGCTGACGAATTCGACGACGCAGAGGCCGAAGAAGGCTAATTAGCCGCCGGTCTCGTCGAGAATCTCGTCGAGCTTTAGAATCTCGGCTTCGGTGACCACACCGATGAAGTTTCCTTCACCATCGGTGACCGCGAGCACATCGATGCGCGCCGCGTCCATCGCGGCCACTGCATCGCGCAACGTCCACGACGGCAGCGCAGTCGGCAGATCTGTAGCCATGCACTCGCCAACGCTTGTGGCCTCCCAGAGGTCTCGTTCGATCTCTGAGACGTCTTCCAGGCGGGCCATACCAACAAAGCGCCCCCCATCGACCACCGGCACGATTCGCTCACGGCGGCCGAGCACATGGACGTAGACAAACTCTGAGACCGTCGCGTCGGGCGGCACCGTGAAGACGTCAGTGGACAAGATTGAGGTGAGCGGCAATTCAAAGCGGCGCTCTAGGTGGCCGAGTCGCTTGCTGCGCTGATGGTCTGCGATCGACGACGGGCCAGCAACAACTTGTGACACCGCCGCGGCGACGAGCGCGGGAACGACGAACGCGCCGACGCCACCAGTGGATTCCGCGACGAACATCACCGCCGCAATAGGCGTGTGGTAGCCGGCACCAAGGAATGCGGCGAGTCCGAGGATCGGGTAGAGGGCCGTTTTGTCTTGCCCGAGGGCCGAGCCCACGAATTCGCCCATCACGACGCCGAGCGCCGCGAGCGGGATGAACATCCCGCCAACACCGCCCGCGAAGGTTGTGGCCATCGTGGCCGCGATCCGGAGACCGAATAGGAGGGCAATAAGCCCAAGGCCGTGGTCACCCACCACCCACGCCATCGCTTCGGTGCCCGGCCCGAGAGTGAGCGGCTCGTCGAATGCTTCGGTACCAATCCAGGCGAGCGCGGCCAGCGATCCGCCGCCAATGAGGAGGCGCTTCGGCAACGTCACGACTTTGGCCTGGGCCTTCGAGTACCGAATGAGCCAGGCGAACCCTCGTCCACCCAGGCCGGCGGCAATACCAAGGAGGAGAGCACCCAACAGGTCAACCAGGTCGACGCCGAGCACCGAGACAGCGCCTTCTTCCTCCAGCAGGACACTGCCTTCGGCAAAGAACGGGATAACGGGCTCGGTGCCGACGAGCGACACGAATGTGGCGTAGCTCGCGGCGGACGCCAGCAGAGAGGGGAGAAGAGCCTGGGGAGTGACATCGTCTCGATACGGCGCCTCCATCGCAAAGATGACACCTGTGGCGGGCGCCTTGAACACCGCGGCAACTCCGGCCGCGGCACCCGCGGTGAGGAGCAGGCGGGCTTGGTCGCGTCGAATTACGCCACCGGTCTTCTCCTGAATCCAGAGACCCAACGAGGATCCGGCATAGATCGAGGGGCCCTCAAGGCCCACTGCTCCGCCCATGCCGATCGTGGCGACGCCAGCCAAGAGCTTTCCGGGAAGTTCAATAATCGGGAGGCGCGGGGAACGGTCATGGAATACGCGGATGTACTCGTCCGACGTTGCTCCGGTGGTGCCCCGGCCCAGGAAACGCAGGATGAGGTGGGCTGCCAGTACGCCGGCGATCGGCGCAATCATCAGCACTCCGAGCGGCTGCTTTAGTAACCATTCGAACAAAACCGGCTGCGTGAGCGCTTCAAACATCGCCACAACGACCGCGACAACGACACCGGTAGCGACCGAGGCAACTAGGAGTCGGAGATCATTGCCGCCGATCGCGGCGACGAGATACTTCTTCACGCTGTCTCTTCCTACACCCGTCTCGCTCGTTCGCGGCCGATAGAACCCACAAGTTCGGGTTCGACGGCGTCTGCCGCGCTCCTGAGATGGGCGAGTCAGTTTCGGCGAGCAGCCCGGACGGCTGCGTCGACAGCTCCCGCTATGTCGCCGACGTTCGTGATCGCCACGGTCTCTCGGCCATGGGATCGGGCCTGTAGCTCTCCCGCAGCGATGTCAGGATCGCGCTCCTTCAGCCGCTCGGGTACGTCCACCAAGACGTTGCCGATGACGATGCCGTGGAGACGGCTGCGATCGCCACGGCGACGGGGATGGATGTACTCGACCGGTCCGGCGAAGAGCGATCCACCTTCCGTTCGAAGCGCAGGCACCCGCATTCCGCGATGCTCAAGCTCCTCGATTACGCCGACCAGCACACCGTGTTGAACGCGGGTGCGGCGGTCGCAGTAGGGCGCCAGCTCATCCAGCGAGAGCGGCTCGTTCGCGCGCTCCAGCATCGCAAGCGCGGGCCGGTAGGCCTTGGCGGTTTTGCCGCTACGGGTGCGCTTGATCGCACGCGGAGAGGGCCGCTTCACCTCGATCGCTTCTAGCGATCGATGGTCGAGATAGCGACGAGCGAGCTTGGCATTGGTACGGGCTCGCCGGAGTCCCTCGTCTTGGTACGCATCTTCGCCGACGGACTCGACGCTCGCCCCGGCGACGGCAACGGCGCTGAGCGCGCCAACCAACACCTGGTTCTCTTGAATGTCATAGGCCCGTCGGGTGGACGAACAGACAAACACGTCCTTGCTGCCGAGACTCGAGGCTTGCGCGGCGATGGTCTCCGACCACTGCACAGGACCGCGAAGTTCACCCACACAACGTTCGTTGTTGTTGCCTACCGCTGTCTTCAAGGTTCGCAGCGTGCGGGGCATGCCAGCGAGCAGGGCCTCGGCTTCGTCACATGTCGCCAGAAGCACGCCGATAAGTTGCTCCACCACTTCAGGCGAGAGCCCGAGCAGCGCATCGACGGTGGTCCCGGTGTCGAACGGTCGAGCGAGACGATTCCAGAGCTCAGCGGTCGCATCAATCGACGCGTCAAACGGATCGAGACGGGGAAGGCTCACACTACGAGCTCAACACCGAGGACATCGCTGATCGTGCGCTGGGCCTCGAGCTGTTCTGGTGGGTCCAGGTGTTCGGCCACGGTGCGGTAGAGCATCATCGCTCGGCGCTCTTCCATACCTTCGAACTGGGGCAAGAAGTAGGCGTAGAACACCTCGTAGATGAGGCGGGACTCTGTGATGCCATCGCGGGAGCGGCGGGCGGCGTACTTTGCCGCGTCGAGATAGACGGCGGGTCCGAGGTCGGTGAACGCTCGCAGGCCGAGGAGGCGCTGGACGATTTCACCCTTGCCCTGCAGCAGCTGGCGATACGCACTCTCCGGGGGTGTGCCCACTTCGATAAAGGCGAAACGTCGCATGAGTGCGTAGGACATCTCGAAGAGGAGGTTCTTGTCGAACACGTTCATGGTGGCGATAATCCGCCAGTTGGCCGAGACCCGAATCACCTCCGTGTCCTCTGGAGCCTCCACACCGGCGGGCACGAGCGACAGCGGGTACGGCTGACCCTTTCGCTTGAACGGCAGTACAACGGCCGACCCAGACAGCACGGTGAACAGCGGGCCGAACGCTCGGTCGAAGTTCGACCGATTCAGCTCATCAATCACGAGCCAACGGCCGGACTCAATGGCTTCGGTGAAGAGGCCCGGCCGAAAGATCAGCCCATCGGCCGTCGGCTGCAAGCCACCAATCGTCTCGAACGTCGTCCACTCAGACGTGGCCGTGGTCGGCAGATAACCGGTGCAGAACATCGCCTGCCGAGCAACCTCAGACGCAAGATAGGCGAGCGTGGTCTTGCCGGTCCCCGGGGGACCCGTCAGGATCACGTGTTTGCCTGAATCGATTGCAGCAACAAGCTGGTCGATCACATAGGCGGGGAAGATCATCCCCGCTTTTTCCGCGGCGGCGTTCAGGTCATCGCTCGTAAAGGCAGTCACGACGATCCTTTCGGCCGTATGCCGGCCGACCTGAGCGTCAGGTCAGTGGATTCTCATCTCGGCGTCGCACCTGCGGGTGCGGCAAGAAGACTGGAGCTTCGGGATGAGTGGCCTCGCGATGGACGACATAGTCGACCAGCTTCTCGTACTGGCCTTGGCCGACGAGCTCCACGATCTCTTCGCGCAGGGTTCGCCAAACCGGAAACTCTTCGGAAAACGCCAACGGATCGTCGGTGCACCACCAGGCGAATTCTGCGCCACCCTCGCCCCAGTCGCGGCGCTTCCACTCACGGAGCATGTAGGTGGTGTGATCGTTGTCGTCGGTCCACTCGTCGAAGCGCAGCGGCAGTTGCCAGCACACCTGCGGCTTCCAATCGAGCGGACGTTCGTCACGAGCGACTGCCGCTTGATGAAACGCGCAGCCCGCGCCCTTTTCGAAGCCGGGCCGATTCAGGAAGATGCAGGCATCGTCGACGGTTTGGGTGACCCACTCGCCGTCGTCGTTCTTGTGGATTGGCCCACCCATCTCGGTGGCTCGATCTCGCAGCTCCCACTCGTCGGGTCCGAGTTGCTCAATACGGGCCATCGTGGATTTGCGGTCGTCATCATCGAGGAAGTGGGCGCCATAGGTACAACAGCCGTGTTCGTACTCGGGAGCGAGCTCCGTGAACACGCCCTGGCAGCCCCGGCCGTAGATGCAGCCGTACTTGCTCGTCAAGAATGTGACGTCGAACTGCCAGCTGTTGCCGTCGTCATCAGAGAAGGTGACCCACTCGTGCAGTTCAGCTGCGTCCATGCTGGCGACCGTAGCCCCTTCCAGAACGGATACGGTCTCTGATGTGGCAGGAGAATTTGAGGAAATCCGGGGCCGGCTCGAAGTGATTGCCGAGGATCTCGCCGATCTCGCGATCATGCGGCTACAGGAGTCGATTGATGCGGGTGGGAAGGAACTCCCGGTCGACGAAAAACGTCTGACTCGGGCGAGGCGGGCCGTCGAGAAGGCAATGCACCTCCTCGACGAACCCAACCGCGACCCGTTCGACTGATCTCAGCTGGCAAAGTCGTTGAGGGCGTCGATCATCTGGCGGAAGAGACCCCAGCTGCGCCGATCGAATCGAAGCGCGATCCGATGGAGATCGACATGATCGTTGTCGCGCCGTTCGGCATCGGTCACCTCGATCCGCTCGATCTCGCCCTTCTCCACAAAGCCACCAAAGCGCGCGTTGAGATCGGCCAGTTCGCCATCGCCAACCTCACGATGAAGTCGGACCACTAGGCGAGAGCCCACAAATCGCCGCGAGTGGTAGGTGCGATGGAAGCGACACACCTCTTCAACGGCGGCATCGACTGAATCCGTCACCATCACGAGCGACAGGTCGTCGGCCGAGATGAGCCCACCGTCGCGGAGCTCAACCTCAACAAATTCCTTCCAACGGGTCCAGTAGGTGCCACCGGGCGGGTCCAGAAGGACGATCGGTGCCGGAACCGACTTCCCGGTTTGGATGAGCGTCAAGAGCTCGAATGCTTCGTCCATAGTGCCGAAGCCGCCCGGGAGCATCACATAGGCGTGGGACTCCTTCATGAACATCACCTTGCGAGTGAAGAAGTACTTGAAGTTGATCAGCTTGGGATCATCGGCGATGACCGGGTTGGCGTCGCCTTCGAACGGCAGCACGATGTTGACGCCGAAACTATTTTCGGCCCCTGCACCTTCGTGGCCGGCCTCCATAATTCCGGGCCCGGCGCCGGTGATGACCATCCAGTCCCGGGCTGCGATTGCCGCGGCAAAGTCGTGGGCGCAGGTGTAGGCGGGATCGCCGGCCTTTGTGCGCGCGCTGCCGAACACTGTGCACTTCAGAATCCCTGCGTACGGAGCAAAGACGCCGAAAGAATAACGAAACTCCTTCAGGGCCAACGAAACCATCTTCAGGTCGCCGCGATCAACATTCTCGCGAGAGAGCCGCATCGACGAAACAATGAGTTCGAAGATGAACTCGCGCTCGTCCGGTTCGACGGATTCGACCAGCGCCAAAATTTCGGCGTCGAGCTGCTCGTCGCCAGTGCGGTAATTGGAGGGGAAGTCAGACACCGCCAGAAGATAGCGTCCCCCGCCGCCTACTCTGGGCACATGGAAACCTCGGTCCCTGTGCGTCACTCGACTCTCACTCGGATGCGTCTGCGGCTTAGCCGCGTCCTACGGGTCGGCCATGGTCCACAAGAGGCACGCTCGCTCTCGAAGATCGAGAGCGATTCCCAGGCTGAGGTCAGGGCTTCACAAAAGGGTTGGATGTAACACCGATCAGCTCCCGCGCAGCTCTATGAGCACCACGGCGGATCAACGAGCGCGACAGCATGGCCCTCCTCTATTCCGAGCTTCTTCGGGAGCGGCGTTCCGGTATAACCGGCGGGTGCCATAGCGACAATCATCCCGCGCGGGCGAACGACTACCGTTAACTCATGAGCAAACGCGACAAGTTGGCCATGAGAAAGCGCGACCACTTCATTCAATTCATGAAACGGGTCTTCCGGGTCGGGAAGGCCAATGATGGTCTCTTTGCCCGCAAGGCGAAGTCGTCAGCCGCAGCGGTCGCTCAGGCCCAGAGCGATATCGCAAGCAACCCGCGGGGAATGCAGGACCTCTAAGCCCCGGCCACTGGAATTGCCACACGGACGCGCCGCGTGGTCTCGAGCGGCAATGTGTCGAAGTCCGGACGTCCGTACAGCGTGGTGCGCTGCACGAGATTGCGGCCCAGCGGTTCGACCACCGCACGGAAGTCTTCCGCGGTCACGGCAGTGCCATGATCGGCGCCGGCGGCTCGCGAGATGTTCTCGTCGATCAGCGTGCCGCCAAGATCGTTGGCCCCCGATTGCAGGAGCTGAGCAATCGACCCGAAGCCGAGCTTCACCCACGAGCCCTGGATGTTGTCGATCCGGCCTCGGTAGGCAATACGAGCGACGGCGTGCATGAGGAGCACCTCACGCCAGGTTGGGCCACGGCGAGCCATCTTGCGGAGATATAGGGGCGACGCCATGTGAACGAACGGGAGTCCGACGAACTCGGTGAACCCGCCCGTCTCTTCCTGGAGGGCGCGAGTGCGGAGGATGTGATGCACCCAATGCTCGGGGCGTTCCATCGAGCCGAACATGATTGTGACGTTGGAGCCCAGGCCCACTGAGTGCGCCACTCGATGCGCTTCGAGCCATTCCTCGGTGTTGATCTTGTCGGGGCAGAGGGTTTCGCGAACCTCATCGACAAGAATCTCAGCCGCGGTTCCGGGAAGCGACTTCTGCCCGGCGTCGCGTAGACGAACCAGGTAGTCGGCAAGCGGCTCTTGGTTGCGTTTCGCACCTTCGGTGACCTCGAGGGCGGTGAACCCATGGATGTGGATGCCGGGAACGGCCTTGTGAACCGCTTTCGCGACATCGATGTAGTAATCGCCATCGAAATCAGGATGGATGCCGCCTTGCAGGCACACCTCGGTGGCACCCATGTGGGCGGCCTCGATTGTGCGGTCGGCAATATCGTCGAGTGTGAGCAGGTAGGGGGTGCCCCGCAGATTCAGCGACAAGGGACCCTTGGAGAAGCCACAGAATCGGCATTTGAACGTGCAGACGTTGGTGTAGTTGATGTTGCGGTTGGCAACCCAGGTGACATCGTCGCCGACGATGTCGCGTCGCAGTTCGTCGGCGACTTCGGCAACTGCGGCGACCTCGGGGCCCCGCGCTCCGAAAAGTGTGAGGATCTCGTCGAAACCAACGTCGACGCCATCACGAACACCCTGCAACACCTCGCCGACTGCGCCACCGGCGCTGGCCCGGCCGGGGACCAGAACGGCGGGATCGCCGCCCGCGCCGACATACCACTGGGTCGACAACTGACCGACGAGGTCGAACTCGGCGCCATCGCCAACCTTGGCTTTTTCCATCGTGCGTTCGGGCCAAACGGAGCCGGCGTCGTCGCGAGCAAATCCCGCGCTGTCAGAACGGTCCATTACTGGGAAGTGCAACGCCTCGTCGATCCAGACATCGGGCTCGCAGGCGTAACGAGCGTGGACGGTAAGCCGCGGCGCGAGGGTGTGGCCGTGGGCTTCAGTGACCGCTTGCAAACGATCGAGATCGGGCCATGGGCGCTCGGGGTTTACGTGATCGGCCGTGACCGGAGAGACGCCGCCCCAGTCGCTCACACCAGCTTCGAGCAAATCGCCGAAGTCGTCGGAGAGGTTCGGCGGCGCCTGCACGTGGACCTCGGCCGGCAGGATTAGTCGAGCGAGGGCGATCGCTTCGAGATAGTCGTGGCGGGGGCAAGGCGGCGCGTTGTGCATCGCCGTGCCTTCCTTCGGCAGGAAGTTCTGGACGATCACTTCTTGCACGTGTCCGTGGCGGACGTGTGACGCCGCAATTGCCTCAAGGGCGGCCACGCGATCTTCGCGGTCTTCACCAATGCCGACCAGAATCCCGGTGGTGTACGGAATGTGTTGTTCACCCGCCCACTCGAGCGTGTCGAGACGGCGTTGCGGCACCTTGTCGGGCGCGCCGCGGTGACAATCGAGATCCTCGCGCAGCGACTCGATCATCATTCCCTGGCTCGGCGA
The DNA here is from genome assembly GCA_047639555.1 of Candidatus Aldehydirespiratoraceae bacterium. Taxonomy (GTDB): domain Bacteria; phylum Actinomycetota; class Acidimicrobiia; order Acidimicrobiales; family Aldehydirespiratoraceae; genus JAJRXC01. The sequence continues at coordinate 69,261 of JBLIOE010000002.1, forward strand.
GACCTTACGAAGGGCCGCAAGTTCGTCGGCAAACATCGCACCCGTATTGGCGTGGGGGAGAAGGCCAGTCTCGTCGAGCACCAGCTGGGCCATGGCAATGACGTAGTCGACAGTGGTTTTGTAGCCGTGGCGTTGGAGCCAATCAGTGGCCACGGGATATCGCTTCTCCGGGCGCTCACCCAGGGTAAAGAGGGCCTCGTGACATCCCATATCCGCACCACGGCGAGCAATGTCGAGCACCTCGTCGGGAGACAGGTACGGCGAGTCGAGACGAGCCGGCGGCTGTGCAAAGGTGCAGTAGCCGCACTTGTCTTGGCACAACATCGTGAGCGGGATGAACACCTTCGGCGAATAGGTGATGAACGTGCCGTAGGTGTCATCTCGTAGGGCCCGCGCTTGGGCCATGAGGTCGTCGAGCGAGAGGGCGAGCAGATCAGGTCGTGGCATTGGCCGCTTCCTTGAAGTGATGGCGACCCGGGCCGGGTCGCGACGAAATTTGGGTGGGGAGAACAGGCTCGTTGCATGTGGTGCACCACGGCTGGAGCTCCAGGCGCGTGTCGCACTCGTGATGGACGAGTTCGGTGGGGGCGTCGCCGTCGCCGCACCAGACGTCGCCCCAGCGCATGATTGCGACGAGGGCGGGGGAGAGGGCTCGGCCCTTCTCGGTGAGGCGGTACTCGTGGCGGATCGGGCGATCCTGATACGGCACCTTTTCGACGACTTCCGCTTCAACCAACGCGACGAGGCGGTCGGTGAGCAGATTCTTGGCGATGCCGAGATCGTTCTGGATCTGGCTGAAACGGCGAACACCCCGAAACACGTCGCGCAGAATCAGCAGGGTCCAGCGGTCGCCGATGACATCGAGGGTGCGCTGAATCGAACAGTCAGCGCCGACGGGGCGCGAGGTTGATGGCGAGGCAGAGGGCATGGCCTACAGACTCTAGAGAGAGTCGGTTGCAAATTGCAACTAACCCACAAGTCGGTCTGGGGAGAAGGCCTCGCTCAGGAGAAGAACACGTGGGTGGCGTGCCAGCCGCCGCTGTCGGTTCGCCAGAAGCCGACCCCGACCGTCGTGAACGAGGTGCGGGTCATGCTGGCGTAGTGGCCCGGACTGTTCACCCAGAGACCGTGTATCTTCTGTGCCGCTTCCTCGGGCGAGGCGGAGCCGGCACTCCACCACGCAATATTCTCGCCGTAGGGCAGATTGCTGTGTTGGAGATCGCCGCTCAGATCCATGGTCTCTGACCAGCGGCGAGCGTCGGCGTCCATATTGGAGAGCCGCACCAGCGGTGCTAGGCCACGGTCGATCCGCAGCTCGTTGAGGAGGCTGAGCGACTGCGCTTCTGCCACCGCGAGCTCGGTCGTGGCCGCGGCAGTTGGACAGTCGCCACCCGAGCTCAAGTCGACGGGCGGACTACCCGCGTGGCGATAGAGGAAGGTGGCAACCTCAGCCCGCGAGACATACCGATCGGGAGAGAAGGTGCTCGACGAGGTGCCGGTCGTGATTCCTTCAGCGACCATCCAGCCGACAGCGTCGGCAAAGAAGTCGTTGTCCTGGACGTCGGCGAAACTCTCGGCGCCGCTGGAGGGGGCCCCACCCGCTCGATAGAGGAAGGTCGCGAGCTCGCCACGGGTGACGTAGCGGTCGGGCGAGAAGGTCAATGACGAAGTGCCAGTGGTGACACCCTCGGCCACCATCCAGCCAACGGCGCCCGAGTAGAAGGCACTATTGGGAACGTCATCAAAGCCTTCGGTGCCACCGGAGGGCCGCCCCTGGGCGCGATGGATAAACGTTGCGACCTGACCACGAGTGGTGGCTTCGCCAGGGGAGTAGCAACCCGGTGAGGTACCTGACGTGATGTCGTTGTCGACCATCCACTGAACGGCTTCGGTGTAGAACTGATCGACGGCGACGTCGCCAAACCCGGCAATCGCACCGGCGGGCGCGACGCTCGCGAAGAGCGAACCAATCACGGCCAAGAACACCGACGACATTCGCACTCGCACTCGCACTCGCATGGACTCACCCCGCGTGGCGCTCGGCAGTTTCCAAGGTTTCGGCCCGTAGCCACGCCCGCTTTACGAGAAGATAGTCCAAGCAGCGTGGCGAGATGGGTAGCGCTCCGTAGTCAGCGAAAACGCACCACAGAAACGAGTCAGACGGCCTAACGGCCGGTCAGCGGTGTCTCGTCGTCGGGGTCAGCATCGAGGTCGCCCGCAGCGGCGAGCGCTCCAGCCAGGAACGCGGCGCGTTCGTAGACCATCGAGAACCAATGCTCGGCGGCTGTCTCGTTGCCCGTGAGGGGCGGACGGCCGAGCGAACGCACAACCGCTCGTACATCAGGGGAGTGTCGAATTTCGTCGATGCATTCGGGAAGCTTTTCCGAGTCGCCCCAGAACTCCGCGGGGTCAACCTTCGGCTGCGCCTTCTTCGACTGGTTCTTGCCACTCTTCTGCGGCGGTTTCGGCGACGGAGCGTTGCCGCCCCGGCTGCGAGAGCGAGTCCGCTTGCGCCGGGCGGGCTGACCGCGATCGCTCATGCGCCGGCCTCGACCATCTCGACCTCGTTGGTGGCTTCGCCCTCGACATCGAGCAGCGCCTCGGCATCAATGCCGAGGGCCATCTGGAGCTGGTTGGCATTGAGGTCGCCGATCGAGCTCGACTTCGGCAACGTGAGGTTGGCGATTTGACGCTTGCCCTCGACCACTTCCTCGACTCGTTCATCGATCGTTCCCGGGCACACGAGGCGGTGACAGATAACCGTGTTTTCCTGGCCGATTCGCCAGACGCGATCTCGCGCCTGATCCTCGACAGCCGGGTTCCACCAGCGGTCGTAAAGCACAACATGGTTGGCCGCCGTGAGGTTGAGGCCGGTGCCGCCCGCCTTGAGCGAGAGAACCATGGCGCCCGCGCTGGACGACTTCTGGAACTCGTCGACCAATCGATCACGGGCACCACGGCCAAGTCCACCGTGGTAGCAGTCGATCTTCTTGCCCGTTCGTTCGCTGAGATAACCCGCGAGCGTTTCGCCCCACGTGGCGAAGTGGGTAAAGACCAACACCTTCTCATCGGCCGCAAAGACGTTGTCGATGATCTCGTTGAGGCGAGCGAGCTTGCCGGACCGGCCTTCGATGCCCCGGTCATCGGCTTGGTAGTTCACCGGATGGTTGCAGATCTGCTTGAGCGCCGTGATGGCTGCAAGCACCGCACCCTTTCGTTCGGGGGTGCCGGGTTCTCGATGTTCGGCGTCGGTCACGAGCGTGTCGATGACCGCCTGATAGAGGCCGATCTGCTCGGGTGTCATCGCGCAATGATCGAGCTCGTCGATGCGGTCTGGGAGTTCGGCCGCAATCGCCGGCTCCAGCTTGGTCCGGCGATACACAAGAATGCCGTTGAGGGCGCGCAACGCCTGTTCACCATCGTTCGAGGCGTGGGTGTTCTGCTTCTCCGGCGTGAGTTGCGACACGAAGGCAGCCCGAGGTCCGAGAAGTCCGGGATTGGCCCAGTCCATGATCGCCCAAAGATCACCAAGACCGTTCTCGATCGGGGTGCCGGTGAGCGCGATGCGCGTGTGGGCCTTGAGTCGACGGAGTTGCCGGCTGGTTTCGGCGACCGGATTCTTGATCGCCTGCGCCTCGTCGATCACAACCTTGCCCCACGAAATTTCGGCCAGCTGGTCCATATCTCGGACGGCCGTGCCATACGTGGTGATGACGACGTCGGCGGCACGGATGGCCGCTTTGAGGGCCGGGCCCTTCGCTCGGGAAGCACCGTGGTGAACAAGCACCTTCACATCGGGTACGAAGTTCTTTGCCTCGGATGCCCAGTTGCCCACGACGGCGGGAGGGGCGATCACAAGACCTGTTCCTAGGCTTCGGCTTGCTCGGAGGTTTGCCAGTGCCGTTGGGGTCTTACCCAGACCCATGTCGAGGGCAAGGCAGCCACCAAGTCCGGCCTCGCCGAGGAAGTTGAGCCACGCAAGCGCATCGGCTTGATAGCTGCGGAGCTCGCCTTCGAAGCCTTCGGGCGTGGTATCGGGCGAATCGGGAAGCGAGTCGACACTGCGCAACAAGTCGGCCGCCCAGCCTTCGCCGACGATGTTGATCCCGCCTTCGAGCGGCGAACCTTCGAGACCAAGGGCGTGCCGAAGCATGTCGGCCCCGGTAAGTCGCGTCTGGCCGGCTCGCTCCGCGAGCGCAGCGGCGGCTTCGGCGAGGTCGGCCTTGTCGAGCTCGACCCATTGGCCACGACTCTTTACGAGCGGTCGCGCTTCAGCCGCGAGCCGAGAAATCTCCGCAACGGTCAACTCGACTTCATCGAAGACCGCTGACCAGCGCACATCAGCGAGCTGTTGTGCGCCGACCGCGCTCTCGTCGGATTCGGACGTGAGCCGTAGCGAAGCGATGGCCTTTTGTCGGCGGAGGTTGGGCACCCGCACATCGAACCCGGCAGCTCCAAGGATGTCGCCCGATGTCGTCATCAGGTTCCACGCCTCGTCCTGAGACAAGATCACCTCGCCGCGCCGGCGCCCACCCAGGCGAAGGAGTTCGGGGAACAAGCGCTCCAGCCGGTTCAGCTGGGAAGTCATCTGCTTTGCTCGCGTCTTCGAACCCGTGGTGACGGAAACCTCAACTGGCTCGAGCCCGCCGTCTTCGCTCGGCGCAAGCACCGCAACGTGCCAGGCGCCAGCATCGTCAGGAGGGTCGAGCTGCACAACGAGCCGTCGACCGGTTGCTCCGCCAACGGATTGACCCCACTGCTCCATCCGGCGAACGAGTTCGCCACCGCTCTTTGTCGGTGCGAGGAATGCTTCGCCGTTGAGGGAGCAGAGTGCGGCCTCCGCGACGTCCTGCTTCGAGGAGATCTGCGGCGGCGCGGCTGGCGATTCGAGTTGACCCGCCGCGAAGCTCACGATGGCATCGGTGATATCGGTGAGGGCGGCGAGCGCAAACTTCTCTTTTTCTTGCTCTCGGCTGCCCAACATTGCCGCGCCCGGCACTGATGCCGTGAGACCCGACAGCATCTTGTCGTCAATGAGCGCGGGTAGCCAACGCATGCGGAAGGTGCCCTCGTCCGGAGTTGATGGGTCCTTCCGGCGGCGCTTCTGCTGCACAAGCTGCGGCACGAACCGACCTTGCATCACCATCTCGATGGCGGCGGCAGTAGCAATGCCCATCCATGTGACGCTGGCGCCGACCCGTTCGTCGTCGGCTGTTCTGCCGAGCGGCGCCAGCCACCCGAGGACTTTCTCGATTGGTGCGGAGACAGTAGCGACGCGACCGTTGCCAGGAATCTTGACGCTGGCCCGTTCGTCCCAGTCGTCGACCACACCGCCGAGGTCGCGAATGCGTTGGAGCACCTGCTCCTCGGTCTCTGCTCGGAGTCCCGGACCCGACGCCCACGCGACGATTCGGCCGTCGGAGCGAGACAAATGAAGTTGAATGTCGCCCACCACCGTCGGCTCGGGAGCGTTCGGTCGCCCTTCCGATGCTGGTTGCAGGTCGTCGGCGGCGGGTGCGCCGACCAACTCAGTAAGCGCTTCGTCGATCACCCAGCAGTCCGCGTCGAGGTCGGCGAGCACGATGGCCCGCTCGGCCCCTCGGAGATCGCGGCGGGCTGCGCCGAGATGCACTTCGGCCTCGTCAAGGAGGCGCCAAAGGCTGGCGATCCACGCAGGTCGGCGCTGATTCAGATATTTGGCGTCCTCGGCGGTCGTACGACCATCAAGGTGGGCTTGTACCAATCGGTCGAGTTGACTCGACGTCCGGACAGCCCTGTCGGTGTCAGTAACGGTTGTCTCCTACGGGAGGCGAAGCACGAGCTTCGATCTCAGAGCTACGCCTTCGTTTCTCACAAGGAGACGCCTGACCTAGCCGCCGGTGACGGATCCGTATTCCCGCACCGACTTTCGTCAACAACCCTGCGGTTGCCACGAAACTCAATCGGAGTCTACGAGCGAAGGCCCGTTCCCCAACGTGCGGCGAGTTCGCCGCCGGTTTGTGCGGTCAGACGCGTGGTTCTTTGGGGAGGCCGAGCACCATTTCGCCAAGAATGTTGCGCTGGATCTGGCTCGTACCTGCATAGATCGTGCCGGCCCGAGCGTTATAGAACGCCCCGACCCAGCTCGCAGAGTTGTTGCCGGACCCTGCCTGGTCGCCCCAAAATGCGGTGGCCGGCGACTTACCCTCGAGCGTCATCGCTTTGGCGCCAAGTATGTCGACGGCAAGTTCGGTGATCCGCTGGTGGTATTCGCTCCAATAGATCTTGAACATCGACTCCGTGGGACCGGGTACACCGCCCGTCAGGAAGTTCGTGAGCGATCGCTTCCCGAGATAACCCATGATCTCGACTTCGATGTGAATCTGCGCCAGTCGATCCCGCAACACCGGATCGTTGGCGGCGCCGGTCTCGCGAGCGAAGGCGAGAAGCTTCTCGGCTTCCGCTTTGAACATGATCGGCATCGTGGCCGCGGCCTCGCCCCGTTCATAACCGAGCAGGGTCATCGCCACTGCCCAACCACCGTTGACTTCGCCGACCACGTTTTCCTTGGCGGTGCGGGCGTCGGTAAAGAACGTTTCGTTGAACTCGGAGTCGCCGGAGAGCATCTCGATTGGCCGGACCTCGACACCCTCTTGTTCCATTGGGCAGAGCAGGAAGCTGATGCCACGATGTTTGGGGGCGTCCTGGTCGGTACGGCACAGAACAAAGATCCAGTTGGCGGTCATACCCGCCGAGGTCCAGATCTTCTGGCCGTCGATGACCCATTCGTCACCGTCGAGGTTGGCGCGACAGCCCAGGCCCGCGAGGTCGGAGCCCGCATCGGGCTCGGAGTACCCCTGACACCACACATCGTCGCCGCTGATGATGCGCGGCAAGAAGTGGGCCCTCTGTTCAGGAGTGCCCCACTGCAGGATCGTGTTCCCAACCATCTGGATGCTGAACGAGTCGTTGTTGCCGCCGGTGGGCACACCGGCTCGCTGGAACTCTTCGGCCAGAACGACCTGCTCGAGTTCAGTCAACCCGCCGCCGCCGTATTCCGTCGGCCAGGCCGCGGCGAGATAACGGTTCTCGGCCAAGGTGCGACGCCATTCATCGCTAAATGCCGTGGCGTCTTCATGGCTCAGGGCACCGATGCCCGCCCAGGTGGACGGCAGCTTCTCGGCCAGAAACGCCTGGACCTTCTCTCGGAACGCTTGGGCTTCGGGGGAGTAGGACGGGTCCATCAGCGAAGGCCCTCTGCTTTCGTGGCAAGTGCGGTGAGGAGTTCGTCGAAGCTCTTTTCGAACGCGGCGACTCCTTCATCTTCGAGTAGCTGGGTGACATCGTCGATGTCGATGCCAACCGCCGCGAGCGATGCCATCACCGCGTGAGCCGCGTCGACGTCACTGTCGATCGTGCGGGCAACGGTGCCGTGGTCTTCAAACGCATCGATGGTGCTATCGGGAAGCGTATTGACGGTGTCGGGTCCGATGAGTTCGTCGACGTACAACGTGTCGGGGTAGTCGGGGTTCTTCGTCGAGGTCGAGGCCCACAGCGGACGCTGTACCCGAGCACCCCGAGCGACAAGGGCATCCCAGCGGGGGCCGGAGAACGTTTCAACGAAGCGCGCGTAGGCGAGCTGACCGTTGGCGACTGCAGCCTTGCCGCGGAGGGCAAGCGCGTCCGGGGTGCCAATGGCATCGAGTCGACGATCAACCTCGACATCGACGCGACTGATGAAGAACGACGCAACGCTCGAAATGTCGGACAGGTCGCCTTCGGCCCGTTCGAGACCGGAGAGGTACGCCTCCATGACCTCGGCGTAGCGGTTGAGCGAGAAGATCAGCGTGACGTTGATCGAACGGCTCTCGGCAATCATCTGCTCGATTGGTGCGAGCCCTTCGGCCGTGGCCGGAATCTTCACGTAGAGGTTGGAGGCGGAGAGCTGCTCGTCGAGCGCTCGGGCCGCGGTTTCGGTGCCGGGTGTGTCGCGAGCCAAACCGGGATCGACTTCGACGGATACGTACCCGTCGAGACCGCCGGACTCGTCGTAGACCGGTCGCAAGATGCCGAGGGCAGCACGAATGTCGCTCGTGACCAACTGCCAGTAGGAAGCTTCAACGTCGAGTCCACCACCGATCGCCGAGGCGAACTCGTCGTCGTATTCGGCAGAACCTTGGATCGCCTTTTGGAAGATCGAAGGGTTCGATGTGAGACCGCGCACCCCGCGAGACACCCAGTTCTCCAATTCGCCGCTGGTAATCCAGCCGCGACGGATGTTGTCGAGCCACGGGCTTTGCCCCTGCTCGGTGAAGAGGTCATGAACGCGGGTCATAGCGGTCTCCGGTGTTGGGGAATGATGTGTGTCGCTCAGACGAGAAGAGCCTTGGCCCGAGCCACGAGGTTCTCGGAAGTGATCCCGAGTTCAGCCATGACCGTACCTCCCGGCGCCGACGCGCCGAAACGATCGATGCCAACAATGTCGTCAACCCAGCGATGCCAGCCCATGGTGACACCCGCCTCGATGGCGATTGATGGCAGGTTGGGAGCGATCACGGCAGCCTGAGCTTCGTTCGACTGGGCTTCGAAGAGCTCCCAGCACGGCATCGAAACGACGCGGGCGCCAATGCCCTCGGCCGCAAGCGCGGACGCAGCCTCAACACAGACAGAGACTTCGCTGCCGGTGCCGACCAGCGTGAGCGCCGCGTTGTCGCTGTCTTGCAGCACGTAGGCGCCGTTGGCCACACCTTCGGCTGAGGTGCCGGCGAGCACGGGTACGTTCTGACGCGTGGTGATCATGGCGGTCGGTCCACCCGAGGCCACCGCGATACGCCAAGCCGCCGCGGTCTCGTTGGCGTCGGCGGGACGCATCACGCGCAGGCCGGGAATCGCCCGCAGCGACGCGATCTGCTCGACCGGCTGATGAGTGGGACCATCTTCGCCTACACCCACGGAGTCGTGGCTCCACACAAAGATGGAGCGAGCCTCGGACAGCGCGGCGAGGCGCACGGCGCCCCGCATGTAGTCGGCAAAGACGAGGAACGTGCCCACTACGGGGATCGCACCACCGTGGAGGGCCATGCCATTCGCGATTGCACCCATGGCGTGTTCGCGAACGCCAAAGTAGATCTGGCGCCCTCCGGGGTTGGCCGCCGAGAAGACGCCTTCGTCCTTGATGACCGTGCCGGTGTTGCCGGTGAGGTCAGCGCCTCCACCGGTGAGACCGGGCACCAGCGGCACGAGCGCCTGAAGGGCGCTGTTCGACGCCTTACGAGTGGCAATGGACTCGCCCACTTCGAACGAGGGGAGAGCATCTTCCCAGCCCGGCAGGCCCGTGCCGCTGAGCTGCGCCTCAAGGGTTGATCGATCGCCGGTGAAAGCGGCAACGCGACCGTCCCAGGCTTCGCGATCGACCGAACCGCGCCCGCCTAGTTGGTTGTATGTCTCAAGAACATCGGCGGCTACGTGGAAGGTCTTGTCGGCGGGCATCCCCATCGCGGCCTTCGTCGCGGCGATCTCCTCGTCGAAGAACGCATAACCGTGGGCCTCGGGCGTATTGCTGGAGTCGGGCGCCGGCGTGCCGATGATTGTGCGGATAATGACCAGGCTGGGCTTGTCGCTAACGGCCATCGCCGCACGGATGCCCGCTTCGAGTGCGTCGAGATCCTCGCCCACCGCGCCAAGTTCGTGCACGTCCCACCCGTAGGCGCGGAACCGGGCGGCCGCGTCATCGGTGAGCGCCAGCTCGGTCTCACCGTCGATGGTGATGTGGTTGTCGTCGTAGCAAAGGACGATCTTGCCGAGACCGAGATGGCCGGCGAGCGATGCCGCTTCGTGGCTCAGTCCTTCGGAGAGATCACCGTCGCCACAAATGCCGAACACGTGGTGATCGAAGATGTCGGCGCCGTAGCGCGAACGGAGCTGTGCTTCCACAATGGCCATGCCGACCATGTTCGCCACACCCTGACCGAGCGGGCCAGTGGTGACTTCCACGCCTGCGGTGTGGCCAACCTCGGGGTGCCCGGGTGTGGCCGAACCCCATTGGCGGAATTCCTTGAGGTCGTCGAGCGTCAGGCCGAAGCCCGCGAGGTGGAGAAGCGAGTACTGCAGGATCGACGCGTGTCCGGCCGACAAAACGAACCGATCACGATCGGCCCAGCTGGGTTTCGCGGCGTCGTACGACATAACTCGCGAGTACAGGACATGGGCCAGGGGAGCGAGCGACATTGCGGTGCCTTGATGGCCTGAACGCGCCGCATGCGGGGCGTCCATTGCGAGCCCTCGAATCGTGCCAACCGCACGCGCATCAAAATCCGACATCAGTCCTCCAGATTGCGACATCTCGTCGGACCCTATCCGAGCGATCGAACCGCAGTTCGGATGTTTCTCAGCCGTAGAAGAGAAGGACCGACGCGGTGAACCCGTGAACATGATTTTGTCCGGCGACCGGACCGATTTCACCGGCACAGAACATGCCAGCTACGGCTCCACCGTTCACGGCGTCGTAGACCATCGAAGCGTCGTGGTCCGGTGCGCCGAACAGTTGTGTGCCACGGCCGTTGCAGGTGAACACGAGCGCGGCATCCGCATCAACCGAGCCGAGTCGCTCGGTGAGGTCGTCAGTGGCGCTGTTGGCGTCGCGCACATGAAACTGGAGGGTGGATCCGACCGGCGCATGGTCACCAATACGCAGCGCGCCAGCCTGATGGTCGGCGCCAAGCACCCCGCGAATCAAGAAGTCGCCCGTACTCAGGTCATCCGCGGTTTCGTTCACAACAAGACCCACATGGAGTCCGCGCGAGAGGAGGGCCCGGTCATCTTCATCCGCGTCGTCGATGAGCGTGCGCAGTCGGTCCATCGCCGGCCGCATGCCCAGCTCATGGACAAGGTTCCCTTCAGAACGGGTGACGGTGTAGGGGTCACCGACCGGCCGACAGCCTTGCGACACGACGCCGACCTCGTCGAGACCCGCGGGCAAGAGCACACCCACGGCACCGTCGTAATGCATCTCACCCTGCACGGTGAGTCGATTCGCTCCCAGGCCGCCGCCCGCGGAAGCAAGACCACCAAAGATCGTGAGGTCCGGATATTGCTCATTGCTCGCCCGAACGAACGCCTCCGTTGGAAAGGTGAAGGGCTCGGCGAGAAGGACGAGGGTGCGACGGCCGATTGCCGCCTCATCGGGCATGCCGATCACGGCCGTGCCGTCCGGCGACTGCACGACTTCGAGCCGGACAGCCTCGGCATCGCCCACATGTCCGGCCCAGACCGATACCGCAGCAACATCTTCGACTTCGGACCGGCCGCCGATCACGGACACCGCGGTAGTGCCGACGAACGCGACCGGGCGAAGGATGGCGTGTACCGCAGAGGCGATTTCCGCCATCGCTTCTCGATGCGGGCCGGTAACAAAGAGGATCGCCATATCGACGCCCGGACCCACCTGGTCGAGCACGGCCCCCGCGGCTTCCGCGACCGCATGGGCCGCGTCGGGATGTTCGGAAACGGCTGCGCCGTATGTCGCCGCGCCCGCCGCAACCATGTCAGCCCTCCGGCGGAGGGAGCAGCGTGTAGGGCACGACCGTTTGGGGGCCGAAACCAATACGACAGCGGGCCTCGATCGAGCCGTACTCTTCGAACTCGAGCTCGGCTCGCACCAGTCGATAAGTGAACTTCCCCGGCTCCACGTCGAAGGGCTGCACGTTGCGAGCGATCTGTTCGTCGCCGCGATGGAACGTCACTTCGAGGACACCCTGGCCCGCTCCACCCAGCGGGCAGCGCACGATGACACAAAGGTGCGGTGACCATGTGAGCGGCAGCGGCGTGGGCGCGGCTGCGCTGAACTGGATGCCCTTGAGATCAATACGGGTCGCGGGACCCTCGACCTGACGCAGATCGATCTCATCGATAAAGAGAGCGGACACAATCTGCATGTCGTCCGGCGAGGGGTTAGCGGAAGCGACGTCGGGTGATTCCGGTTCAGAGGTAGCCATGACGCGCACGTTATCTGGGGAGTGGAGTTCCGGCCCACTACGATGCAAACCGTGCCGGGGACCTCCATTGCTGCTCCCGACGTTCCGACGCGGGAGGCAATCGTGACCGCCGCGCGTCGGCTCTTCGCCGAGCGCGGCTTCGATGGCACGTCGTTAAACGACATTGCGGCCGTCGTCGGCATCCGCCGCCAGAGCTTGCTACACCACTTCCCCTCAAAGGAAGCGATGTACCGCGAGGTCTTCGAACTCGCGCTCGCCGACTGGTACGAGCTGGTCGAGGGCGCAGTGAACGGAACCACCGCCAACGGTTGGGAACAGCTCGACGTTGTCCTCTCGGCCGGCTTTGCGTTCTTTATGAACAATCCCGACTTCGTGCGCATCCTTCGGCGAGAAGCGTTGGCGGAGGAAGGCACCGGCCACATCGAACTCGGCGTCGCGCTGCAACCCTTGTTCGCTCGAGCGGTCGAGTACTTCGAACGCGAGATGGATGCCGGCCGCTTCCGACGCCACGACGCCGAGCAACTCCTCCTCACCGGCTACGGGGCGCTGTTGTCGTACTTCAGCGATGTGCCGTTCATCGGCGATTTACTCCTGCGCGACCCGCTGGGAGCTGAGGCCCTCGACGCCCGTCTCAACCATGTCCGGAATCTGTTTCGGGCCGCGCTCGAACCCACGTCGAACTGAGAACCGCGCCCGCGACGCGACCCCAGCGCTCGCGACGCCTAACCTGCCACTCACATGCGTCGGTTCCTTCTTCCGCTCCTCGTGCTGGCGATAGCCATCGCCGCGAGCATCCTTGCTGGCCGCGCCAACGACGCCGCCACCCCGACCGAACCGGCCTCCGCCGAATCAGTCGACTCTCTCGGCACGCCGCTGCTCTCCGTGCGCCGCATCCCTGAGTGGCTCCGGCAACCGTCAGCAGACAACGCGCTCGACGCGGTCGCCAGTGCGGTTGTCAACAACCTCGATGACCAGGCGATCACTTGTCTCGCCGTACATCGCGACGGCACGGCCGTGGCCGAGGTCAATAGCGCCGCAGCCGTGCTTCCCGGCGACCTCCATCGCATCGTCACCTTGGGCGCACTCGATGCGCTGGGCGGCACCGACTTCACCACCGAGGTCGTTCGGTCGTCTGCTCATCTGATCGAGGAAGGTGTGCTCCAAGGCGACCTGTGGGTGCTTGGTGGCGGCGACCCGACCCTCTCGACTGATTTGTACAGCCGCCGGTTTGATCCCGACCGCGCCAACACCTCGCTGAGCGAACTTGCCCTACTCACCTCCGCCGCACTGGCCGAGGCCGGGATCACTGCGGTCGACGGCTCCATCATCGGGGTGGACACAAAGTACGACGGCAGTCCGCGTACCTTCGCTGCGGCCGAGTGGCCGAGCTCAGCCGTCAACGGCAACGAGGTCGGCGGAATCTCATCGCTACTCGTCAACAACGGGTTCAGCGAATTCCCGGTCGATGAAATCAACGCCGAACTCAACACCCGCGCTTCGAATCCGACCGCTCATGCGGCCCGCGAGTTCCTGGCGTTGCTGGCGGTTGCTGATATCAACGTCAGCGGGGGAGCGAGCGCCGGCGATGCGCCCGAAGCGAGCACTCGCGTTTCGGTGGCCACGCTCGATTCCTCACCACTCAGCGACATCGCCGAGCGGGCAGGAACAGACGCAACGACGGCCGAGATGCTGTACCGAGAAACGACACAGCGAAGCGGCCGGCTACCATCCGGGACGTTCGACGGATCGGCGGCGGCATCCCAGTCGATCCTGGCTGGCGACTACCTGCCCGACGATGACGTCGGGCAGATCCTCTCCCTCGATGGATCCGGCATCTCGCCAGCGAACCGGAGTTCGTGCGGGCTACTCACTGCAATCCTCGACAGCGGCGAAAACAACCTGGCCGTCCGAGCCCTTCCGGCCGGTGCAGACTCCGCGATCTCTGCGTGCCTTCCGTCCCGGCTTCCGGATCTTCGAATACTCGTCACCGAACGCAACGGGGTCACAGCCATGGCAGGCCGAACTGTGGCCGAAAACGGTGATGTCCTGACGTTCTCGGCGATCGCGAACTGGCTTCCCCGCGATGACAACGTCGATACCACTGCGGAAACGGGCGTCTGCGCAGGGTTCCTTCCGGCCTTGCTCGATGTCCTCGCCGAGCACCCGATTGCTCCACGGCTGGACAAACTGGTGCCACTGCCGGTCGTCGAATCGCCATAGTCGTGTATGAGCTTCCGATGTTCCCGCTGGAACAGACGATCCTGCCCACGGCAATCGTTCCGCTCCACATCTTCGAAGCGCGTTACCGCCAATTCGCCGCGGACATCACCCCTCGGCCCGAACCCGAATTCGGCATCGCTCCCATTGAACGTGGCGGCGAAGTCGGCGGTGACGACCAGCGAGCCAACGTCGGGATCGTTGCCCGCGTGATCCAACATGAAGAGTTCAGCGACGGGCGGTGGGGGATCGTGGCGCTCGCAACGCGCCGAATACGAGTGCATGAATGGCTCACCGACGATCCCTATCCGAGGGCGATGGTCGATGACTGGCCCGACCAAGACGCGGCCGAGCCGCGACCCGACGCGGTGGCCGAGGTCGCCCGCCTGGCCGGTGTACTCGACCGGGTTCGGCGGGCAGTCGAGCGGCTCGCTCCGCAGCAAGAACTTCCCGACTGGGCGCTGCCTGATGATCCGGCTCAGGCCATTTGGACCTCAGCCGTCGCCGCTCAGCTTGGGGCGTACGACGCTGCGCAACTTCTCCGTAGCGAAGGCACCGGTGATCGGCTTCCACTTGCCGTAGAAATGATCGAAGAACGCGCGGCGGTACTAGAGGCTCTCGCCGACGAGCGCGGATAGGGTTCATGGCGATGGCAGAGCGAATGGGACCGGGCGACTTCTTCGACCTGGTCAAGGCATATGCAAAGCAGGAGACCCTCGAGCCTCTGAAGGGCGCGGGCCGCTGGCTGGCGTTCGGCGTTGCGGGGAGCGTTGTCCTGATCATCGGTGGCGTCACCCTCACGTTGGCGATGTTGCGGGGGCTGCAAGAAGAAACGGGCACCGCTTTCACCGGCAACCTGTCCTGGCTGCCCTACACATTCACGCTTCTGGCTGTGCTTCTCGTGGTCGGGTTGCTGATTTTCCGAATCTTCAAGAGGAGCCTGTAGTGGCCGACGACCACGCCCCAATTAGTCCAGACGACATCCGTGACAGCCTCCGTTCGATCGTTGGCGACGCTGAAGAGAAGGCCCAGGAGAGCGCAAAGAAGCTGCTCCCGGTTGCCATCGGCGGCGGCGTTCTTATTCTTCTTCTCGCCTATCTCATCGGGAAGCGCGTCGGGAAGACCAAGTCGACGGTCGTGGAGATCCGGCGAATCTGATGGCTGGTCGCGGCTTCGGCCCCACCTACGTCAAACGCACAATCCGGGTCAACGGCATCCGGAAGGGCCTCCTCGGCGGCTCGCGTTTCTGGTTGGTTGTCTTCGGGCTCGGCTATCTCAGCCGCTGGTCCGGAAAAGTCTCAAAGCGCGGCGAGATGCCGATGCGATTCTCTGCGCCGCTGAAGCCGGGGGAGTCGATCGTGATCCGCCACATCGATCCGCAGAACAGATCTCACTGAGTTGCGAGTCCTCCTCCGCAACCCAAGTCGAGAAATCGAGATGGACGGGCCTGTCCAGGTCGTCGTCCTTCTCCAACGGCTCGACCTCAATCGAGAGTCACACCTGGTGATTGAAGACGGGGCGCTTGTCCCCGGCGACAAAACTCTCGCGAAGGACGCGGTCGTCGAGATTCGTTCGGTGATCTCTGGCGGCGCAGCGTGAAGTGCCAGGTCTGCCGCGGTCCGGCAGTCATCGATGTTCGGCGCCACAACGCCAACTTCTGCCAAGAGCACTTTCTTCGGCTGTGCCGCGACCAGACACAAAAGGCGATCGATCAGTTCGCCATGCTCGAACCCGACGACCGGGTGCTGGTGGCCGTGAGCGGCGGCAAGGACTCGCTCGCGGTGTGGGACATTCTTCGCGAGCTTGGGTGGGAGGCCGACGGCTTCTACATCGGTCTCGGCATTGGCGACTACAGCAAAGAGTCACAGGGTTACGCCGAGCGCTTCGCCGAAGAACGTGGCCTCACCCTCATCATCGACGATCTCCTTCGCGACCACGGGTTCGATGTGCCGCACGGCAGTCGAGCGGCCAAGCGAGCCCCGTGCTCGGCGTGCGGATTGTCAAAGCGACATCTCTTCGATGCCGCCGCAAAACGCGGGGGTTACGACGCCATCGTCACCGGTCACAACCTCGACGACGAGGCCGCGGTCTTGATGGGTAATGTGCTCCACTGGCAGACCGACTATCTCGGGCGCCAGGCTCCGCATCTCCCCGCAGCCAACGGTTTTCCGAAGAAGGTCAAGCCCCTCGTGCGGCTCACCGAACGCGACACCGCGGCGTATTGTCTGCTCCGCGGTATCGACTATCTGGTCGACGAATGCCCGATGGCCGCCGGCAACAAACACCTGTCCTACAAGGACGCGCTGAACAAAATCGAGGTCGATTCGCCGGGCGCGAAACACGCATTCTTCTTCGGTTTCCTGGACCGGGCCGTCGAACGCTTCGCGCCGGAAGAGGGCCAGACCGGCGATGTCGTCATTAGCCCCTGCGATCGTTGTGGCGCACCGTCATCCAACGACGTATGCGCTTTCTGTCGCCTCGCCGAACGAGCCACCACCGCGGTACCAATCGAATTGGGGCGCACCCGCCGCTCCTCGAACCAAAGCAAGTCGGAGTCACGCCCATGAGTCGCAGCGGAGTCCTGGTGGCAGGCGAACCCGTCCTTTTGATCGACCGCAAGAAGCGGCACTACCTGATCGATCTTGCCGATGGTGGCGCGTTTCACTCCCACTCCGGCGTGTTGTCTCACGACGACATGATTGGCTCGTCCGAGGGTACGACCTTCCGGTCTACGAAGGGGATGGTCTTCACCGTCCTCCGGCCGACTATCACCGACTTCATTCTGAAGATGCCCCGGGGCGCGCAGGTCATCTACCCGAAAGACATCGGCCCGATCCTGATCTTGGCCGACATCTTCCCGGGCTGCCGGGTGCTCGAATCCGGGCTCGGAAGCGGGGCGCTCTCCACCGGGATGTTACGAGCCGGCGCCGAGATCCTCGGCTACGAAATCCGGGAAGACTTTCTTGAGAAGGCGCGCGAAAACGTCGGCCGATTCCTCGGCGATGAGCCGCTCAGCCGCTACGACACCCATCTCCGCGACGTCTACGAAGGCATCGAAGCCGAAGAGCTTGACCGCGTGGTCCTTGACCTTCCCGAGCCCTGGCGGGTTGTGCCCCACGCCGAGGAGGCCCTGCGCTCGGGCGGCATCTTCCTCGCGTACACACCGAGCATCATTCAGGCTTCGCAGCTTCACGATCGTCTCGAAGAGTCAAAGTTCGGTTTCGCCGAGACGGTCGAAATTCTTCAACGCGGCTGGCATGTCCAGGGTGTTGCCGTTCGCCCGGATCATCGCATGGTCGCCCACACCGGCTTCCTGACCCACGCGCGGTTGCTCGAGGAGTGACCGGGAGCGCGCTCTATCGGCGCGCCGCGGTGCTCTTCATCGCGCTCATCGCTAGCGCCTGCGGTGACGATGGCACCTCCACTTCCGCCGCCTCCCCGACAACAATCGAGGAAGGCGTGGTTCCGAGCGACCACGGACTCTCCGACGAACTCGTGGCGGAGGTCTTGCCCTCCACGGTCGGTGTCTCGGGCGTCACCTGTGGGCGTATGTCGTCTGGCAGCGGATTCGCGTTGAGTAACACGCTGATCGTGACCAATGCCCATGTCATTGTCGGGATCGACGAGATCCGTGTCCATACATTCGAGGGCGAAACGCTGATGGGAGTCCCAGTCGCCTTTGATGCCGATCGCGATCTGGCCGTCCTCAAAGTTGACGGCGCCGACTTTGTCCCCCTGCCGATTGCCGACCAGGCGAACGACGGATCCACCGGACTCCTCATCGGGTGGGAGTCGGCCCCCTTCCCGAATCCGACGCCCTACCGAATCGAGAAGGCCGTCACGGTCTTGATCGTCCCCGTGGGTGGCACCGAACCCGTCGAACGACCGGCCTACCTGCTCGCGGCCGAGGTCGACACCGGCGACTCCGGCGCCGCATTGGTCAATCAGCAGGGCGAAGTAGAGGGTGTCGTCTTTGCCACCTCCGTTGCGGGCGATGGTGTGGGGTATGCAGTGCGCGCCAGTGCACTCGCCGACGTGATCGCGACGGGTTTCGACCCGAACCTCACCATTCCGCCCTGCTAACGCGAGATGGCCCAGCGTGCGAACGCGAGAATGGGAGGGCCGAAGCCCTCCCACTCTTTACGATTCTTTCGGCACCGCAGCGCCGTCGAAGATCAGACTTCGATGAAGATGCACTCGCCCGGGCACTCTTCGGCCGACTCGATGGTGGCCTCTTCCTGGCCAGTCTTGACCACGGCGAGGCCCTCAGGGCCACCCGGGTCGGAGTAGATCTTGTCGCCTTCTTTGACGTAGGCCAAGCCGTCGTCGAGAAGAGTGAAGACGTCGGGCGCGATTTCCTCGCAGAGACCGTCGCCGGTGCAGAGATCCTGATCGATCCAAACCTTCATGAGCGGTACTGACCTCACTGTGTCCGGCGGGAGTGTCCCGCTCGCTTGTCGTATCTGGTCGGCAGCATAACGGCCCGAATGAAGCGCGTGGGGCACTGGCCGGTGTGAAATCCCCCACACCATCCCCGAGAGCGTGAAAAGATCGCCACGCAGCGTGGCCCGCCTTCAATCCAAAACCGGGCGTCCGACGTTGGTAAGAGACCCGGGTCTATGGTGACCGCGAGCGGGACCCAAGCGACAATTGATGGGGAGTAACAGTGGAAGACCACGACGCCAAAGCCGAGATCAACCGGCTCCGGATGGTCTCAGCTGAACTCGAAGACGAGGTCAGCGCGCTCCGCCGCCGTCTCCAAGATTCCCCCAAACGCGTGCGCACACTTGAAGAACGACTCCTCGAGACAAAAGGGCAGCTGAGCAAGGCTGTCTCCCAAAACGAGAAGCTCACCTACACACTGCGCGAAGCTCGCGAACACATTTCGACCCTGCGCGATGAGGTCGACAAACTCACGCAGCCGCCTTCCGGCTACGGCACGGTGCTCGGTGCCAACGACGACGGCACCGTCGATGTTCATGCCGGTGGTCGCAAGATGCGCGTGGCCGTGCAACCCGACCTCGCCGGCGAACTACAGTTGGGCCAGGAAGTAGTCCTGAACGAATCGTTCAACGTCGTAATGGCCCGTAATCCTGATCGCACCGGCGAAGTCGCAACGTTGAAGGATGTTCTCGAAGGTGGCGATCGGGCGATGATCGTCGGCCGGGCCGACGAAGAACGAGTCGTCGAAATCAGCGACGCGGTAAAAGCTGAACCGCTCCGCAGCGGCGACCTTGTGCTGATCGACCCGCGGGCGGGTGTCATTCTCGAACGTTTACCTCGGCCCGAGGTGGAAGACCTCGTTCTCGAGGAAGTTCCCGACGTCACCTATAGCGATGTCGGCGGCCTTGATACCCAGATCGAGGAGATCACCGACGCGGTCGAGTTGCCCTTCGTCCATGCCGCTCTGTTCGCCGAATACGACCTTCCGGCGCCGAAGGGCATCCTGCTCTACGGGCCACCCGGCTGCGGCAAGACCCTGATCGCGAAAGCAGTGGCCAACAGCCTGGCCAAGAAGGTCGCGGAGGTGTCCGGCGACAAGGAAGCCCGCAGCTTCTTCTTGAACATCAAGGGCCCAGAGCTCCTCAACAAGTATGTGGGCGAGACCGAGCGCCAGATCCGGCTGGTCTTTCAACGAGCACGCGAGAAGAGCGAAGAGGGTTGGCCCGTCATTATCTTCTTCGATGAGATGGAATCGCTGTTCCGTACCCGTGGTAGCGGCATCAGCTCCGATATCGAGTCCACGATCGTGCCGCAGTTGCTGGCCGAGATCGACGGCGTCGAAGCACTCCGAAATGTCATCGTAATTGGCGCCTCAAACCGCGAAGACCTCATCGACCCCGCAATCCTCCGACCCGGTCGCCTCGACGTGAAGATCAAGATCGAGCGCCCGGATGAAGAGTCCGCCGCAGCGATCTTTGGTCGCTACCTCACCACTGACCTTCCAATCGACGACGACATCGTCGAGACGCTCGGCGGCGGCGATCCGGGTAAGGCAGTGCAGGCGATGATCGAAGACACCGTGCGCGAGATGTACCGCGTCGACGAAACCAACCGTTTCCTCGAAGTCACCTACCAAAACGGCGACAAAGAGGTCATGTACTTCAAGGACTTCTCGTCGGGTGCCATGATTGAGAACATCGTGCGTCGATCGAAGAAGCTCGCGATCAAGCGTGAAATTGCCGGTGGCGCTCGGGGCATTCGCACTGAGGACCTACTGCAGTCGATCCGCCAAGAGTTCAAAGAGCAAGAGGATCTGCCCAACACCACCAACCCCGATGACTGGGCGAAGGTTTCGGGCAAGAAGGGCGAGCGGATCGTCTATGTCCGAACGCTGATTCACAACAACGACGACGAGGCCGGCGGCAAGTCCATCGACTCCGTCGCTACGGGTCAGTACCTCTAGAGCGATCCAAAATGTCTCCGGCCGACGCGGCATCCAACGTTGCACAATCGGCAGCAGCAATCGATATGGACCCCAATGCCGAGCGCGTTTACACACGACGGCAGGCCGCCTACATCGAAGCCGCTTCACTTCTCCAAGACGTCTACGGCTTGCGAGGCATCTTTCCGTAAAACACGGTTCACTTTTTCGCCCTCGCCGATAGCCGCGACCTTCACTGACAAAGGACACGGAGTTGACTAGTGTCGGTCACCCAACTCTGGGAACCTATGGAGGGTTACATGCGAAAGCATTGGATTTTGCGGCTTATGGCCGTGCTGCTTGGATTCACACTTCTGGCTGCGGCCTGCAGCGATGATTCCGAAGACACTGTCGAGCTCACACAGGACGGCGGCGTCCTCGCCAAGGTCATCGACGCCGGAACACTCGAATGTGGCGGCAACGACACCTTGCCAGGCTTCGGAATTGTTGACGCCGACAGCGGCGCGTTCAGCGGCTTCGACATCGACTTCTGTCGTGTCATCGCAGCTGCGGTCCTCGGCGACGCTGAGGCAATCAACGTCACCCCGCTTGTGGCTGCACAGCGCTTCCCGACCCTACAGTCGGGCGAGATCGACGTGCTGATCCGCAACACCACGTGGACGGCAAGTCGTGACGGCAGCGAGCAGGCCAACTTCCTGCACACCACCTTCTTCGACGGCCAGGGCTTCATGGCCGGCGCCGACGCTGGTATCGCGAGCCTCGACGACGTGGCCAATGCCTCGATCTGCGTGCTCCAGGGCACCACGACGTTGCTCAACCTCAACGCCGTCATGGGCGATCTCGGCATCCCGTTCACGGCCGTCGAGTTCGAATCCAACGACGAACTGAACCCCGCCTTCCAGGCGGGCCAGTGTGAGGTCTGGACCTCCGACGCTTCGCAGCTCGCTGCGTTCGCCGCCAACATGGATATTCCGACCGTGATTCTCCCCGAGATCATCTCGAAGGAGCCGCTGGGCCCGGTTGTCGCTGATGGCGACACCGAATGGGCGCAGGTTGTCGACTGGGCCACCATGGCCACCATTCAGGCGTGGGAGTTCGGCATTACGTCGGAGAACATCGGCACCTTCACCGACAGCGAAGATTCCGGCATCCGCCGTTTCCTCGGTCTCCCCATCACCGATGATGACGGCAACGAAGCCATCGCTGAAGTGGGCCTCGGTCTTCCGACTGACTTTGCGAAGAACATCATCGAGCAGGTTGGCAACTACGAAGAAATCTTCCAGCGCAACCTGGCGCCGATCAGCCTCACCCTCGCGGGCAGCCCGAACGACCTTTGGACCAACGGTGGTCTCCAGTACGTTCCGCCGTTCCGCTAGTCAAGGCAAGTAACCGAAGTTGATTTGGAGGGCCGGTGGGGTTTACCCCACCGGCCTTCTGGTCGACACCACCACACAGGGGGAACCGGCCCGTGAGCCGTAATACTGATCGCGCCGTCGGTGGAATGGCGTGAGTCGTCGAGTTATCAGCACTTGGGCCCAGACACTGGGCCTCGCCGCGATCGTCATCGCCTTCATCACGATCAGCGAGACGTTCAACGTCGCGACGATGGCGCTGTCGCTCGTCGTCGCCGCAGTCGTGTTCTTCGTCGCACGAGGGGCCCTCGACCTCACCGGCCGCGACCGAACAGACCGACCACCTGCATTTCGCGACGTCAAGGTGCTCGCCTTAGGCGCACAGATCGTCGCCGTCGCCGCGCTCCACACGTTCCTCGCGTTCCTGTGGCAGAACTTCAGGGACCGCACGGACGACATCGGGCTCGAACTTGGATTCGACTTCCTCGATCAGCCGGGCGGCATCACTATCGCCGACAACCCACTCTCGGCCAACGATCAGGTCAAAGAGGCGATCCTGGCCGGATTCGAGAACACCATCCGGATCATCATTTTCGGAATTCCGCTCGCCCTTGTCCTCGGCACACTCGTCGGCATCGCCCGCCTCTCGAGCAACTGGCTGCTGGGGAAGATCGCAACTCTCTACGTCGAGATATTCCGCAATATTCCTGCCTTGGTGGTCATCTTGATGACCTGGTCCATCTACCTCAACGCCCTTCCATCGAGCGCCGAGGGCAGCCGCAAGCCGCTCGGAGAGTGGTTCATCTTCAACAATTCCCGATTCTCGTTCCCATCGATCAAAGGCCTCGAGAACTGGGAGACATATCGGTTCTTCATTCTCCTCGCGATTGTGGCTGCAATCGCCGTCTGGGTGTGGCGGACGCGGCTCTTTAACGAGACGGGCACACCCCACCGGCGTTCGTTGTGGTCCGCGGTAGCGTTCTTTGCGATAGGGCTCGTCGGCTTCGTTGCCCTCGGAGGACCGTTCGAACTGTCGAAACCTCTGGTCGACGAGGCCGGTCGGGTCTACACCGACGGCTTTCGAATGCAGATGCCGTTCGCCGCGATCTTCACCGGACTCGTTGTCTATACCGGCACCCACATATCGGAGATCGTTCGCGGCAGCATCCTGGCCGTGCACAAAGGCCAGGACGAAGCAGCCAACGCCCTCGCACTCTCAGGGATCCAGCGCTACCGGTTCGTCATCCTTCCTCAGGCCCTCCGAATCGCGTTTCCGCCACTGATCAACCAGTTTCTCAACTTCTCGAAGAACAGTTCACTGGCCATTGCGATCGGCTTCGCGGAGGTAACCGCGGTGGTCAACAACCTGTTCGGGCAGAGCCAGCCCGCGCCTCAGCTTATTCTCATTCTCATGCTGAGTTATCTCGTGCTGTCGCTGATCCTCTCGGTGATTGGCAATCTCATCAATCGTCGACTGCAACTGGTCGGAAGGTGATCTGACATGACCGACTTTGATGCACCCGCCCATCCGGACGTCGAAACCATGATCGCCGCGGCCGAACGGAGTCGCGCCCCGTCCGAGAAACTCCCGCCCGGCGAATGGGCGAAGAAGAACCTCTTCAACAACTGGTACAACACGGTAATCAGCGTCGTGATGGCGGCGATCATTCTCGGAGTCACGCTCGCGACGCTGCAATGGGTGTTCAACACTGACTTCGCGATCATCCGGAAGTCGTTGCGACTCTTCATGGTCGGCCAGTTCCCGCGCGACGAACTCACCCGCCTGTGGGTCTCCTTCCTCCTGATGGCTGTAACCCTCGGTTTCACATCAGGGGCCGCTGCTCACAACACCTACGACGATGCCGTCGAGAAGGATCTCCCGGCCGAAAGAGAGAGCTGGCTCGACCTCTTCCGACGCTTCTGGGCGATCATTGCCGTCCACATCTTCTTCGTCTCCTTCGCCAACACCTTGCCGCCCTACCTCGGGTTGGCGGCAGTTTTCGCGACCGTCGTTGTCACCAGAGAACTCGGATGGCGGCTGCCCAGAGCAGCCCGCGACCGGGGCGCCTTCGTTGGTGCCGGACTCGGGATCGCATCGATGCTCGCACTCTCGGGAACGGGCGGGCTCGGTCGATGGGCCTTTGCGCTTCTCTTCGCAGCGTGGGCGTCGTTCGAGCTGGGGCGCCGAGACGTGCGCTCCGACAACCTCGGCACACTGATTCGAGTCGCGGTCACCGTGGTTGCCGGAGCGATCGCGTTCCTCATCGTCGACGCCTTGAGCATCGAGGGCTTCGGGTGGGACGAATGGGGCGGCCTCCACCTCAACATCTTCGTCACTGTCGTGGGCCTCGGGCTCGGCCTCCCCTTCGGAATTCTGTTGGCGATGGGGCGCCGCTCCGAACTTCCGATCATCAAAGCCGCCTCTGTGCTCTTCATCGAGTTCGTCCGCGGCGTGCCGTTGATCTCGCTCCTCCTCTTCTCGAACCTCATGCTCGGCCTATTTTTCCCGCTGGGGTCAGACCTGCCAAGTGAACTGACGCTCGCAATGATCGTGATCATGGGCTTCTCCGCGGCATACATCGCCGAGATCGTCCGCGGCGGGCTCCAGTCCGTCCCGAAAGGCCAAATCGAAGCCGCACAAGCGTCGGGTCTGTCGCCGGGAGCCGTCCAACGCCTTGTCGTGCTGCCTCAGGCGCTACGAAATGTGATTCCGGCGATGGTCGGGCAGTTCATTTCCCTGTTCAAGGACACGTCCCTCCTTAGCATCATTGGCGTGCTCGAGATCCTCAATGTCTCCGCGGTGGCGAACGCCCAGACCGAATTCATCGGTAAGGGACTTGCCGTCGTTACATATCCGTTCGTCGCTCTGGCTTTCTGGGCCTTCGCCTACACCATGTCCAAAGAATCTCGACGACTCGAAACCAAACTTGGAGTTGGTACCCGATGAACGACACGACGATCAACGCAGACGCGACCGCGACTGCCGGCGGAGGCGAAACCGTCATCGAACTCGCCGGTGTCGACAAGTTCTTTGGCGAATTCCAGGCCCTGAGCAACATCAACATGAAGGTCGGGCTGCAGGAGGTAGTGGTCGTCATCGGCCCTTCCGGTTCCGGCAAGTCCACCCTGATCCGCTGCATCAACCGTCTGGAGCAGCACAGCCGCGGCTCGATCACCGTGGGCGGCGTTGAACTCACCGACGACATTCGCAATATCCAGGAGATTCGACGAGAGACGGGGATGGTGTTCCAAAGCTTCAACCTCTTCCCTCACCTCACAATTCTCGACAACATCACGCTCGCGCCGCGCAACGTTCGCAATACGCCACGCGCCAAGGCCGAAGCCGAAGCCATGGAGTTGCTCGAGCGGGTCAAGATTCCCGAGCAGGCACGGAAGTTTCCGGGCCAGCTCTCCGGTGGTCAGCAGCAGCGCGTCGCGATCGCCCGGGCGTTGGCCATGAACCCGAAGGTCATGCTTTTCGACGAGCCGACATCGGCGCTGGACCCCGAAATGATCTCGGAAGTGCTCGACACCATGAAGGACCTGGCGAGGGAGGGCATGACAATGATCTGTGTCACCCATGAAATGGGCTTTGCTCGTGAGGTCGCCGACCGCGTGGTGTTCATGGCCGACGGTGAAATCGTCGAAGTGGGAACCCCCGAGCACTTCTTCACCAACCCCCAGGAAGAGCGTACCAAGCTGTTCCTGTCGCAAATCCTCTGAGCCGACCACCAACAATCGGCATCATCGCGGGCTCGGGCCCCGACGCCGGAATCGATCTCTGGCAGAAGATTCTCGCGGCTGTTCGCAACTCTCCCGGGTTGCACTACCTCGGCGACGAGGACGCACCGCGGGTCATCGTGATATCCGAACCACGCCTCGGCCCGTCGATGGATCTTCCCGAAACCGACGAGGTTGTATGGAGTGTCTTAGCCGACACTGCCCGAACCATCGCCGAACAGGTCGACGTGTTCGCGATTGCGTGCAACACCCTCAATATCTACGCCGCACGGCTAGAGGCACTCGCGCTACCGGCCGACCTCGTGACACCGCAGGCGGCCGTCGGCGAGTGGTGCCACCAACACGACGTCACTTCGATCGGACTACTCGGCGCCCGGCCCGTCACCCGTCTCGATGCGTGGTCGCCGTATACCGCGGCGCAGACACGGCTCACCGTCGAGCCGCCGCCCGACATCGATGCGCTCCATCAACTGATCCTCGACATCAAACGTGATGGGGGAGTCGCGGCCCACCAAGCTCGTTTCGCGACGCTCGCGGCGGCGTTTTCGGCCGACCATCTCGTGTTGGCGTGTACCGAGCTTCCACTCGTCAGCACCCGCGTTCCGGGCAAGACATTGCTCGACCCGACCGACCTCCTCGCGGCCGCACTCGTGCGCCGTTGGTCAGCTAGCACCGCGAGCTAGGGTCGCCGGAATGGCCATTCCGAAGACACTCGGCATCGAAACCGAGTACGGCATTACGCACAAGGGCACTGACGATCCGAACCCCATAGCCGCCTCATCGGTTCTGATCAACGCGTATCTCTACGACGCCGGATACCGGGCCGAGAGCAAACATCCGAATGTGCACTGGGACTTCATCGACGAGACACCCGGCATCGACGCTCGCGGCTACGCACCCACTGGTGCGATGCCCCCCGATGTAGAGACTCACCTCGTCAACGCCGTTCTCACCAACGGGGCGCGCTACTACGTCGACCATGCCCATCCCGAGCTGAGCACACCCGAATGTGCCGACGCCCGCTCGGTTGTGCTCTTCGACCGCGCCGCAGAACTGATCGCGGCACAATCGATGGTCGCTTCCGAGAAGCTGCTTCCGCCCGGCGAAGAGATCATCGTCTACAAGAACAACAGCGACGGCAAGGGCAGCAGCTACGGCTGTCACGAGAACTATCTTGTCGATCGATCCACACCCTTTGGCCGGATCGTCAACCACTGCACGGCCCATTTCATCACCCGTCAAATCTTCACGGGCGCGGGCAAGGTCGGCGCCGAAGTGCCCGGCATGGCCACCAACGAAGTTGATTTTCAGCTGACGCAACGGGCCGATTTCTTCGAAGAAGAAGTGGGGCTCGAGACCACGCTCAAACGCCCGATCATCAACACGCGCGACGAACCGCACGCTGATCCCCGTAAATACCGCCGCCTCCACGTGATTGTGGGTGACGCCAACTGTGCCCAGGTGGCCACCTACCTGAAGGTCGGCACCACTGCGCTCATCCTCGCGCTCACCGAAGACGACGCGTTCACCCGCGAGTTCACCTTCGCCACTCCCGTGGCCTCGCTCCGGGCGGTGTCTCACGACCTCTCGCTAGGCCAGACACTCACGCTCGACGACGGGTCAACGATCACCGCCCTTGAAGTGCAGTGGGACCTCCTCGGTCAGGCCAAGAAGTACATCGAGGATCGCGGCACGGAAAACGTGGGCGGCGACGTCGCGCTCGACGTGCTGGTCCGGTGGGAAGAGATGCTGGCGGGCCTCGAAGACGATCCGATGAGTCTGGCCGGTCAGATCGACTGGGTCGCCAAGTACCGGCTGATCGAGGGTTACCGCGAACGGCACGGCCTCGACTGGAACGATGCTCGTTTACGAGCCATGGATATCCAGTACAGCGACCTCCGCCCCGAAAAGTCATTGTCGGCCCGCGTCGGCCTCGAACAAATCGTTTCCGACGACGATGCCCGCGTCGCTATGACCGAACCGCCGCACGACACCCGCGCCTTCTTCCGGGGCCGTTGCCTTCAGCGGTTCTCTGACAACGTGGTGGCCGCCAACTGGGATTCGATGGTATTTGATATTGGCACCGAGGCCCTCCGGCGGGTGCCGATGATGGAACCATTGCGCGGTACCGAAGCGCATGTGGGTACGTTGTTCGATGAGTGCGACTCAGCGGCGGACTTGCTTCGCCGACTGGGAAACTAAGAGACCGAGACCACGGGGAGACGCGAATGGCCGAGCGTGAACAGATCCGCAAGCCCGCTCCAACGGAGCGCGAAAACGAGAGCGCAGCAGCGCCCACCACCTCCGAGAAGGGCGAGGAGCTCAAGGCTGAGCTCGACGACCTGCTCGATGAGATCGACGAGGTCCTTGAGACCAACGCCGAGGACTTTGTGAAGTCCTACATTCAAAAAGGCGGCCAGTAGGCCGTGAATCTCCCGCTCTTTCGGCCGCACGACGATCCGGGGCCGAGCTTTGCAGAGCTGCTGCGTCGCAGTGGCTTCGACGACCTCGTCACCGTCGACCACGGCAGCACCGACGCGCCGATTCCCGTGAGCGACTATCGCCACGGCACCACCTGTGTCGCCCTTCGTTACGCCGACGGTGTGCTCCTCGCGGGTGACCGCCGGGCAACATCGGGCAACCTCATCAGCCATCGCACGCTCGAGAAGGTCTACCCAGCCGACGGCCACAGTGGCGTCGCAATTGCCGGAGCCGCCGGCCCCGCCATTGAGATGGTCCGGCTCTTCCAGCTGCAACTCGAGCACTACGAGAAGGTCGAGGGCAACTCGCTCAGCCTCGAGGGCAAGGCCAATCAGCTCAGCCAGATGATCCGCAACAACCTTCCCGCCGCGATGCAGGGCCTCGCCGTAGTGCCGATCTTTGCTGGCTTCGATCTTGGCCGAGAAGAGGGGCGACTTTTCGAATTCGACATCACCGGTGGCCGCTACGAGGAAATGCAGCACGCAGCCACGGGCTCGGGTTCTTTACACGCGGGCACTGTCCTCAAGCTGGGCTTTCGCGAAGGTTTTGATGCCGGCACCGTTACTGACCTCGCCCTCGAGTCGCTGTTCGAAGCAGCCGACGAAGACTCCGCCACGGGCGGACCCGACCCCATCCGAGGGATCTACCCGGTTGTGGCGCTCATCACGGCCGATGGTTACACCCGAATCGACGACGCCGAACTCGCCGACCGCACCCAGGCGCTGCTTGAGCGTCGCCGCAACAACGTCTAGGAGCCTGATATGAACATGCCCTTCTACGTTGCCCCTGAACAGGTGATGAAAGACCGCGCCGATTACGCCCGCAAAGGGATCGCCCGGGGCCGGAGCCTGATCGCGTTCCGATTCGTCGACGGCATCGCAATCTGCGCCGAAAACACCTCGTCCACCCTGCGCAAAGTCAGCGAGATCTACGACCGCATTGCGTTCGCCGGTGTCGGCAAATACAACGAGTTCGATCAGTTGCGCATCGCCGGCGTCCGCCATGCCGACCTCAAGGGCTACTCCTTCAGTCGAGAAGACGTCGATGCACGAAGCCTGGCCAATCAATACGCCCAAAGTCTTGGTCAGGTGTTTACGCACGAAATGAAGCCGATGGAGGTCGAGATCCTCGTCGCGGAGATCGGCGCGGCAGCCGATGGTGCAGGCGATCAGCTCTTCCACATCTTGTACGACGGCACGGTGATGGATGAAGACATGTCGGTTGTGCTCGGCGGCGAGACCGACACAATCTCCGGTCGCTTCGGAACCCTCGAAACACCACCCACCCTGTCCGTTGGTCTCAAGCAGGCGGTTGGGGCGCTCAACGGCCCCGATCGTGAACTTACGCCCGCCGGGCTGGAAGTCGCTGTTCTCGAGCGAGGGATTGGCCGCAGGGCCTTCCGTCGCCTCGATGATGCCGAAGTGGCATCGCTCCTCGACGAATAGTCCTCATCGCCAGCACCAACATCACCGTCGTTCAGGGGGGCGCATCCGCCCAACCGAGGGCGAGGCAGTTAGGTTGTCGACGTGCAGCGTCGGATCTTCGGAATCGAGAACGAGTACGGGGTTACCTGCACATTGAACGGTCAGCGTCGGCTTAGTCCCGACGAGGTCGCCCGTTACCTCTTTCGCCGCGTTGTCTCGTGGGGGCGGAGCAGCAACGTCTTCCTCGGCAATGGCGCCCGGCTCTACCTCGATGTCGGGAGTCACCCCGAATACGCGACCCCGGAGTGCGACTCAGTCCATGACTTGGTCGTCCACGACAAAGCCGGCGAACGGATTCTCGAACAGCTCCTCACCAGCGCCGAGGAGCGCCTCAGCGACGAGGGCATCAACGGCGACATCTATCTCTTCAAAAACAACACTGATTCCGCGGGCAACAGTTACGGCTGCCACGAGAACTACTGCACCAGCCGTAAGGATGAATTCAGCTCCTACAGCGAAGTATTGATTCCGTTTCTCGTCAGCCGTCAGATCTATGCCGGGGCCGGCAAGGTGCTGCAGACCGCGCGCGGCGCGATGTATTGCGTCAGCCAGCGAGCCGAACACATCTGGGAAGGCGTATCGTCGGCCACCACCCGCTCTCGCCCCATAATCAACACTCGCGACGAACCCCACGCCGATGCGGAGCGGTACCGCCGTCTTCACGTCATCGTCGGCGATTCCAACATGAGCGAATACGCGAACTACCTGAAGGTCGGTGCGTGTGCGCTCATGCTGCGCATGCTCGAAGAACCGCAGGTCGTGCTGCGCGACATGACACTCGAGAATCCAATTCGGGCGATCCGCGAGATCAGCCACGACACGACATGCACCCGGCGGGTACGACTCGCCAATGGTCGCGAGGTGTCCGCCCTCGACATCCAAAGCGAATACCTCAACCGGGCCATCCGCTTCGCCGAGCACAACGAACTCTCCGACCAAGAACAGCTGGCGCTCGAGATGTGGGAGCACTGCCTCACGGCGCTCGCCGATGACCCGATGAAACTCGATCGCGAGATCGACTGGGTAATCAAGTACAAGCTCATGGAGGGCTACCGCGAGCGCCATGGACTCGAACTGAGTGACGCTCGGGTCGCCCTCATCGATCTGCAATACCACGACGTCAACCGCGAACGCGGCCTCTTCTATCGGATGCAAAAGCGCGGCATGGTCGAACGTATGGTCACCGACGAGGAGATCTCCCACGCCGTGGAGCACCCGCCACAGACCACCCGCGCCCGTCTCCGCGGCGAGTTCATTCGGCGAGCAAAAGAGCAAAAACGTGACTACACCGTTGATTGGGTTCACCTGAAGCTCAACGATCAGGCGCAGCGGACGGTCTTGTGTAAAGACCCGTTCAAGGCCCATGACGAACGCGTAGAAAAGCTCATCGCCAGTCTCTGATGGACAAGCTCGAACGTCTTCTCAATCTGGCCGCGGCGCTGCTCGACGCCGAGCGCCCCCTTACCGCTGACGACCTTCGCGACCGCATCGGGGGTTACCCCGAGGCCAAGGCGTCCTTCCGTCGTGCCTTCGAGCGCGACAAAGACGACCTGCGGGCAATGGGGCTCCCGATCCGCGTCGAAAACGTTCCCGGTGCCGATCCGCCCATCGATGGGTATCGCATGCGGCGCGCCGAATACACCGATGCTGAGCTCCGACTCGAACCCGACGAACTTGCGGCCCTCCACCTGGCCACCAACCTCGTTCGCCTCGATGGCGCCCGCGACGGCATTCGCAAGCTCGGCGGCAGCATCGGGGAGGCGGCCGACGAGGTGGCCAGCGTGCCATTCGACGATGCGCTCGCGGTGATGATCGCGGCCGCGGCCGACCGTCGGGCCGTCACGTTCACCTACAACGATGCGCCTCGCACCGTCGAACCCTGGCGTCTGTCGTTTTCTCGCGGTCATTGGTATCTCACCGGCTGGGATCAGATGCGCGACGCCAAACGGCTCTACCGAGTCGACCGCATAGCGGGCCAGGTCGAGTTGGGCGACGCTGCAACCCGCGATGTCGGCCAGATCAACGATCCGAGCGACCTGCGAGGCTGGGAGCTCGGCGACGGTGAGCCTGTCCGTGCCCGCGTGCGCGTCGATGCGGTCCAAGCCGCCCACGCCCGACACCTTCTGGGCAGCGTGGAGGAGCTTCCCGATGGGGGAGTGATCGTCGAACTCGACGTGCGCAACCCTGAAGCATTCCGATCATTCGTACTGAGCTTTCTTGACCACGCGGAAGTGCTCGAACCTCCTGAGCTTCGCCAGTCGATCATCGATTGGCTGGAGGCGTGTCGATGAGCGCCAAACTGACCGCAAAAGAACGTATGGCGCGGCTTCTCGCCGTCATCCCGTGGGTCGTCGAACAAGACGGCGCGCCGCTCGACGAGATCAGCGAACGCTTCGACTATCCGCGGGCCCAACTCGTCGAGGACTTGACCGAAGTCGTCTTGTTTGTCGGGGTGTATCCCTTCACCCCCGATTCGTTGATCGAAGTCGATATCACCGATGACAAGGTTGAGATTCGCTACGCCGATTGGTTCTCACAACCGCTCCGCCTCACGCCAGAAGAGGGCGCTCGACTTCTCACCGCCGGCCGGTCCGTCCTGACGCTGAGCGAGGGCGACACCGACAACGCCGCAAGTGCGCTCCTTCGTGCGCTGACGAAGCTCGGAATGGCGCTCGGAGATGGCGCCGACCAGGCCGTCGACGTCCGCCTCGGCGATGCCCCCGAAGCGATCCTCGACACGCTGCGTGAGTCGATCGCGTCCGGCACCCAGGTTGCGCTCGACTACTACACATATGGCCGAGACGAGCTCACCTCGCGTCGTGTCGATCCCGCCCGAGTCTTCAGCGACCACGGCAATTGGTACCTGCACGGGTTCTGCCATCGCGCCGATGCCGAACGCGTCTTTCGGGTCGACCGCATTCGCGATGCGCACCGCACTGATGATGCGATCGTCCACGCCCTCGAGGGCGGCGGCGGATCGTTCACTCCACGCGGCGACGACCCCCGAATCCGTCTCCGTCTGCCTGCTGATGCAGCGTGGGTCGTGGAGCACTATCCCACCGAGGCCGCCGTCGTCGCCGACGATGGTTCGATCGATGTCACGATGGCCGTCACCGCTGTCCCGTGGCTCGAACGTTTGCTCCTACGGCTCGGCCCGACCACCGAAATCATCGAGGCACCCGCACCCCTCGATGCCAACCTCGTGAGCGCCGCCGCCGAACGCACCCTTCGCCGGTACCAGCCCTAACGATCTCGAATCCCGGGGGTCGACTTCTGCGGCGGAGTGGCCGGGTACCCTCTCGCAAGTGACCGAAGACGGACCCGACCCCAGCCTTCCCGGCGACGAACTCGCTCCGGAAGACGGCTTTTGGGCCGCTGATGCCGACGCTCCCTCGGCGGCTCCCCGCTCAACGGTGCAGTCACAGCTTCGCACCTTGATCGAATGGGCCGGAGTAGCGGTCGGTGCTCTCGCGGTCGCGCTCCTCATCAAAGCCTTCCTGCTCCAGGCGTTCTATATCCCCACGGCGTCAATGGACCCGACGCTGGCGGAGAACGATCGCGTCCTCGTCAACAAACTGAGCTACCGGATTGGCGACGTACAACGAGGCGACATCATCGTGTTCTCTCGCCCCGCTGGCGCTCCGGGCACGATCGACGACTTCATCAAGCGGGTCATCGCCCTTCCGGGAGAAACTATCTCGTTCAGCGAGGGCGACGTCTTTATCGATGGCCGCTCGTTGTCCGAGGACTATGTCCACGATGCGCCGAGCACCAGCAGCGACATCATTCCTGGCTGCGACAATGCACCCGCGCTCACCGACACCTGCCAGGTACCCGACGACATGGTCTTCGTGATGGGCGACAATCGCCGGGCCAGCTTCGACAGCCGCCGATTCGGTCCGGTTGGTACCGACACCATCGTCGGGCGCGCCTTCCTGAAGGTGTGGCCCCTCGGCGATATCGGCTTTCTCTAGCCGCCCCAGTCAGTCAAACGTGGCGGCAACCGCCGCCATACGTTCAGGGTGGTCTCCGGTGACCGCATCAATGCCCATGTCGATCAACCGCGCCAGCTGACGTTCGAAGTCGGCTCCCTCGGCGAAGGCGAGCACACCGAAACGGTGAAAGAGCGCCACCATGCCACCCGACCAGTCGGTTTCGGACATGGAGACGGCATCAATGCGGGCGGCTGCCAACTCGGCGGCTCGGCGTTCTGGCCCGAGTTCCATGTTGTCCAAGCTCGCACTGTTGACTAACTGCACTTCGGGGGCGACATCACGCCATGCGGCCAGTACCTCCGGGTCGGTGTGGGCGAGCCACAGCCGATCGGCGCTCTCCATAGCGCGGGCCGTGGCGATCGCCGTCGGTCCATGGTCGGCGTCGTCGATCCGCACGCGAATGGGCAGGTCACCGCTGACCTCCAGCAGCTCAGCGAGCGTGACGAAGCCGTCGGGTAGACCAGCCGCGTTCACCCGGCTGATTTTTTGGCGACGTCCACGACGGGCGTATGGATCGCGATTGAGGACCACAACGCCGTCCAACGTCACCCAGCCATCACACTGGATGCCGGTGGCTCCGAGCTTGATAGCGAGTCGAAATGCCTCCAAAGAGTGCTCTCGTTCGTTCGCGCGGGCACCGCGATGTGCAAAGAGGATGGCGCGGTCCAGGAGCGATGGAAGGCGTGTGCCCATGCTGCATGATCCCATCTCTAGGGACCGATGACACACGCGGAACGACATTCACCAAGAACTGAGTCCGATGAACCACCGAAACCAGGCCTCGCGGCCCTTTAGGAGGGTGCAAGACTTGCCGATGGATGACAGCACACGGGCATAACGAATGGGGCACCCTCCGCACTATGGCTACGATCCGAGCAAGTTGCGAAGAATGCGGAGACGTAGAACTGACGACGGCTGATGTCCGCGTTCGGGTCTGCACCGACGATAATCGCGGCGAGTACAGCTTCCGCTGTCCGACCTGCGTGATGACCGTGGTGAAGTCCGCCGAGCCGCGCACGATTGATCTTCTCATCGCCTCCGGTGTCTCGATGGATACATGGTCGCTCCCTGCGGAGCTCGGCGAGGCGAAGGTCGGCCGGCCGATCACCCACGACGATCTTCTCGAGTTCCACGACAAGCTGCACGACAGCTCATCGTGGAACGAAGCCTTGTCGCACCTTCTCGATAACTGACCCCAGCGAGAGCTGGGTGGTCGAGGCGCCAGCCGCCAGTTGCGGAGCTGTGGAATGCATCACCGTTTGTTCATGAAGCGATCAGTAGCGTCGTCCTCGTGAGTTGGACCCTGCTGGCCCCGGCCTTCTCGATCGTTGTCACCCTGGTCGTGCTGGCATGGGCCATGCACCGCGTCGAAGCCGAGCTCCAGCAGCTTCGTTTGTCGTTGCAGCGGAGCCGAGTGGCCGCCGTCGCCACCGACGAACTCCAGAGAGATGCTCGTCGCGTTGCCTCCGAGATCGGACGAATCGACGAGAAGAACCGGCACCGTCGCGAACGGCGCCGATCCCGACGAGTCCACGACCGTCGATAGGCTGACCGCATGTTTTCGAACATCGGCGGCCTTGAGGTCGTATTTGTCGCCATGGTGGCCTTGATCATTCTTGGTCCGAACAAACTTCCTGAAGCCGCGCGCCAGATCGGCAAGTTCGTCGGTGAAGCGCGAAAGATCTCTAGCGGGTTCCAGCGAGAGTTCCGCGAGGCCATCCAGGAACCGATCCAGGAGGCCGAGGCGCGGGCCCGCGGTGCGGTCACCAACACCAAGAAGGCAATTGTCGAACCCTTCAACATCGACACCAAGACACCAGCGCCGGCGGCCAAGCCTGACGCAGAGGAGCCTGCCGCCAACGAGCCGCCAGTGAACGATGACTGACACTGAGGCTGACACCGAGGCGGGGTCGCGCATCGAGTCACGTATGACTCTGATCGAGCACCTCACGGAGCTCCGACGGCGGCTCATCTTCTCGTTCATCGCGATCACGATCGGAGCGGTCGCCGGTTGGATCTTCTATCAAACCATCATCGACTTCCTGAGTGAGCCGTACTGTTCAGTTGCGAAAGACTGCCGGCTCTTCAACCGCGAGCCGCTCGAGAACTTCAATGTGAAGCTCACGATCGCCGGCTATAGCGGCGTCATCTTGGCGAGTCCCGTAATTCTTTGGCAGGTTTGGCGTTTCGTCGCGCCTGGGTTGTATTCGCACGAGAAGAAGTATGCGATTCCGTTTATCGTGTCGGCAGTGTCGCTGTTCTTCCTCGGGGCAGGACTTGCGTACTGGAGCGCACCAAAGGCGCTGCAATGGCTGTCGGACCTCGGCGGCGAGAACTTCGAAGAGATCTTCGCCCCCTCGGCGTACTTCGGCTTCATCGTCAAGATGATGGTGGGGTTCGGAATTGGATTCGAGTTCCCGATCGCGCTGATCTTCCTGCAAGTGCTGGGTCTGGTCGAAAATAAGACCCTTCGCGAAGGTCGGCAGTACGCAATCGTCGGCATTGTCGCGCTCGTCGCAGTCATCACCCCAAGCGGTGACCCGTTCACGCTCGCCGTGCTTTCCGTGCCGATGTACATCTTCTACGAGTTCTCGATCCTCTTCGGACGTATTCGGATACGACGGGCTACCAAGGCAGCTGTTGCCGAGTGACCGAGCCCGATAGCCCCGGCTTTCGTCTCGACCGATTCCAGACCGAGGCAATGGCCCACATCGACGCAGGCCGCTCCGTTCTCGTCGGCGCGCCCACGGGCAGCGGCAAGACGTTGATTGCGGAGCATGCGATCGATCGCGCTCTCGAAGCCGGACGACGAGCGTTCTACACCACCCCCATCAAGGCGCTCTCGAATCAGAAGTATCGCGACCTGGCGGCGCGTATCGGCAGCTCCCGTGTGGGTCTGCTCACCGGCGACAACGCGATCAATCCCGACGCTGATGTGGTGGTGATGACCACCGAAGTGCTCCGCAACATGCTCTACGAGGGCCGCTCCCTCGACGAGTTGTCATTCGTCGTGCTCGACGAAGTGCACTATCTCGAAGACTCGTTTCGGGGCCCAGTCTGGGAAGAGGTAATTCTTCACCTCCCGCTGCATGTCGCGCTGGTGTGCCTCTCGGCCACTGTGTCGAACAGCGACGAGGTCAGCGGCTGGCTCACCTCGGTGCGCGGCCCCACCGAGGTGATCTCTGAGACCGCTCGTCCGGTCGAGCTCACCAACCTCTACGCGGTTGGCGACCGACGCGGCGACCGTCTCCACGTGATTCCCACGCTGGTCGACGGTAAGCCGAACCCCGAGGGCGATCGTTTCGACCCCGATCTTCGACGTGGCCGTCGCAACGATCCGAAGGGCAAGAAGAAGCGACCGCCGTGGCGCACGCCAAACCGACTCGAGCTGCTCGACGACCTTGAGAAGAAGGACCTTCTTCCGGTGATTTGGTTCGTCTTCAGCCGAAAGGGCTGCGACGAGGCCGCCACCACCGTGATGAGAGCAGGGGCGCGCTACACCACCAAGGAAGAATCGGCCCGGATCCGACAGATCGCCGACGAACGTCTCGCCGGTCTCAACGCCAGCGACCTCGCGCTGCTCGACTCGAAGAACTGGCTCGAACGGCTGGAGCGAGGAATCGCGTCACACCACGCGGGCCTAGTGCCCGCGTTCAAAGAAGCCGTCGAAGTGTGCTTCGCGGAAGGTCTCGTTCGGGTCGTCTTCGCGACCGAGACGCTCGCTCTGGGGGTCAACCTCCCCGCCCGGAGCGTGGTGATCGACAAGCTGACGAAATTCACCGGCGAGGGCCACGAGACACTCACGCCCGCCCAGTTCACGCAGCTCACCGGACGAGCCGGTCGACGAGGTATCGATGAGCGGGGTCACGCCATCGTGCCGTGGTCGCCCTTCACGCAGTTCGACACTGTCGCCAGTCTGGCGGGAAGCCGAGCGTTCAAGCTGCGGTCCGCCTTTCGGCCCACCTACAACATGGCCGTCAACCTGCTGCAACGCCACAAGCCCGACGCCGCTCGAGCGCTCCTCGCTCGGAGCTTTGCCCAATACCAGGCGAATGCCGGAGTGGTCAGGCTCGAAAACCGGCTCGTGCGCGAACGCGCGAAACTCAAAGAACTCAAAGCGGAGGTTGCGATGCAATCCCGCGATGACGACTCCGACGACGAAGGCCTCGTGGACGAGGGGGCAATCGCCGATGCTGTGTCCCGTCTCCGACCTGGTGACGTAGTTCTGGACGACAATGGAGACCGCCTTGCGGTAATCGGCGTGAGCTGGCGCAAGGGCGGCCGCGCCCGTATGCGCTTCGTGAGCCAGTCAGGGCACGAACACCGCTGGGAACTCGCCGACCTCGACGATCCGCCGTTCACCGTCGGCCAGATCAAGCTTCCGCAGCCCATGGCCCCCGAACGCATCGATTATCGCCAGGAGGTAGCCACCGCTCTTCGGCGAATGGATTCGACTACCTCAGCTCGCAAGACGCGCCGAGCGCAGCAGCGCAACGATCCGCGGGCCGCGCTTTCGAGACTGGAGCAAGAGGTTCGACACCTCGAGAAGAAGGCCCGGCTCGACAAGGGCTCCGTCGCTCGCCGCTTCGACGCTACGTGTGAGGTGCTGCGCGCTCGCGGCCATCTCGACGAGTGGGCCGTGACGGATTCGGGCATCACGCTCGGGCGGGTGTACCACGAATCAGATTTACTCATCGCTGAGGCACTCGCGGCAGGACTTCTCGACGGGCTCGATCCGCCGGAGTTGGCTTCGCTCGTCTCGTGTTTCACCTACGAGCATCGACGACCCGGTGCGCCCCCGGAGCCCTGGTTCCCGTCGAAGGCGGCCAAGGACCGCTTCCAAGAGCTCCAGCGCAT
This sequence comes from Candidatus Aldehydirespiratoraceae bacterium, assembly GCA_047639555.1. Lineage (GTDB taxonomy): Bacteria > Actinomycetota > Acidimicrobiia > Acidimicrobiales > Aldehydirespiratoraceae > JAJRXC01. The sequence goes on from JBLIOE010000002.1 coordinate 107,745, forward strand.
GGCCAGCGAGATCGCTGCCCTCGAACGCCAACACGACGTGCCCGAGACCCGTGCCCCCGAGGCTGGCTTTGCGCCGAACGCCCATGCCTGGGCCGCGGGGGAGGAGCTTGCGGTGCTTCTCGCGAGCGATGAAGACCTCACGGCAGGCGACTTCGTTCGCAACATCAAGCAGCTGATGGATCTACTGCGCCAGATTGGTCAGGTGGCTGGCGTCCCCGCGACCGCACGGTCAGCCCGTCAGGCGGCCGAGGCGATTCATCGGGGTGTGGTGGCACTCTCCGGGTCGGTAGAAGTCGCGTGAGCGCCGAAGTAGGAACAGTCGCGTGAGCGCGGGGGGAGTGAAGCGGGGGCAGGATTGGGGCGACGATGCTCCGGTGCCTGACGACGCTCTCTCGTTTGATAATGATCGGGCGGCGGCCGAGGCGCTGGGAGCAGCGCGGCGCCGTAATGCGGATCTTCCACCGGTGGTGTTGACGGGCGGCGATGTGGCGCGGACGCTCGGTGGCGGTCGTGGCGTACCGCCCCATGCCCATGTCGAGATAGATCTCGGAGCGGTGCTTGTCGATGGCAAGTTGCATTGGTTCTTGGCCCATCTTGTGGCCAGACAGTCGTGGCTCCGCGGCCGGGTCGTAGTTGCCGCGAACGCCGCGTTCATTGGTGAGTGGAATATTGCCCCTCGGGCCCATCCGGGCGACGGCAAGCTCGATGTGCTCGACGGGAACCCTGGTCTTGGTGATCGGGTGAAGGCTCGGCGTCGGCTTGCGAGTGGCACCCATCTCCCACATCCAGACATCACAGTGCGCCGCAGCGAGGCCGTGCAGATTGACCTCTCCGAACCCACACGGATCTTCCTCGATGGCACCGCGGTTGGTCGAGCGCAGTCGCTCAGCATTCGCACTGAGCCCGGCGTCGTCGACGTCTGGATCTAGCTGCTCTAGGCCCAGAGGCCAGCGCCTCACTACGATGGGGTAATGGACGTGATCGAGGCAAAGAAGAGGGTCCGCACCGAGATCGAACGGTTGACTCCGACGCTTCTCGAGATCTCCCACGAGATCCACGCGAATCCGGAACTCAACTTCGAAGAACACTTCGCCCACGAGATGCTCACTGGTGTTCTCGCCGATGAGGGCCTCGACGTCGAGCGGGGCGCTTACGGCATGCCTACGGCGTTTGATGCGCGTGTCGGCTCCCAAGGCCCCACGGTGGCTGTCTGCTGCGAGTACGACGCCCTTCCGGGGATAGGCCACGCTTGCGGGCACAACATCATCGCTGCGGCTGGTCTGGGCGCAGGGCTCGCGGCGGCCACGGTTGCGGAAGCGCTCGGTGGACGCCTGGCAATCTTGGGTACGCCGGCCGAAGAGGGCGGCGGCGGCAAGGAGTTCATGATTCGTCGTGGCGCCTTCGACAACGTCGACGCCGCCATGATGGTCCACCCCGCCGACCACGACCTTCGGTGGATGCAGACAATCGCCATTCATACCGTCGATGTCGAATACGTCGGCCGCGCTGCGCACGCAGCCGCGGCGCCGCACAAGGGACTCAACGCTCTTGATGCCGCGGTGCTTGGCTACACCAACGTTGCGGCGCTACGCCAACACATTCGCCCCGAGGAGCGCATACACGGCATCTTCACCGATGGCGGACAGAAGCCGAACATCGTTCCCGAGAGGGCGGCGGCGCAGTGGTACGTCCGTTCGCGCAACATGGACTCGCTCGAACCGCTCAAGGATCGAGTAATGGCGTGTCTGAACGCGGGCGCCGCGGCTTCGGGCTGCGATATGAAACACCACTGGAATGACCCACCGTTCCTCGACATGGTCGACAACGGACCGCTACTCGATCTGTATTGCGCCAACGCCGCGGACCTCGGTCGTACGGTGAAAGAGCCCAATCCAATGTCAGTTGTGGCGGGCAGTACCGACATGGGCAACGTCTCCTATGCCGTGCCCGCGATCCATCCAATGATCAAGGTCGCGCCCGAGGGATGTGCCATCCACACCCCCGATTTCGCCATCCACTCACGCTCCGAAGACGGTGACCGAGCCGTGATCGACGGTGCGCTGTCGATGGCCCTCACGATCGTCGATTTGTGGGCCAACGAGGAAAGCCTCGGATCGGTCCGCGACGCGTTCAAAGAGACCCAATAGGCTCTCGCTCCGATGACGGTCTATATCGCCGAGGAGTTCACCGCCGAAGAGGCCGATGTCCTCCGTCGCTATTTCACAAACCTCGACCAGCCGGTTTTCGCGCTTGTCAACCTCCCCGAGGTTGTCAAGGGCGCGCTGTTTGCTCGTTATTCCCGCAGTCCGCTGAGCCTGCGTCGCCTCTTCCTTCAAGAGTTCGTGGGTGACCTCGACATTGAAGGCGACCAGACCATCGATGCCACGGTGGGTCTCCGCCGGGCCGAGGAGCTCTACGACAAGGTCTTCTTCGAGTACGGCGACGACAGCGTTGCCCAGCTCGGCGGCGTCCACCTTGCTTGTGAGCAGGCCTCCAACGTCCTCACAAAGGTGCTGGAGTGGGGTCGCCTTATGGCGTACCTCGAACAAAGCACCCGTTATATCGCCTATGACCAGCGGCTTGGCGGTCGCTACCGCTACTACCGAGATCCCGACATTCTCAGCAGCAACCTTGGCACTCGTTACGTCGCCGACATGGATCGCATCTTCGATGCCTACTCGTCGCTCGTGCCGCAGATGCAGGAGTTCTTCAAGGCCACGACGCCGAAGGACCCGTCCGATAGCGACTTCGCCTATCGCACCGCGATCAAGGCCCGATCCCTCGACGCGATACGCGGCCTGTTGCCGGCTTCATCGCTGTCGAATCTCGGGATCTATGGCACCGGCCAGGCCTATGAGGCCCTCCTCTTGCGTATGCGCTCGCATCCGTTGCCGGAAAGTCGTGCCTACGCCGACCTGATGCTCACGGAGCTGCGCAAGGTTGTGCCTTCGTTCCTCAAGCGAGTCGATCTTCCCGACCGCGGCGAACGTACCAGCGCCTATCTGGCCGACACTCGCGACTCCATGGAGGCGATGGTCGACAGCTTGTTTGGTGACGAGGTCGGCGGACTCGTCGAAGACGACGTCGTCGAGTTGGTCGACTTCGATCCCGACGGAGAAGTCAAGACCGTCGCCGCCATGATCTATCCGTACACGTCACTCTCCGAAGCCTCGATCGAGGCACGAGTTCGGGCGATGTCCGTTGAGGATCGCCTCGGCGTCATCCGCTCCTACGTCGGCCATCGTGAGAACCGTCGCCAGCGGCCGGGTCGGGCCTTTGAGCGCACCGACTATCGCTTCGATGTCCTCTCGGACTATGGCGCCTTCCGTGACCTGCAGCGACACCGGATGCTCACCATCGATTGGCAACCGCTCTCTCCGCGCCACGGCTACGTCCTGCCCGATGCCGTCCGCGCCGCTGGAGTTGAAGACGAGTTCCGCTCGGTCATGGAACGATCGGCGGCGCTTCACGGCGCACTTATGGAAAACCATCCTGACCAGGCCGCCTATGCCGTGTCGCTGGCCTATCGCGTTCGTTACTCGATGCAGTTCAACGCCCGTGAGGCGATGCACATGCTCGAACTCCGCACCACACCGCAAGGTCATGAGGCGTATCGCCGAGTCTGCCAGCGGATGCACAAGCAGATCGCAGAGAAGGCCGGACACAAGGCTCTCGCCGAGGCGATGCGCTTCGTCGATCACTCCGGTGAGCCGGCCCTTGGCCGTCTCGACGCGGAACGACGAGCGGAAGAGAAGCGTCGCAGCCGCGATCTCGGCTGATAGCGCTTTCTACGCACGCGGGCGGCGGCCGACGAAGCCTCCGTGTCGTCGCGGCAGGGCCTTTCCCGCGTGCAGCGTGACGGTGTCAGTACTATCGGCGCGAACCATGTGGCTTCGGTCACGGAAATCCGCAATCTGCGGGGCTGAAAAGGGCATGATCCCACTGTTGATTGCAACAAATCAGGCGTCGACGTTGCGCATCCGTTCGCAGTGTCTATGATCCGCCGCAACATCAGAGGCGCAGGAACCTATGGCTGACGAAGCTCCCCCAGAAGACGACAAGACCGAAGCGGCTCCCGCTGGCGACGAAAACGACGCCGACGGCGAGGAGTTCGACGGCGCAGAAGACGAGTTCGAAGGCGCCGACGAAGACGACACCGAGAGCGCCGACGGCGAAGGTGGTGGTGATAGTGATGACGACGAAGAAGACGACGACGAAGACGACGACGTCGCCACTCCCGCTCGCCCGGGTGCCGACGATGACGACGACGAAGACGAAGACGACGTTGAAGCCGACCTCGACGCGATCCTGAAGGACCGCATCGCGGCAGGCGACGATGACGACGAAGACGACGACGAAGACGAGAGCAAGCCTGTCCAGAAGCCGCCAACGCCTCCCGGCGATGCGGAGCCGGTCATCGCTCGCGGGGCTCACGAGTTCTCGTGCCCCCATTGTTTCCTACTCGTCAATAGCGCGGCTGTCGTTGACAACGAGTGCCCTCACTGCGGCGGCCCAGTCCAAATCCCATGAGCGACGACGAGCGCCTCGCAGATCAGGTAATGGACCTTCTGGTCTACGCCCCGATTGGCCTGGCGCTCGAAGCCCGGCAGCTTCTCCCGAAGCTTGCCGAGCGCGGCCGAGGTCAGATCGCGCTCACCCGCCTGGCCGGGAAGATCGCGTCCGATCGCGGTCAGGGCGAAGCCCGGAAGCTAGTTGATCAGGTCATCGCCGTGGCCGGGACGGTGCTCGCCGGCGACGACGACGATCCGGCCGCAGCTGACGACGACGAACCCGACCTCACGGGCGACGACAGCGCACTTCCGGTCGATGGCTACGACGGTCTCTCGGCTCCCCAGTTGCTCCCATTCCTCCCACCTTTGTCGGCCGACGAACTCGACGCGATCCTGCGCTACGAGCAGGCCCACCGCAGTCGAACGACAGTGATCAACCGCATTCGTCAGCTTCAGGGCTGAACCCATGGAAATAGCAGCGCGGCCAGCCAACGGTGACGAACTCGAGATTGTGGTCGCGCTCTGCGCCGCGGCCCACGACGAACTTCGGCCTCATCGCGGTGGCGAGATCTGGAGCCAATGGGAGGCCCGGCCCGAGCCTCTCGACATCAGCATTGGCCAGACCCATTCCAACCCCGACGCGGAGATCTTCGTCAGCACCATCGACGACACAATCGTTGGGTACGCGGCAGTCACCCGCACTGAGCTTTACGACGGGCGGGCGATTGGTCACCTCACCGACGTCTACGTCCTCGCCGACGCCCGTGGGGTCGGCCTTGGAGAAGCCATGATGGAGAAGATCACCGAATGGTGCCGGGCCCGCGGTTGCGTCGGCATCGACTCCATCGCGCTCCCAGGCGACCGAGCGACAAAGAACTTCTTCGAGACGTTCGGCCTCGTCGCTCGTGCCCTTCGTGTGCACCGAGCAATCTGAACCCGCATTGAGCCGTCTGAGCCGGGAAGTGGCCTAGCGGCCCGTCCAGTTCGGCGGCCGCTTCTCGATGAACGCACGCGGACCCTCAGCGAAGTCTTCCGTGGAGCTGAGCGCCATCATCGCCTTTCCGGCCGCCTTCATACCTTCGCGGTCGGTCTGCGTCGGAGCCTCGAGAATAAGTTGCCGGCTGGCGCGAACCGCCAGCGGCGCATTGGCGTTGATCCGCTCAGCGAGCCTCAGGGCCGCCGGTACAGCCTCTCCGACGTCGCACAGGTCATTGATGAGGCCGAAGTGGTAGGCGCGCTCTGCATCGAGCGTGTCGCCGGTGACAGCCAATTCCATCGCGATCGCGGGTGGCAGCACTCGTGGGAGGCGAACCAACCCGCCGGCCGCGGCGACCAAGGAGCGCTTCACTTCGGGAATACCGAACTTCGATGCCCTTGATGCAACCCGTAGGTCACAGGCGAGGGCGATCTCAGTACCGCCGGCTACGGCATGGCCATCGACTGCGGCGATCAGGGGTTTGATCCGCTCACGGGTGACAATGCCACCAAAGCCGCCCCTGGCTGTTGCCAGCCCTCCAGCATTGCCGGAGGCGATCTCCTTCAGGTCGGCACCGGCGCAGAACACTGGGCCCTCGTGAGTGAGAATGCCGACCCACAGGTCGTCGTCTTCCTCGAGGCGGTCGATTGCACCTTCGATGGCCTCGGCCATCGCGGCGTTGATCGCGTTGCGAGCCTCCACCCGGTCAAGCCGGATAATCGCAACGTGGCCCTCGACCTCGAACTTGATCATTCCGCTGGAATTGTGGTGTCTACGTCGGCGGCCGCTTCGGGAACAGCTTGCTCGGTCTCGACTGGCGCCTCCGCAGCAACCTCAGCCGGAGCTTCAGGGGCCGGAGCGGGAGCGGTCTCTGCGGCCGGGGCCGCGGCGGCTTTAGGCGCCACCGTCGGGACCGGCGGCGGCGGGGGAGTGCGACGTCCACCCTTCTTGCGCGGCGCCGGAGCGTCGACGCCGAAGGATGCCGCGATTGCCGGCACCTTGCTGGCGTGCTTGCGCACGGCGGAGAGGAGCTGCTCGTTGGGCTCAGCCGGCTGTCCCTCGGGGACAACCAGACCCTTTACCGGCGAGAACGCAACCGCGTCGAGCACAGTGGCCCACCGATCTTGTGTGATCTCGCTGGTGAGCGACGCTGAAGCGCCTGCCGCAAGCTTCTCGGCCATATCGGGAGGCAGCGGTGCGCCAGCCTTCGGCGGGCGGGAGCTAAGGCGAAGGGCCCGCACGACACGGCCTTCGGCGATGTTCTCCGCGAGCTCGTCGAGCCACTTACGGTGTTCGGCATCGACTCGGGCGGTAAGACCGTCACGGAGTTGGTCGGCCAGCGCACGGGACTCGTCATCGCGAGCACCAGTGTCGGCGGCCACGACAACACTACGGATGTCCTTCACGTCGATCTCGTTGATGCCAGCAATTGCGGCTTCGGCGCGGTCACGCCACTCGGCGGCCTTCAGCGCGGGAGCAAGCTTCTCGGCGAGCGCAACCAACGGCTCGCTCTTGATCTTCGGCATGCCTTCCGCCGCGGCCTTCTCGTTCATCCGGTCTACGGCCTGACGCACACCAGGCACACCGCCCTTCAGGACTTCTTCGGCCACATGATGCTGCAATGCGGGCAGCGCCTTCAGCACGGCTTGGCGATGGGTGCGGGCCGGGCGCAAACGGGGCGCTTTCGGCCGAGCAGGAGCCTTCGGGCGTTCGGCACGTGGGCCGCGCTTATCTTCACGGCCACCGTCGCGTCCGCCTTCACGGCCACCGTCGCGTCCGCCTTCACGGCCACGGCCGCGTCCTTTGTCGCCATCGCGACCTCGGCCGCGTCCTTTGTCGCCATCACGGCCACGACCGCCGCCGCCGCGGCCCTTGCCGGCAAGCACCTGGGTGACGAGAGGCTCGTCGCGCCCAGAACCGAGAAGTTCGAGCGTCTCTTTCTCTTTGCGAGCCGCCTTCGGCGCAAACACCGTGTTGATATCGAGGCCTTCGACAGTTGCCTCAGCCTCAACTTTCACGATGTCGCCGACGGCTAAGCCGCTCGGAACGAGCGAGCCGTCAAGCACGCCCTTCGGACTTTTCGCTCCAACAGCACGCCATGTCCAGGTGCCGTCGTCGCGATTAGAGGTGAGTTCGATTTCTAGCCTGCGTGCCACGGGCAGCAACGGTATCGCTGCAAGGTCGCGCAAGCGACCCAAAACCCGAACTGGTCCCCTCATCTCGGGCGAGAGCCGAGAGGAGTGGACCAGTTGCGGGAAAACCGTGAGCGAATGCTCAGAGCTGCAGAGACTTCACCTGCAGGAATTCTTCAATGCCGTAGGGGCCGTTTTCGCGTCCGTAGCCGGACTGCTTGTAGCCACCGAACGGCGCCTGGATGTTGAAGCTGCCGCCGTTGACGTCGACCGCACCAGTGCGCATTCGTCGGGCAACCTTCATGGCCCGGTCCGGAGATCCCCACACGCCACCCGACAGGCCGTAGAGGCTGTCGTTGGCGATGGCGACCGCGTCATCGTCGTCTTCATAGGCGATGATCGAAAGGACGGGCCCGAAGATTTCTTCCTGAGCAATGGTCATCGAGTTCTCAACGTCAGCGAAAACCGTCGGCTTGACGTAGTAACCCGTGTCCATGCCCTCGGGCTTGCCCAGGCCACCGGCGACGACGCGAGCGCCCTCGTCGATGCCCTTCTGGATGTAGCCCTGAACGCGATCCCACTGGGTCTGCGAGATGAGTGGACCCATGTGCATACCTTCTTCGGTGGGCGACTTCACTTCCATCGCGTTCGCGGCGGCCGCCGCGATGGCGACGCCTTCTTCGTAACGAGAGCGGGGGAGCAGCATGCGGGTGTGGGCGGTGCAGGTCTGACCGTTGTTGAGGTACGCGGCGAATACGCCGCCGCCGATCGCGGCCGCATAGTCCTCGACGTCGTCGAGGATGACGTTGGCAGACTTGCCGCCAAGCTCGAGCGCAACCCGCTTGACCGTGCCCGCGGCCACCGCGGCAACACGCTTGCCCGCGTTGGTCGAACCCGTGAACGAGACCATGTCGACATCGGGGTGCGACGCAATGCGCTCGCCGACCTCGGGGCCGGTGCCCATCACCATGTTGAACACACCGGGCGGCAGGCCAACGTCGTGGATGATCTCGGCCAGGATGTAGGCGTTGAGCGGGGCGATCTCGGTGGGCTTCAGCACGACGGTGCAGCCCGCGGCGAAGGCGCCACCGATCTTGCAGACGATTTGGTGCAGCGGGTAGTTCCACGGCGTGATGCAGCCGACAACACCAACGGCTTCCTTGACGACCAGGCTGTTGCCGATCGTCTCTTCCCACTGCATGTCGCTGAGCAGGTTGGCGTAGCTCTCCATGTTCATGGTGGGCAGGCCCGCCTGGATCATGGTGGACCAGGTGATCGGCATGCCGACTTCACCAGCGATTACTTCGGCGATCTCGCCGCCACGGGCGACGAAGCCTTCGTGCAAGCGCTGGAGATACTTCTGACGCTCTTCGACGTCGGTCTGGCTCCACGATGTGAACGCGGCCTTTGCGGCGGCCACGGCCTTGTCGACGTCGGCGGCGACGCCATTGGGGATTCGCCCCATGACTTCTTCGGTGGCGGCGTTGATGACATCGATCGAGCCGGAGCCCTCAGATGCCACCCAGGCACCATCAATGTAGATCTGGTCGTATTCGCGCATTTGAGCTTGTCGTCCTTGGCCATCGGGATCGGAATCTTTGCCTCGTCACTCTGCCATCTTTCTCCGCATTCCGTCACGCCGGGAAGTCGGGACCAAGGGCCCTTTCGCTGCGTTCATCGCCAGCCGCACGGTGATCTGGCGTCTACAACGGACGCGCCCATCGAACGGAGTTCCGATGATCACTACCTTTGCGCGACGGCTCGTCCTGAGCCTTCTTGTGCTGTCGCTAGTAGCCGCCTCGTGCGCCGAGGACGACGAGTTGGGCGGGGAGGTCACCCTCGACGACATCGGAGCGGACGCCGCTATTCCGCTCATTGACCTCAGCGAGTTCGCGGTGCGCGGCGACCTCGCTGTTCCCGAGGGTCATGTCGTCCTCGACATCTTGAACACCGGCAACGCACCGCACAACCTGAGCCTGGCGAACGGGCCGAAGACGGCAGACTTGAACACCGGTGAAGGGACCTTCCTTGACCTCGGCGAGCTCTCACCGGGCAACTACGAACTCTTCTGCGACATTCCTGGCCACAGAGAGTCAGGGATGACAACGATGCTCGAAGTTGTGTCAACCGCAAACGCGGGAGCCATGACGATTTCGACGGAGCGAAGCGATGAGCCGGATTGGGCCCATCTTGACGCGGCCATGATCGACTCGATCAAAGCATTCCCGGCCGAGACCGAGGGCCTCGGCAACATCCCACTGGAGCCCACGATTCTTGACGACGGCACCAAAGTCTTCGACCTCACCGTCGCCATCACGCCGTGGGAAGTTGAACCCGGGAAGATCGTCGATGCCTGGACCTACAACGGCATGGTTCCCGGGCCCGAGATCCGTGTTGAAGTCGGCGACAACGTGCGGGTGAACGTGCAGAACGATCTCCCACTGGGCACCGACATCCACTGGCACGGCATCCGCACGCCAAACAATCAGGACGGCGTGGCTCCGATCACGCAGGATCTCATCGAGACCGGCGATAGCTACGTCTACGAATTCGTCGCAGAGCGAGCGTCGCTCGGGATGTACCACGCCCACCATCACGGACAAATGGCGATTCCGAACGGACTGTTCGGCGTGTTCACGGTTGGCGATATCTCGATTCCGCGGGGGCAGAACATCAACGGCACCATCATTCCCGAAGATCTTGTGATCGCCCACGAGATCCCGATGGTGCTCAACGATGCTGGCGTCATCGGCTATTCGTTAAACGGGAAGTCATTCCCGGCGACCGAACCATACGTCGTTGCCTCCAACGACTGGATCACTGTCACGTACTACAACGAGGGGCTCCAGATCCATCCGATGCACCTCCACCAATTCCCGCAGTTGGTGATCGCCAAGGATGGATTCCCACTCGATAACCCCTATTACGCCGACACCGTCAATGTCGCACCCGGTGAGCGATACACCGTCCTGATCAACGCCGACACCGTGGGCACGTGGGTCTGGCACTGCCACATCCTCACGCACGTCGAACGGGACGAAGGAATGTTCGGCATGGTGACGGCGATGATCGTCGCCTAGCCCACGAGGTCTGCGGGGTCAGTGTTGGCCCCGCAGATCACGACGGCCACCTTCTCGCCATCGGCGGGGGAGTACGCCCCGGACTGGATCGCCGCGTAGGCCGTTGCTCCGCCGTGTTCGGCAACGATCTGCGCTTGATCCCAGAGCGATTGTCGCGCCGCGACGATCGCTTCGTCATCGACCAACACGGAGTTGGCCCGATCCCGAAGCACCGTCCACGGCACGGCCCCGATCTGGCGAGCGCCGAGTGAATCGGCAGCGATGCTGTCGATCTCGACTGCGACGGGCTCGCCCGCAGCGAGCGCCTCGTGTAAGCAGCAGCATCGGCGGGGTTCAACACAGACAATCTTCACGTCGGGCAACGCGGCGGCGATTCCCGCCGCCAGACCGCCACCACCAGTTGCGACAACCACCGTGTCGAGACCCTCGATCTGCTGCTCGAGTTCAATCCCGATCGTGCCTTGGCCCGCGACGGTCAGCGGTTCGTCGAATGGGTGGATCGCCAGCGCGCCCGACTCGGCGATCCGCCGATCGCAAGCCGCCTGCGCATCGGCATAGAGATCACCGCCCACATGCACGTCGGCACCAAGCGCTCGAATGCGGGCGATCTTCACCGGCGAAGAGGTGGCCGGAACATAGATCTCGGCGCGAACCCCCAGCTCACGAGCAACGTGAGCGACAGCGATGCCGTGGTTGCCGCCCGATGCCGCGATCAACCCCGCGTTGGGCACACCTTGGGCAAGCGCACTGTTGAAGCTCCCCCGAGCCTTGAACGATCCGGAGTGTTGAAACAGTTCGAGCTTGAGCGTGACGCCATCGAAATCCATCACGGGCGTTCGACGCACGTGTTTTCGAATGCGGCCGTAGGCGGCATCAACGGCCACTCTGGTGATCATCTGCGCAGTCTCGCGGAGAAATCTTGCGAAGGGTGCCAGATTTTGCTTCGACCAACACTCGGAGGGGCGTGGGAACAGTGCGAGGGGTCCGCCAACCAGCGGAGAACGAATAGGAATATCCGCATCGACGGGGAAGTCGTCGTCGCTGTCGATGGGGTGTACTGACGCTGTCACACCCCAGTCATATGATACGAACGTATGTTCGATTAAGATCAGACAGCGCGAGAAGAATTCGAGGGGCGAGCGGATGCCGCTCGTCGCGCGCTCGCCGATCTCCGCGAGTTTGATCTGGGGCGTCTTGATCTCACGGCGCGCGGTGATGCCGTTGTCGAGATGCATGTTGTTGTTGATCAAGCAAGCGCGGTGCGAACCGGTGTTGTTGCAGAGATGGATCGTCTGGGCGTGTGGCAGGGCGAGGGCGCGAAGTCGGCGGGAGGGTGGCTGCGGTGTCGTGCGCTTCGGCCCGGTGATGAAGCATCTCGTTCGATTCGGCGAGCCCGGCGGCTGCGCGAAGCGTCGAAGCTGTCATGGTCGTTCGATCAGGGCCGGATTGGGGAGACCCGTGTCGATGCCGTTCTGCGAGTCTGCAACGAACGAACGGCCGAACTCTTCGAACGTGATGAAGACATGCTTGTCGGCTTCGCCGAAACACTGCGTTACGACAAGCTGCTTGTTGCCCTGCAACGGTGGCTGCAGCTGGCCGACACCGACGGTCCTGACCCGGATGCGAAGGAGTTCGCGGCTCGGCGTTTCTCTCTTTCGAAGACGCTTGAAGGTACGTGGCAATCGGAAGGCTTCTGGGACCGAGTGAGCGGGTCCGAGCTCTCTGAAGCGGTCCGCCGTGAAGCCGACCGCCTCTTCAAAAAGGAATGGGCCGAGGCGGAAGAACGGCTCGGACGGCCACCAATATTGGATGAGCTTGAGCGCACCCCGGGCCAGCGGCGCGCTGACGCACTTCTCGCTTTGGTCCGTCGGGGAGCAGCAACCGCGGAGGGCGGCGCTCGGCCGCTGATCAACATCATTGTTGGTCTCGACACGCTTCTGGGCCCTGTCGCCGAGCTGCTCGACGGAACGATCCTGTCGCCCGGGACAGTGGCCCGGCACCTTCTCGAGTCTCACATCCGCAGCCTGGTGTTCGAATCGCCGCAGAAAGTGTTGAGGATTTCGAGCAAGAGTCGCTTCTTCAGCGGCCGCCTCCGCGACGCGATCGAGATTCGAGATCGCGAGTGCCAACATAAGCTGTGCGATGAACCCGCCGCCCGCTGCGACGTCGACCACTTGATTCCATGGCCCGAAGGCCAGACATCCGAAGCCAACGGCGACATGAAATGCGGCTTCCACAACCGAAAGAAGGGGCATCGCCGAGGCGAGCGGATGCCGCGCGACGGCTGAAGTACGCCGTCGGCGAGATCATCGAACCCAGCAAGACCTCGATCTCAGCTTTAGTGGACTCCCGGAACTCAACTAGTCGCGACGCTCAGACGCTGTGGCGTCGGGGCGAAAACGCCATGCTGTAGGTATCGGTTGGCTTCGCGGCTAGGGGAGTGGCGACCTCCTGGACAGTCGGACCGATGCCGAGCGGGACGAGCGCCTCTATGTCGAGGTCGTAGATCTCAGCCGCAGTTTCGCCGAGCACCTTGCGCAGGTCAGCTTCGTCCCAGTCGTGGAACGTGTACTGCAGCGACTCGAGCGTGTAGGGGTAGGTGCCTTCTTTGTGCGGGTAGTCGCTACCCCACATCACTTTGTCGATTCCGAGTGTCTTGATCGCGTCGGCTTCGTCGGGGGAGGGCATGCTCGCTCCCATCCAGCAGTTCTGTTGGAAGTAGAACGACGGCGCCTGCGGGATCAGATCGGGTGGAGCAGGCATTTCGCCGACCCGTCCGTTCGCAACGAACAGGTTCCAATACATGTCCATACGGCCGAGGACATCGGGCACCCACCCGACCGCCTGCTCCGTCATCACGAACTTCAGATCCGGGTGCCGATCGAACACGCCGCCAATGATCAGGTGCCAAAGGCTGCGGTTCGCGAAGAACGGCACCTCCATCAACATGAGCATGTTGCGACCGGGCGCACCTTCTATGTCGGGGATGCCAGCGCCGCCGTGCTGGTTGATCGGCATGCCGGTCTCCTCCGCGGCAGCCCAGACCGGGTCGTAGCTGCGGTCCCACAACGACGGCACGCCAGAGTCAGGGGGAATGGCGGAGAAGAGGATGCCCTTGAGGCCATTCTCTTTTGCCCAGTGGATCTCGGCAACCGCGGTCTCAACGTCGTTCGGAAAGATCTGCGCGAGGCCAGCCCGGCGACCGGGCAGTTCCTGACACCAATCAGCCAACCAACGGTTGTGCGCGGTCAAGCCGGCTTGGCGTTGCTCGTGTTCGAGCCCGCTCGCCGGTGGGCGGACAACAAGCTGCCCGGTGGGGAAGAATGGCGGGACGGTGTTGGGGAAGATGACCTCGGCGGACTGCAGGTCGCCCTCGAGCTCACGTTGCCGATACTCATTGTCCCAGTTTCGGACGCGGGTCGGATCTTCGAGGTCGGTGAACGGATTCTCGTAGCCCGCCGCCCACACCTCGAAGTCGTCGTGATACTTCAAGGCGAGATAGTCCTTGTAGTCGGCAATGTCAGCGCCGGCGTGACAGTCGGCTGAGATGATCGTGTAGCGGTCCTGACCCATCCCGCGGTTCTAGTCGGCGCCGCCCAGCCGATCACATCGAGAAGCTGTGTGTGCACTCGTTTTGGTCGAATGATGCAACGAGAAGAGCCCGGACCAGTGGGCCCGGGCTCTCTTCGGTAACGGAATGTGGTTCGTGCCTACCGCGCTGGCAGCGTCGTCACGATGCCTCGGGCGTAGCAGTCGTCACCGTTGACGTTGAAGGCAACCTGGATGCCTTCGCCGTTGAAGGCGATCTGGCTCCCGTCTTCGGCCGTGAGCGCACCGGCACCGCTCAGGCGCTCGATGAATGATGTCTGGACGGCCTGGCCGGAAGTCGACGCCCCGAGCGCTCGCTCGACCGTCACACCCGTGTTGGCCGGATAGAGATCAACCGCGTCCTGCTTCGTCGTCATGAAGGGCTCGGTTGAGAAGGCCCGCATCTGGAGTGTGGCGCGGTTTTGGTCTCCGTCGCTCGGATTCGAGGTGTCGGTCTCGTAACACCGCAGGGACAGACTCAGCGGGCCGACTTCGGCAATGGTCATCGTCGATTCAAAGTCCAGGCGGACCTCGAAACCCATCTGGGTGACTTCGTTCGATCCGGTGCCGAGTCGAGCGTCGATATCGGTGGCGAGCGCGTCGACCTCGATGAAGAGAGTGTCGACATCGCTCGTGAGACTGTCGAGCGCGGGTTGGACAACATTCTCCTGGTATCGCTTGAGGAACAAGACGCTTTCTCCGCGGGTCACCCCATCTGTGGGCTTGAAGGTTTTAGAGCCGGAGGGGGAGCCCGTCGTGATTTCGTTCGTTTTGGCCCACGTCGCTGCGTCGGCGTAGAACGCGTTGTCGGCAACGTCGTCGAAGAAGTTCGTGTGCCCGGCCGAGTGCGTCGCGATCGCCGTTGCGGGGATCAGTAGTGCGACGACGACGATCGACATCGCGACTTTGAGTTTGGTCACTTTTATGGTCATGGACAGTCCTTTTTTTGGGGCGGCTGCGCAACTTAGTCGACCCGGGCCGAATCCCTTTCACACAACGAAAATGCCTTCCCCGTTCAAGTTTGGCACCTTCTCGGGAAACCGCCGGAAATCATCGTTATGTAAAGTTAACTAGCCCTTATCGCTTCCCGAGGGGTTCACGCGTCGGCGGTGGTCGTCGGTTCGGACAGCTTGATTTCGATGTGGACGGTCCCGCCAAGGGCAGCGACGTGGCGGCGGAGGGTTGAGAGCTTGAGGTCGGCCGAACGTTCACACGCCGAAACCGCGCCTTGGGTGATTCCCAGCCTCTCTGCGAGTTCGGTTTGAGTGATGCCGGATTCCTTGCGGAGTTCTGCAAGCCGGTACGCGATGGTTTCGGCGCGGGCTTTTTCAGTGAGCGCTTCAATACGGATGCTGCGTTCGTGGTCATCGTGGAGCGGAGCGGCTAGCTCTGAGAACTTTTTGGCCATCAGATCAATCCTTCGTTTCGGAGAGTTGCGAGATGTTGGTCGTAGAGGTCATCGGCCTGTCATATTTTGGTATCTCGATGCAGTAATCGTGTCGACCGACGGACGACCCAAGCCGAGCCCCATCTCCTCGAGTAATGGCACCAGAGCTGCTATGGCGTCTTGTTCGGCGGTGCTGATCGTGTTCCACCACGCTCCGAATTCGTCGGTGTATTCGATTTCCCACGCCACGAAACAATACTCCTAGTTAATATTAAGTGCAACTAGTAATTCGACGGCCATCGGCTCGCCATGCCTCCCGATCCCCGAGGTGCTCGACGTCGGATCGACGCCAGAGTCGAGTTCGGCCGAGAGACTTCACTACTGCATCTCGACGAGGGCCTTCGGCACTCCACTTGAATTGTGCGGCGTCCAGGACTGGCGAACGATTGTCGAACGAGTCGCGGATGCCCTCGAAGTCATGCGCTGTTGGACTCCTCGGCTCGCCGCTCAGGGACAACTGACCGGGGCGCCGCATCGTGGCAAGCACAAGTGCTCCTGATCGAACGCGCTGATCTCGACCCCGTTGTGCCGGGTGGCCAGCCAAGCTCGACGAGCCAAGACGGGGCAAAAAGGCGTTCGATCACGGGGTCGCTCGCCTACGAGCGACCGACGTCGGCGACGTGGCACTGACTCTCGTTCACGGAGACCTCATCAACCGCAATGCTCACTCGAGGACGGTTCGATCACCAGTATCTTCGACTGGGGCTGCCAGCGCTGGGGCGACCACCTCTTCGATCTCGCGTGCCAGGTCGACTATTGGCGCTGTCGATTCATCGCGAAGAGGAGCGAATTGTCTATTCACACCTCGAATATGGGCCTTCACCAGTTATGGCGAAACTTTGGTTTGTGAGAACACCGATCACAACGCAGCCTTGTAAGTACCGCTGTCCGCATTGTAAGCTAGGGCCATGACTGTTGCCAGCTATCGAGTATCGGACCGAGGACAGATGGCGTTGCCGGCCGAGGCGCGGCGCCGATGGAATCTCAGCAAAGGCGGCGCCGTAGAGATCGCCGATGTTGGTCATGCTCTCGTGATCGTGCCGGCCGGTCGCGGAGGACTCCGGGCCATCGTAAGTGCGGCCATCGCCGATGCCGGCGGCTATGAGGCACTCGCATCGGCTGTCTCTGACGCAGAGCCGGAACTGACTTGAGCATCGTCCTCGTCGACGACCACCTCCTCCTGCGTCTCCTCCTCGACCAAGAACCATCAGCACTTCGGCCCGAGGGCGCCTCCTTAGCCACAACGGGGCTCTGGTACCACAGGCTCTGTCGAGCCCTCGCCAACAAGGCAGTCGTCGGCTCGCTGACGAGGCAACTCGGATCCGTCGATCCCGCGGTCGCGGCCGAAGTCCTCGGCTCGGTGATTGAACTGCCCGACACGATCGAAGTCGTCTCACTCCGGACCATCGGTTGGCCAATGGGTGAGCTCGTCGATACCGGAGCCCGGCTCAACCTTCTGTCCCTGGAAGCGCTCGCCGCTGCTCGCCATCTGTCCGCCGAACTCTGCCTAGCGGAAGCCGACGACAACACTCCCCTGCGAGATGCAGCAACAGAATTCGCCGTGCCAGTCCGAATCGTCACCGGCTGAGGCCGATGTGAACGACCCAGGCTTCAGTCGCTGCCGGTTGAGGACGACGAACTCTTCATGGATCCTGCGGCTACGATTATTGACGCTGCGGGCGGGAGGATCACCATGTCACTTCCGCAAAAAACTTCTCACACCGTTGTTGCAACGGTCGTCGGACTTGTTCTTGCCTTTCTCGCGGTCGACAACGCGGCCGCGCAGGATCCACCGCTCGCGTCAATTCGTGCACCCTTCACCTGTGACACAGAGTGGTCGGGCGGCACTCGTTCGGGCCACGGGCTGAACAATTGGAACCTCGATATCAACTCGACCGAGCGGACGTTCGCAAAGCCCCAGTACGACCTCGGGGCACCGCTACTCGCGCAGGCCGACGGCACGATCGTGTGGATTGGCTGGCACGTCTCCGCGGGGACGTATGTCGAGATCGACTATGGCGATATCACCGCCCGCTACATCCATGTCGTCGACGACTCCGTTCCTGAGGGCCTCGAGATCGATAGCGAAGTGGTCGAAGGCCAACTCTTCGGCTTGCTGGGCGACACCGGCAACGCCACCCACGCCCATCTGCATCTTGAGTACTTCAACAGCCGCGACTACGACGACGCGAGGGCATGGCTTCTTCCCAGCGCCAACCAGATCCAAATCACGATGGACGGCGTGCCGATCGAACCCGACCAGGCGTTTGTGAGCACCAACTGTGATGGCGTTCCGCCCGCCAGCACTACGACGTCGACTACCTCGACAACGACGACGACCACCACAACAACGACCACCACAACAACGACCACTCTCCCGCATCCGTTCGACGACATCGCCACCGAGTCCTACGCGTATCTCGACGTCGGCCTCCTCTACGACCTGGCGATCACGACCGGCACCAGCGACACCTCCTACTCCCCCGCGGAAACCGTCACCCGCGAACAAATGGCCGCCTTCCTCGGTCGAATCTGGCTGCTGCACAATCCTGTCGTCGAGGCGCCTGTCGAAGACACGCCCGCTGAAGGCACAGCGGAGACGGAAGAACTGGACTACCCGTTCGACGACGTCAATTCTTCGTCATTCGCGTACGAACACATTCGCACCTTGTTTGATCTCGGTATAACGACCGGCACCGGCCCCCGCACATACTCCCCCAATGTTTCGGTCGACCGCGAACAGATGGCCTCATTCCTCAACCGACTACACAACCTCCTGGATGTCGAGGGAGACCCCGGCCTGTCCCTTGCGAACCTCCCCGGGCCCGAACCAGATCCGATACCGGCGTTCCCGTTCGGCGATGTTCGAGACAGCTCATTCGCTCGCAACGACATCGAGAGCATCTGGCGACTTGGCATCACGACCGGTACGAGTCCGAGCTCCTACTCCCCCGCTGACCGGGTCGATCGCGAACAGATGGCCGCATTTCTGGCCCGTCTGATCCGCCTCTTCGAAACTGCTGATCAACCAGTCGCCGAAAGTGACGTCACCCTCGAGAAATGACACACTCGGTGGCATGCGACTGAACGCACGAATGCTCATCCGCCTCTCGATCTTCTTGGTGGTCGCGCTCGCAGCCAGCAGCTGCACCGCCGTCCACGTCCTCTATCTCGCCCACGACGACCGTGAGGGACGCGTGCCCGGCACCGCGGGTCATGTCGAGGCGCAGGACTGGATCATCAACTATCTGACACAGCACGGCGTGGAAGCCACCGACGGCACCACCAACGCGGTGTCGTTTCGGCAGACGTACAACACCGGCACCAACATCGTTGGCCAGATTCCGGGCACCGATCTGGCGAGCGAGATCGTGATGGTCGGCGCTCACTATGACCACGTGGCCAACTGCGACAACCAGGGCGGTTCGTCGGTTTGTAACGGCGCTACCGACAACGCCGCCGGCACAGCGATCGCCTTAGAGATCGCGGCCGACATCTTCGACAACGGCCCCGCGCCCCGACGCACCGTGATGTTCGGTTTCTGGGACCAAGAGGAGTCCGGGCTGATCGGCAGCCAGCAATGGATCGCGAACAACCCGGGAGTCGCGGCCAACATCGTCGCCTACGTCAACTACGACATCCAGGGCGCCAACCTCCTCCCAAGCCTGCGGAACAGCACACTCGCGGTCGGCGCGGAGAGCGGCGGCGCCTTCTACCAGGCTGCGGTCGCAACGGCCGGCGACGCGAGCACGCTCGACCTCTCACTCTTGAGTGTGATCTTCGGTCAGGGTCGGTCTGATCACGCCAACTTCGTTGCCGCCGGCGTGCCCTCTGTGTTCTTCACCGATGCCACGGGGCCCTGCTATCACACCACGGCCGACGCGATCGATGTGCTCGACGTCGCCAAGCTGACCGAACAGCAGGTCATCGGAAACACCCTCGTCGCCGACCTGGCCGCTGGAACCACCACTCCCGCGTTCAATGGTGGCGCGGCCCTAGCAACCTACGACGATGCTGTCGTCATTCACGACCTCGTGGCCCAAGGTCTCGCCGATCTCGCTCGGTTTACACCCGCTCAACAGGCGGCGCTTACGACAATCGAGGCCAACGTCGCCGCCATCGTCGCGGCAGGCGCCGGTGGTTTCACGAATGCTGCCCAGTCGACTCTGCTGCTCTCTTCGCTGGACCTCGTCACCATTCTTGCCTCCGGCAGTTGCGATGGATTCCTGATCCCTCCGTCCACAACCACAACGACAACGACAACAACGTTGCCCTAACCGCTCCAGGTGACTTCCAACAACGGTTGCATCACCGTATGGCTCGTGTGAAGATAGTCACATGCATGTTACTAAGCGGTCACTTGCCGTCCCACTGATTCTTCTGCTCGGCCTGATCGCCGCGGCTTGCAACATCGACGTTGCCGCAACGCAACTCACCGTCGTGCAGGCACAAGAGGACGGCTTCTTCGAGAACGGCGATGAGCCCTACATCGCCACGATCAAGTGGCGGGTCATTCCCGGTACTCCCGGCTCTGCCTCGGCCGAGTTCATCGGCAACCTCGTCGAGCTCGGCAGCGGTGCCGACGACGGCGCCGTGCTTGGCATTCCCGCCAACATGGGCGCTGTCCACTTCCCCGATATTCAGAACTCGACGCTCACTGACTTGCTCACGAAGGGGAAGGTCCCCGAACTTGTCGGCACCGTCATGGTTGTCATGGAGAGCGACCTCACCCCTTGGGGCACGATCAACAATCTGATGAACGATGTTGAGGCCGCCCTCGAGGCAGAACTTGTGAGCCAAGTCGAGCCGCTCACCATTGCTCAGCTCACCGACCCGCAGGCGATCGCCGATGCACTCTCCACCGCAGCCGCCAATGTCGAAGCCGCGGTGACACCTGGCGTATGGGACTCGATCCTGCTGTTCCTCGGTTCACTCGGAAACCCCGACGACCCCATCGATGTCGGCTTCACCGTGTGGGTCGCGGCCTACGGTTCGCTCGGCCAGCTCATCGATGACGGCCTCGCATCGGCTCTCCCGGCGGGCGCGTCAGGCGGCGTGTGGTGGAACAGCCTCGATCCGATCACCACCACGATGCGGTTCAGTGGCGACGGCGCCATCTACGACGTGAACGTCACCGCCACCGTCAGCTAGTTACTCTCGTGCATCGAGTTCCTTGAGGGCAGTCTTCGGCGCTTTGAGCCGATAGCTGTCCTCAAGGAGGTCGTACAGATCGTCGGGCTCAATGTCGGCGAGTCGCACGAGAAATGCGCCATGGCCGTTGTAGTGCGGCGTCTCGAAGCACACGTCAACGAGGGCTGCGAGCACCAAGGGCTTCTCCTCGAGTTCGCACCAGACAACGAGCACCTCGGTGCCCTTCACTCCGTCGCGGGTGTACTCGCGATCGCTCCACATTCGAGCGAACGCCTTCCCTCTGACCTGCACGGCCGCGGTGCCGTCGTGCGAGCCGACGCCCACCATCGGCAGTTCGGCCGTGAGCGCCACGATGTCTTCAAACGTCACCATGGCGTTGAGTATGGCCGACCCTCGACGAACCCGCCCTCCACGCGGCTTGCGAGCGACCTATTCTTTCGGACATGGCGGCTCGCGCACACACTCGTTTCCCTGACATCAGCCCGACCGCGTGGGAGCACCCCACCGACCGGGCGGCCCTCAACGCGTTGCGACGAATCCCCGGCTTCGACCTTGTGCTGCGCAAGCTCGTCGGCATGTTTGGCGAGAAGTCGATTCGCCTCACCTTCAAGGCCAACGCCGTAAAGGTCGGGCCGACCCAATACCCGTGGATCCACGAACGGCTGTTGGCGGTCTGCGACACGTTCGACCTCGACGATGTCCCCGAGCTCTACATCTCCCAAACACCGCTCGTGAACGCGGGCGCGGTGGGCCTCGACAATCCGTTCATCGTGCTCAACTCCTCGACCGTAGAGATGCTCGATCAAGACCAGGTCGAGTCCGTCATCGGCCACGAAGTCGCCCACATCATGAGCGGCCACGTGGTCTATCGCACGATGCTCTTCATCCTGATGCGGTTCGCCCTCACCCGCTACCCGCTCGCGGGAGTTGCGGTGCGACCGGTGCTCTACGGGCTGCTCGAATGGTCACGACGGAGCGAGCTTTCGTGCGACCGGGCTGCACTGCTCGCAACTCAGGACCCCGAAGTCGTGATGGGCGCGCTGATGCGAATCGCCGGCGGATCCCGGGGCGAAGAACTCGACCTTGATGCCTTCATCGCCCAAAGCGACGAGTACCGAGACGACAAGGACACCATGGCCGGGATCTACAAGGTGCTCGCCGCCCTCGGGTCGACCCATCCGTTTGCTGTGGTGCGAGTGGCTGAACTCCGCGACTGGATCGACTCCGGCGAATATCAGACCATCCTCGATGGCACCTATCGCACGGCCGCCGACGATGCCGAGACGCCGTATACCGACGACGTTGGCGATGCCGGGGCCGGATATGCCGCGAGCGCCCGCAAGCTCGTCGACGAGGTCGGGGCCAAGGTCGGCAGCGTGGCCGGCAAGGTCTCCGGAGCCTGGAAGACCGAAAGCCCCTAAGCCCGCTCGGTCCGGTGATCAATCTGGGCCTCTACGGCGACGGCACGCTGCACACAGTGCGGGTCGATAGCTTTGAGGGGTGACTGTTGACCTCGCTGCCCTTCCCCGCCCCAGCGAGAAGCGCATGGCCGTCCGGGTTACGAAAGACGCGCACCGCCACCTCCGCAAACAGCATCCGTGGATCTACAACGAATCGCTCGTCTCCATCTCGCATACGGGCGAGTCCGGCGATCTCGCCGTCATCTTCGACGACGATCGAAACTTCAGCGGAATCGGGCTGTGGGACCCCAACTCCCCCATCTGCATCAAGCTCCTACACACCGGGAAACCCACCACTGTCAACGCCGCGTTCTGGGCCGAGAAGGTCGCCGCCTCGATCGAACGACGTCGTCCGCTGCTTGATGACCCGGCAACCAACGCCTACCGGCTGATTCATGGCGAGAACGATCGTATGCCGGGGATCGTGGTCGATCTCTACGCCAATGTGGCCGTCGCCAAGATCTACACCGACGCCTGGATCCCGCATCTCCCGGCTCTCGTTCCCGAGCTGGCCCAGCAGCTTGAGGCGCTCTCGAGCGACGGCACGCTCTCGCTCATCATTCGTTTTGCTCGTTCGGTTGAGCAGCAGCCGGAGCTCGGCCTGATCGAAGGGGCGCCCCTCTATGGACCGCCGCCGGTCGAGCCGGTGATGTTCCTCGAAAACGGTCTCACCTTCGAAGCGCACCCCACCTCCGGGCAGAAGACCGGCCACTTCCTCGACCAGCGCGTCAACCGCGCGCTGATTCGTGACCTGTCCGACGGCGCCCGAGTGCTCGACGTCTTCAGTTGCACCGGCGGGTTCTCCGTCCACGCCGCGGCCGGCGGCGCCCATGAGGTCCACAGCGTCGATCTCGCAGCTCCCGCCATCGAGGCGGCCAAGCGCAACATGACGCACAACCACGACGTCGAATCGGTGGCCGCTTGCACCCACGTTGGCCACCATGGCGATGCCTTCGAAGTGATGGAAGGACTCGCCCGCCGAGGCGAGATATTCGACGTTGTGATCGTTGACCCGCCATCGTTTGCGCAGCGCCAGGCGAGCGTCGACGGAGCAATCGCCGCCTACGAGAAGCTCACGCGCCTGGGCCTTGCCCTTACCCGCGACGGCGGCACCTTCCTGCAGGCCTCCTGTTCGAGCCGAGTCTCGGCCGATGAGTTCTTCGCCACCGTGCACTACACCGCTCGCCGCGAAGAGGTCGAACTCCGCGAGTTCGACCGCACCTCTCACCCAATCGACCATCCGATCGGCTTCACCCAGGGTGCCTATCTGAAGGCGCTTTACGCGACGGTCCACCGAACCGGGTGACCGCCGGGTTGTACCGTGTGTGTCGTGGACGACGACGCTCGTATTGAGCTCACCTTTCGACTCTGGAGCACGGGCGCACCTGAGGCATTCGATGAGTACGTGGAGCGTCTCGTTGCCCTGCTACCCCGGAGCAAGGGAGTCCTCGAGCGACGAGCGGCCGAGGTCGATGCCGGGGTTGGTGCGCCCGACGCGCTCCTCGTGTTGTCGTTTCCCGACTCCGTGTCCGTCGATGGCTTTCTTCGTGACCCGCTCCGAGGCGACATGGAAGAACTAGCGCTGTCGGCGGTCAGCCGGACACTCATCACTGACAGCCGCCATCGTGAGCGTCCTGATGACGACCACGATGCCGAGATCGTGCCGTTCCCCTCGGACGTTCAATGACGGCGGCCCACTCCACACCACCCGGGACGGTGAGCGCGGAAGCGACGGCGACGATGGTTGCGGCGCAAGAGTCACCGATCCACGGCGTCGGAGTATTCGCGGTTGCCGAGATCGAGGCACACACCCTCATCGGCACGTACCTCGGCGCTCCAACATCCGTCGACGGGATGTACGTGCTCTGGATCGAGTCCGACGACCCCAACGGCTGGCGGGGTATCGACGGCCACGGCATCCTCCGTCACCTCAACCACTCCTGCACCCCGAACGTCGAGTTCGACAGCGCCGAGCTGCATGCGCTCCGCGACATCGAACCGGGCGAGGAACTGCTCTTCGACTACGGCGAAGAGTG
Source organism: Candidatus Aldehydirespiratoraceae bacterium (assembly GCA_047639555.1). Classification (GTDB taxonomy): domain Bacteria; phylum Actinomycetota; class Acidimicrobiia; order Acidimicrobiales; family Aldehydirespiratoraceae; genus JAJRXC01. The sequence continues at coordinate 132,126 of JBLIOE010000002.1, forward strand.
GGCCAACGTGCCCTAGCGGTCGGGGGCTTCTCGGTCCCCGGTGAAGCGATGTGCCACTGGTCCGACCGTCTCTGCGGGACCAAATGTCCAATCCGCACCGTCCACCAGGCGAGCGTGCACGAACGACTTTGCGGCCCGCACCGCTTCGAGCGGCGTGGCGCCGTGGCCCAACCAGGCCGCCGTGGCCGCCGCAAAGGTGCAGCCACTCCCCCGCACGTTCGCGGTCGCCACCCATTCGCCGCTCAGTTGTTCGGTTGACCCGTCCGGCCACACCAGCTCGTCGATGCCCTCCGCGCCGCCACCGGTGACAACAACCAGTCCCGCGCCAAGCGCGGCCAGGGAAGCGGCGTCGTCACCGAGGAGCACGGCCTCCGCTCGATTCGGGGTGAGCACCGCACTTAGGGGGAAGAGCGCTTCGCGACTCACCTGCTCGACCTCCGCCGAGATAAAGCGATTGCCGCGACCGTCGACCATGACCGGGTCCACTACCGGTGCCGGCAGCGCCCCCGACGCGACGCGAGACGCCACAACCGCAACCTGGGCCGCATCAGAGAGAAGCCCAACCTTCACCGCGGCGATGTCGTAGGACGCAACAACGCCGTCAATCTGCGCGGCGAGCAGTTCGGCCGACGTCGCCGCCACCGATTCCACCGCACCGAATCGCTGTGCAGTCACGGCCGTCACCGCGACCGTGCCGTGTACACCCAGCGCGGCAAACGTGGTGAGATCAGCGGCAAGTCCGGCGCCGCCGAGCGGGTCGTGAGCGGCGATGGTCAACACGATCGGCGGTGTCATGACTGTGATGGTGCCACAGCGTTGGGTTTGGCTCGCGACACGCGAGACTGTCGGCGATGGACGACTCCACTCGCGGCTGGCTTCTCGTCGCCACACCTGCGCTCACCGATCCAAATTTCGAACGCACGGTCATCTTCATGCTCGAGCACAACGACGAAGGCGCCATCGGCGTCGTCCTCAACCGGCCCAGCGAGCTTCCGGTCGCTACCACGATCGAACATTGGGCCGGCCGTACCGTTCCTCCCAGCGTCATCTTCCTCGGCGGACCGGTGTCGCCGTCGTCCGTCATCGCAGTTGCCTCGGTGCATCTCGACGATGCCGGGGAGAACTGGAACCCGGTGGTCGGCCGAATCGGCACCGTCGATCTCGATGTCGAACCCAACGAGGTGCCCGGCCTCGACGAGGTGCGAATGTATGCCGGCTACGCGGGCTGGACAAGCGGTCAGCTCGAAGCCGAACTTTTCGAAGAGGGATGGTTCGTTCTTGAGGCCGAGCTTCCCGACATTCACACCGATGACCCGTACGAGCTGTGGTGGGAAGTCTTGTCTCGCCAGCCCGGGGCGCTCGGCCGACTGGCGAACTATCCGCGAGACCCCCAAGACAACTAGCTCGCCGCGAGCACACGGCCGTCCCTGAAGAGCAAGGGAATTGTCATCATCGGCGCCGAGTTTCGATGCCATGGTGACCGCGGCCCAACGAGGCACTGACACGGCCACCACCGTGGCCGGTGGGTTCATGGGCGACCGGTCCCGAGAGCGACAAGAGGCTGCAGTGGTAGTTGTCAGCCCCTTCTTCTAACGCCACCCCGGCGCGGCGATTGCTCGGCCCGTCACTCGAACTCCCAGGTGTCGCTCATCGCCGCGAACACCATGTCCGCCACCCACGACGACGCGTCTCGGGTGAGGTGGACACCGTCGTCGATGCGGGCACGGATCTCATCGCCGTCGGGGCCCGTCACGCGCTCCGAAAAGCCCGACTCGCCGCCGAAGAGAGGCCAGATGTCGATCGCGCTCACGAAATCTCGCTCGGCGATCACGGCGTCGGCGAGCGCGTTAATCTGACCAATCCCGTCATCAAGCTCACCGTCACGCATCGGCGGCTGCGTGACCCAGAAGATGTGACGTCCATCCTGTTCCAGCAGGTCAAAGGTGATCTCGAGCCGGCGCCGCCACTCGGCTTGCCATATGTCGGTACCTTCGACAAGCCGACCGCCGTCGCTGTCGGTCATGTCCTGATGGTCGTTGGCGCCGATGAACAGGACCACCGCTTCGGGGTCTTGCGCCTCGTCAACCTCACGAAGACGGGCGGGCCAGTTGAAGTAGTCCGGCCGAGACAGACTGGTCGAGATCTCGTGTTGTTGTTCTACCTCGAGCGCAAAGCTCGACTCGGTCGTGACCGCATCGGCGAGGTACTCGGCCTGGCTATCACCGGCGACAAACACCGTGAGCGGACGGGTCGCGCCGACGGTCCGTATCGGCCACGCGGGCACGGTCGTAGTCGTGGATGTCGTCGACGTCGAGTCCGGTCCGACGGGGTCGTCGGCCGCGGGTGCATCCACGGGCGGATCATCGACTTCCAGGTCGAGATCAGCGATTACCTCGTCGATCGTGTCGATCCGTGACGCCACGTCGTCCCCGGTGCCACGAATGTCTTGGATCGCGTCGTAGGGCCGATTGAGCGAGAAGAAATTGGCCACGCGATCGACCTGTTCGGCCACGGCCAGCTGACGGTCTCGGGCTGTCCCGAACTCCTGGCGTTCGGCAATCTCGACGATTTTCGCGGAAGTGAGCAACGTGGCAAGAAGCAGGCAGGAGATCGCCGCGATGACCGCCGACCGCACATCGGCCGTGCGCTGACGGAGGTCCTTCTCACGGGTCTCCTTGAACTGCTCGTCATCCCAGGTCTCACCGAGCTCTCGGGTATGGGTTGCCCGTTCGAGCGGGTCACTGTGCTTCATCTCTCACCTCCTTGGGTCGCATGTCAGAACTGGAAATAGATGAATTCGCTGATGCCCTCGGGACCGAGAGCCACTACCACCATGATCCACAACGCGAAGGCGATAGATACCGCGACCGGCGGGACGACCGAGAACATCGCCGACCATTGGCGGGCCAGCAGCGGCGGCACGTATTGGGCAGCGATCGTTCCACCAATCACCAGCACAACGAGCGGATTCACCAACTCGGGGGTGGTGGCCCACCCTTGGAAGAGCGCAGCGAGAACATCGCCGGCTCGGCCCAACGAGTCGCTGTTGAAGATCACCCATCCCACACAGACGAAGTGGAAGGTGACGAGTCGACCTAGCCAGAGCGACTTGACATCGAGCGGGGTAAACGGCACCGGCGACGACGGGTCCTCGCGCCACGCGTCGACCGCCGCGCCCGAGTGCAGTCGAGCCAGCTCGGTGATTCGCACGTCACGCGAATCTAGCGGCGTGTCCTGCTCGCCTCGGAGGTCGGAGATAAGCCGCTCCCCCGCCATTCCGAGTCCCTGGTAGAGACCCCACACGACGAAGGTTCCGGCCGCCCCGTGCCAGAGGCCGCCAAGCGCCATAGTGATCAGCAGGTTTCGGTAGGTCATCAGGCGACCGTTGCGATTGCCACCGAGCGGGAAATAGAGGTAGTCCCGCAGCCAGCGAGAGAGGGTCATGTGCCAACGGCGCCAGAAGTCCTGAACGGAGACGGCGGCATACGGGCGGTCGAAGTTCTGCGGGAAACGGAAACCAAGGAGCAGGGCGATGCCGATGGCCATGTCGGTGTAGCCACTGAAGTCGGCGTAGAGCTGAATGGCGTAGCCATAGATGCCAAAGAGGATGTCGAGCGCGCCGTACTCGCCCGGTGTGCCGAAGGCATCGTCGACAATCGCTCGACCAAGGAAGTCGGCGATCACCACCTTCTTGAAGAGACCACGGCCGATGAGCACCACGGCCCGGCCCGCCTCGACCTGGTCCGGGACACGATCCGAACGCAGCTCGGGTAAGAACTCTGTGGCCCGCACGATCGGCCCGGCCACGAGCTGCGGAAAGAACGAGAGGTAAACGGCAAAGTCGAGCAACGGCGCGGGCGGTGTGTCCTTGCGGTACACGTCGACCACATAGCTGATGCCCTGGAACGTGAAGAACGAGATGCCAATCGGCAGCACCACGTCGAGGGCCGGGCTCGACAGGCCGAGGTTGCGATCGAGCGAGTCGGTGAAGAAGTCGTAGTACTTGAAGAATCCGAGCACCACGAGATTGAGCGAGACCGCGATCGTAAGTGCGGTTTTCCGCCCCGCCTCGTTCGGACTTCGATGCACGGCGATGGCCGCCACCTCGTTGCCGACTGTCATCAGCGCGAGCAGCAACAGGAAGCGCACATCCCAGTAGCCGTAGAAGTAGTACGACGCCGCGAGGATGAAGAGCTTCCACGCGGTGACGCGCTCTCGCAACATCCAGCTCACGGGGAGCACCACGGCGAAGAATGCCGCAAATGTGAATGTCGGGAACAGCACGGGAACCAATGACCTCCTGCGTCCGCCCGCATGATCGTATCTCCGCGAAGTGTCTCGGTCCGGGAGGGTAAGTTCATAGCCATGTCGGAGGCAGAGGGGCGCGAGGCCGCCGATCTTCATCAGGACCACGCGGTCGAACAGGCCTACATCAGGAGCGCTCGCGCCGCGCTCGATGCGATGGTCGAACGCTCGCAACGAGCGCTCGAATTCAGCGACCAGCGGGTCCGAGACGAAGACTCGGCCGACGCGAAGATCACCCGCGCCCATATGGCGGATCGTCGCGCCGCCGTCGATGTCGGCAACGTAGCGTTGTGCTTCGGCCGAATCGACGAAGATCCAGTCAGCACCGGCGGCGACCAGTGGTACGTCGGGCGTCGCCACATCGAAGACGAAGGCGGCACACCCGTCATCGTCGATTGGCGCGCGCCGGTCGCGATTCCCTTCTATCGAGCGACCGCGGCCGACGCGTTCGGACTCGCTCGGCGCCGTCGATTCAGCTGTGAAGTTGATGAGCTCACCGCCATTTTCGACGAACAACTCGATGACCCCGAATCGATCTCCGCCGCCGGAATCCCTGATCCCGTTCTCGCCGAAATTGAGCGGGGTCGCAGTGGCGAAATGTCTGACATCGTCGCCACGATCGCGGCCGAGCAGGACGAGATCATCCGAGCGTCCCTCGACGAGTGCCTCCTGGTGCAGGGTGGTCCCGGCACCGGCAAGACGGCCGTCGGCCTCCACCGAGCGGCATATCTACTCTTTGAACATCGAGCGGCGCTTGCCCAGTCGCACGTCCTCGTCATTGGCCCCAACCGCGTGTTTCTTCGCTACGTGGCGAATGTGCTTCCCTCACTCGGCGAAACTGCGGTCAGCCAGGCAACCATCACCTCGCTCCTGAGCTCACGAGTTCGAGTGCGCGGTGACGAGTCGCCGGAGGTTGCCGAGGTCAAGGGCCGCGAGGTGATGGTCGAGGTGCTGCGACGGCTCGCTACCGCCCGGATCAAGCTGCCCACCGAAGAGCTCGACGTGCCGCTTGGCCTGCGCCGGGTGCGCTTCGCTCCCGAGGTTGTGGCCAGCGCGGTGAAGACCGCGCGCGACAAGGATCTGCCGCTCAACGATGCGAAGGGCGTCTTCACCGAGGTGCTGTTGCGCGAAGCACGTCAGCAGCTCATTGACCGCGACGTCGCGCAAGAAGACCTCGCTTGGATGCTTCCCGAACTCCGCAAGAGTGGCGGCTTCAAGAAGATGGTCGACAAGATCTGGCCGGGCCTCAGTGGCGCCCAGATCGTGCGGTCTCTTTTGGGCAGCCCCACGAATCGAAAGCGGGCGGTCGATGGGTTGCTCGCCGCGGACGAGGCCGCACTGCTGCAACGCTCCTCCGCCAAGAAGATCGCTGAGGAGCAGTGGACGGCCGCTGATCTTCCGCTTCTCGATGAGGCCAACGCATTCGTCAGCGGCGGCGGTCGAACCTACGGCCACGTGGTCGTCGATGAAGCCCAAGACCTCTCGTCCATGGCGCTCCGAGCGGCCGGTCGTCGGTCTTCGGGCGGTTCAATGACAATCCTCGGCGACATCGCCCAGGCCACCGGAGTTGGCGCCCAAGACTCGTGGGACGCGGTCGCCCGTGGCCTCGGCGTCGATCCGCAGACGCTTCGCCGTCGCGAACTCACGGTGGGCTACCGAGTGCCGGGCCCAATCCTCGACTACGCCAACCAGCTGCTCCCGGTCACCGCGCCCGACATCACACCGTCGACATCGATCCGCAGTCGCGGCCTCGGTGCCGAACACCACGAGGTTGACGAGAGTGCGATCGCGGCCACCGTCGCCGAGCTGGCCAGCACTCTCGGCGAGGATTGGTCGACGATCGGCGTCATCGCCCACGCCAGCCGGATGGACGCCGTATTGGAGGCGCTCGCCGCCGCCGGACTCGACGCCGGCGACACCCGCCGCGCCGTCGAGTTGGACCACGCGATCTCCGTCGTCGATCCGCCCACCGCCAAGGGCCTCGAGTTCGACGCCACGATCGTCGTCGAACCGGCCGAGTTCACTTCGCTGCCGAACGGCCTGCGGCTCCTCTACGTCGCCCTCACCCGTTCGGTTCAACGACTCCTCATCGTCCGCGCCAAACCGATGCCGCCGCCGCTCTAGCCAGGGTCAGGCTTGTTGGCCGTGGCGCCCGGCGCCTGAGGCAAAACGAGTGGCCCCTTCACGGGTCTCCTTGCACGTCATGTCCACGGTTCTGTGAACGGAAACCGGCGTATACCGCCGGTTTCCGTTCACAGAACCAAATATGATTGCGATCGAACAGGTGTTCGGGGTAGGTTCTCGGACATGGCGGCGCTCGGCTCCTTTCAAACCACCCTTTTCGCCCAAGGCGATCCGGCTGTGGTCACGAGCGCCGCCGTCCAACGCCTCACACTCGACGAGTGCACCTGGGTCGACATCAGCCGCAACTGGCTCGACGGAGCCGATCAGCTCCTCGAGCAGCTAGCCGACACCCTTGAGTGGAGGGGCAGCCGACGACCGATGTACGGCCGCATCGTCGACGAGCCTCGCCTCCACGGCCAGCTCGACCTCGACGACCCCACCGTGGGTCCGCTCGCCGATGCGATGGTTGCGTGGCTCGAATCCCGGTATGGCGCAGGAGTCAACAGCAACTTCGTGAACTATTACCGTGACGGCAACGACTCGGTTGCGTGGCATGCCGACCGCATCGGTCTGCATCAGGTCGACCCGATCGTCGCCATCGTCTCGCTCGGCGGTCCCCGCCGATTCGGCCTGCGGCCCAAGGAAGGCGGCGAGTCAGTCCGCCTCACCCTCGGCTCCGGTGACCTCCTCGTGATGGGCGGCGCCTGCCAGCACAAGTGGGAGCACTGCGTGCCCAAGATGGCCTACGCCGCCCCGCGAATGTCGCTCACATTCCGACACATCGAAGACAACGGCGGCGAAATCGTCGGCCGTCGGACCTTCGTCGTGCCGACGACCAACTAGCGCAACTCACGAATCACCGAGGCAGCAAGGTCGTGCCGGCCCGATCAGAAATGCCGATCACGAGCGGATCGTCTAGGGCGCAAGTTGCTCGTGATCATATGATCTCGACGGTGAGTTCGCAGCCGCGGGTTGGAGACATTGCCGGGGTGGTCCGGCGCAGGCTCTTGGTGAACTCGTGGGCCGACCCGGATGAGGTCGCGAAGCGGTTGCCCACGGGCATGCGGCCGCATGTTGGCTCTGGCGGCGGTGTTGTCGTGGGCTGCTGCATGATCGAGATCGAGTCAGCGCGACCGTGGCCACTTCCACGTCGCCTAGGTGTCACGATCAACGCCGCTGCCCACCGGATTTCGGTGGAAACCGGCCCTCCCGATGCTGCAACTCGCGCGGTCTACGTTCCTATGCGGCATACCGATTCAAGGCTCGCGGTGTTTGCCGGGGGCAGAGTCTTCCCGGGCGTCCACGCTCCCGCGTCCGTGGTCATCGACTCCGACACCAACTCCCTGTCCTGGTCGATCCGCAGTGAGTCGGGAAACTCTGAGGGCTTCGACATCACGGCGAGCGCAAGTCTTCGCAAGGCGACTGAGGCGACCTCGGAGCTCGCCGAAATTGTCATCGGAACGACCGTAGGACTATCTCCTGCAAGAAGCTTGGATCGGATGGAAACGATTGAGATGAGGGCAGCGCGTTCGGAGGTGCTGGCGGTTGAACTGACGAGTCTAGATTCGGAGTTCCTCGCCAGCTTCACCACCGCGGAACCCGCCGAGACGCTGCTGATGAACGACGCGGGTGTCACCTGGCGCCCAGCGAGCAAGGATGCAGTCGACGTGGTCGGCTGAGCGCCGCGGATGTCGCTCACCTTCCGACATTTCGAAGACAACGGCGGGGGAACCCTCGGCCGCAGCGCGTTCTCCGCACCGGCGCGCTCGACCTGGTCAACACGAATATCGTCGCAACCGTTCTGTGCCCTGCTTTGCTTCGAACAGAAATGTCGGAGATCAGCGAGGACCCTCGATATGTAACAGCTGGTGCCCTTCAGGCCGCGAAGGAGCGCCGTCTTGCTTTCGTGGCTCCGAATTGGCATGAGGTCGTTGCGCAGCCAGCTGCGGTCCTGACGAGCGGCACCGTTCCCGCGATTCCCACTCCGAGCGACTCAGACAAGTAGCCCCGTCGCAAGACACAAGCGGCCCTCGATTGTCGAATCGGAGGCGGCTACCGCGACCACCTTCGAATTTGTGTCAACCCTCTCGGCCCCGACCTGACTGGCCGGAGCCAGCCGTGAGTGACTGCATAGCGTCGAGATACCGAGTCGTGGCGATGCGCTGAAGACGTCGCGCTATCGGGGGGAACGCCCGAGCCAACGGATGCCGTGAGCGCGAGACCGCAGTGATCTCGACCGTCACGGCCCCGTCGGGCGTGATGACGATAGTGAACGACTCCTCGCCTTGTTCAGGGTGCACTGGCAACGTGCCGTACGTGAAACCGAATCGATCACTCTGATCATCTACCGCGACCACGCGACAAACCACGTCGATGTAGCCGACCGGCAACGGTGCGGCCATCGCGACCACAGATCCAACACTTGGCGGCCCTGAGTGAGCAACGACCAGCCCTGATGTTGTGTGCATTTGCCAGTCGCGAAGCGCGTCGGAGGCGCGTGCAAAGACCGGGCGACCGTTCCCGAGATCGCGAGACCAGCGGTCGTATCGATAGCCGGGTGCGCCGGCGTTCCCAGCGGTGATGCCGACTGGCGAGTACGTCAGCTCATCTGTGGCCGCCGCCTGAGCGAGCGCACGGAGCTGCGCGATGGTCGGCCGAGTGGCGTGAATGGGCATGCGCTCATTCTCGCGTGAACAACGCCGCTGAGCTCATCACGACCTACTCGGGGAGCCGGCAAGATCGTCGCACTTGCTCGAGACGGAACGGGGGACCAGCGGCAGAGTCCGGCTTCGTTCGCGTCAGGAGCAACCCTCGGCGAGATAGGCAGCCTCCGTTGTCGCGGTCCACATTGAAGTGATGGTGTCATCGTAGGTGCCGAACATGAGTCGATAATCCGCGTCGGCGTCGTCTTTGGGCACGTATTCGTAGTTGGGGTTCTCGGCGCCGAGGTACTCATTCGGGGTCGACACAACCCGCTCGCCGTAGGTTGTCGTCACCATTGTTTCGGGCTGGCCGACCCGCACGCCCGAAGGCGTCGCGACTGCCGGATTGTGGGTTTCGATACGAACAATGCGGCCATCGACGTCGTTTCCGAATACCTGCAGGTCTGGTGCGTACGGGTCCCGCGGCCCTGCTGGGGTAACGAAGGTGCAGCTTCCGAAATTCTCCTGGACTGCGACGAGGTCGACGCCGAGCACCTTCTCGGCTTCCGCAACGGTGAAGTTGGTGCGAAGCGGACCAAAGGACCGCAGCGTCATTATCTCGATGTCGCCGAACACGCTCTCAGCGGGGTCAACCACCCAAATGTCGGGCAGATCATCGCTGAGGTGATGCAAACCGATTCCGAGTAAGTCGCCGAGCGACACGTCCTCGAAGGTGTCGTAACCGTCGGGAGGAATAACCCGGGTTGTCTCGCCAAGATCGACCGTGATGGCGTCGCCTGACTCGTTGTCGATAGCCAGCGTCGATGACACCGCGGCCCTAATGCAGGGCGGGACACTGAACTCGCCCGAGCGGTGGGCTCGGAAGAACGCCACACCTCCCACCTCAAGTCGGCATGAAGCCGGGTCCTCGATCGGTTCATCGTCCAACAGCTCGATGTCGGTGCTCGCAGGCATCTCCGGGGCTGCCGGCGGTTCGGTCGCGGCATCCTCCACTTCTTCGAGATCGACGCTTGCTTCCCCGCTGCTCGAAACCGGCACAGCGACGGTTATGTCTTCCCCGCCACAAGCGACGCCCGCCAAAGCGGCAAACCCCAGAAGGGCCCAGAGTCGGGGGCGCCCCAGCCGTAAGCCGCATTGAGCAGCATCCCGAAGGATCGAGAATGAAGTCGAGCGGTTTCCCACCCGTTCAAAATAGCATCGTCGCCAGGTCGCCGGTCATCGCCTACTGACACGCATGCCCGGCACTACGCGGCGGGGCGCTACCTCTGGTGGCCGAATGGCGTCGGGCAGCAGCAAAAAGCGTCCCCGCGGGGACGCTTTTTGGCGATCGGTCCGGAACTGAGACGCAGTCGCCCCTACGGTCGCCCGACACTTGAAAATCGACCAGGACGATGTCATCCCCGTTCTAGCGAAGCGGCAACCGAGCCCAGCGGGTATCGCTCAACGAATGGTCCAGGCGGGCGTAGTCTGCTCGCATGAAAATCGGATTTATTGGTCTCGGCAATGTCGGTGGCAAGCTGGCCGGCTCGATCCTGCGCAATGGCGCTGAGCTGGTCGTTCGCGATCTTGACGACAATCTCATGCAGACGTTTGTCGATCAGGGTGCCACCGCAGCAGCCTCGCCGAAAGAGCTCGCAGAGATGTGCGACATCATCGTCACTTGTCTCCCCTCCCCCGCGGCTTGTTCGCAGGTGATGGAGGCCGACGACGGTGTCATTGCCGGGCTCGGCCCCAACAAGATCTGGATGGAGATGTCGACCACTGACGAGGCGGAGATCTGCCGGATGGCTCCTCTCGTCGAGGCCACCGGTGCGACCCCGGTCGAATGTCCGGTGTCGGGCGGCTGCCATCGGGCCGCCACCGGCAACATCGCCATTTTCTGCGGCGGTCCTCGGGAAGCGTTCGAGAAGGCCCTTCCGATTCTCACGATGATGGGTCGTCGGGTGCTGCACACGGGCCCGCTTGGTTCGGCGTCAGTACTCAAGGTGGTCACGAACTACCTGGCCTCGATCAACCTGGTCGGGATCGGCGAGGCATTCGCGGTGTCGGAAGCTGCGGGCATCGACATGACCACCACCTACGAGGCCATCCGAATCTCGTCGGGCAATTCGTTCGTCCACGAGACCGAGGGTCAAGTCATCCTCAACGGCAGCTACGACATCGGCTTCACGCTCGACCTTGTTCAGAAGGACATGGGGCTGTTCCTCGACGTCGCCAAACGCAACGATGTCGATCTCGATGTCGGGCCCGTCTTGCTCGACGTCTTCGACGACGCGGCCGAGCGCTACGGCCGCCGGGCGCTCAGCCCGATGGTGGTCCGTCGTATGGAGGAGCAGCTCGGCCGAGACTTCCGGGCGCCTGGCTTTCCGGCGGAAATGGTCGACGACGAAGCCGAAGAAACGGGTTACGAAGTTGTGGTCGGCACTGGCCCGGGCCAGAACTAGCTACACGCCGGGCGGCGACGGCAGCTTGTCGGTACGGATGAAAATCCCCTCGGCCTCCGCACACAACGTGTCGCCGGAGTAGAGCTCGCCCTTGGCGAACACCTTTCGTCCTTCGCTGCGATCGTGCCAGCCCCGCATCGTGAGCGGCGCGCCGAGCGGAGTGGGGCTGCGATAGATGACCGTGAGCGTGCCCGTGAACCCGCCAATGCCATTCGTAACGCAGACGCAGCCGAGGAGTTCGTCGAAGGTAGCGGCGATCACACCACCGTGCACGAAGTCCGGCGGTCCGTTGTACGCGGCGCCAAACTCGGCCTCACCGTGGATCTCTTGGCCCAATTCACCATCGGCCCGCCACATATTGACGGGCGGCGAGATCGGATTCAGCCCACCAACGATCGGGCTGTACGGAAAGAAGCCGTTGGGGTCCTGCACTCCTCGCAGTGCGTAGGTGTCGACCTCGTCGCCAGCCTCGTGGACCTCCGCCATTCGAGCCCCAACATCGGCCATCAAATTCTCGTAGCGAAGCCCCGCTTGCATCCGCATACCGTCATACACGTGGGGCCGGAGATCTTCGGTCACTGACGAGATCGCCGCGATCTGCTCGGCGAGTTCGACGTCATCCATATCGGCGGTACGCACGACCTCGATCAGGTCTCGGATGGCCGCGTTCAGGTCTAGGGCGGAGTTCGACATGCGGTGACGGTATTCCGAAGTTGGGCCTTGGACGCAACCCACCGATACGATCCGCGCCGTGAATCGATTCGATGGAAAAATCGCCCTGCTCACCGGTGCTGCATCCGGCGTCGGCAAGGCCACCGCTATTCGACTGGCCTCTGAGGGTGCCAAGGTCTTCGGCCTCGACATCAACGCCGAGGGTATGGAAGACACCAAGGCCACGGTGGAAGCGGCCGGTGGCGAGATGACCTGCCGTGTCACCGACATTGGGTCGGTCGAGGAATGCCATGCCGCGGCCGCGGCCTGTGTCGAGACCTACGGCGGCATCGATGTGCTCGGCAACATCGCCGGCATCGCGAACCAGCGCCATGTCCACCAGGTGACTGAGGCCGAATGGGACCTCATGAACAATGTGAACCTGAAGGGGATGTTCTTCCTCACCCAGGCCGCGCTTCCCCACATCCTCGAGCGCCACGGCAACATCATCAACATCGCGTCGAACGCCGGCCTGATGGGCCAGGCCTACACGGTGCCCTACTGCGCAACCAAGGGTGGAGTGGTCAATATGACCAAGGCGCTCGCGATGGAATTTGTGAAACAACCGATCCGGATCAACGCCATCGCTCCCGGCGGCATCGACACACCGCTCGTGCACAACTTCGAACTGCAGGTCGACATCGACTTCGCACTGATGCAGCCCTATATCGGCTACCGCGACGCGAGTACCGCCGAGCAGATTGCGGGCCTCTTCGCCTTCGTGGCCTCCGATGAGGGCGCCAACATCCACGGCAGCATCATCAGCGCCGACGGCGGCCTCACGGCCTCCTAGAAAAAGAACAACACAGTGGGACGTTACGACGGCAAGGTAGTGGCCCTCACCGGGGTTGCGAGCGGCATGGGACGGGCCAGCGCTATTCGCATCGCCAGCGAGGGCGGCACCGTGTTCGGCATGGACATCAACGCCGAGGGCCTCGCGGCCACCGCAACGCAGATCACCGACGCGGGCGGCACCATCACCACCCGTATCACCGACATCAGCGATCACACGGAATGTGCCGCCGCGATGCAGGAGTGTGTCGACACCCATGGCCGGCTCGATGTGCTCGGCAACTTCGCCGCGATCTCGTGGATGCGCAACACCCCCGATGTCACGTATGAAGAGTGGCGACGAATGTTTGCGATCAATGTCGACGGCACCTACTTCATGTGTCAGGCCGCCCTCCCCCACGTGCTCGCGACTGAAGGCAACATCGTCAATATCGCGTCCAACGCGGCCTCAATGGGTCAGGCCTATCTCGCTCCCTACTGCGCCACGAAGGGTGCAGTCGCTCAGATCACTCGTGCGCTCGCGATGGAATACGTGAAGCAGCCGATCCGGATCAACGCCATCGCACCAGGCGGCACCGACACCGCCATGAACGCCAACTACGAGCTGGCGGCCGACACCGACTTCGACCTGATGCAAGCCTCAATGGGATATCGCGGCTTCGGGCAACCAGAGGACATTGCGGCATTGTTCGCGTTCCTCGCCTCCGATGAGGCGGGCAACATCCACGGAAGCATCATTAACTCTGACAACGGATTGACCGCCTCGTAGTGGCCGAATCGTTCGTCCTCGGGGTTGACCTCGATGGCGTGTGCGCGGAGCACACCATTGGATTCCGAAAGATCGTCGCCGAGCGGCTCGGGGTCGACGAAGCAACGCTGCCGCTCGAACGCGGTTGGGACTTCGCCGAGTGGGGGTTTGAGCCCGGCGACTTCGAAGACCATCACCGCCATGCCGTGGTCGAGAAACGGATGTTCCGCGATCTCGACCCCATCGACGGGGCGGCCGAGACACTCTGGCGCTTGTCCGACGCCGGCGTGTGGATCCGGATCATCACCCACCGGCTGTACGTCAACTGGGGCCACCACGCCGCTGTCGCCGACACGTGCGAATGGCTCGACAAGGCTCGAATCCCGTATCGCGATCTCTGCTTCCTGGGCACCAAGCCCGCGGTGGAAGCCGACCTTTACATCGACGATTCGCCGCACAACATCGCGGCACTGCGCAAAGCAGGCAACGAAGTGATCGTCTTCGATCAGCCCTACAACCAGGACCAACGCGGCCCCCGGGCAACGACCTGGGCCGACGTCGAAGAGATCGTGCTGGAACGGTTCACTGAACGCCAAGGCATCCATGGTGTACAACCGCAGCTGCCTGGGGTTGATGGCGCCCTCGGGCGCCGGCTCGGCAACGACTAAACGCTGCGCAATACGGAAGGTGACAGGTCGGAGACCCGCTACTTGCGCTGGAAGTTAGGGGTGCGCTTCTCCGCGAAGGCCTTCGGACCCTCCTTCGAGTCCTGGCTGGCCATGACGACTCCCGTGTAGGTGTCTTCGTGGGCGAATGCCTCAGCCTCGGTCATGCCCGCGGTGTCGTGCAGCGTCTTCAACACGGCCTCAACCGCCAACGGGCCATTCGCGGCCACCGTCGCAGCGACTTCCATCGCGTGTTCGAGGGCGGTGCCGTCGGGCACGACTCGGCTAATGAGACCCATCGCCTTGGCCTCGGCCGCGGAGATGTGTTTGCCCGTCAGCAAGATGTCGGCGGCCTCGGCGTAACCGATCTGGCGAGCGAGACGAACGGCGGAACCACCCATTGGATAGAGCGACCATTTCACTTCGCTCACACCGAACTTGGCCGATTCGGCCGCGATCCGGATGTCGGTGCCCTGCAGGATCTCGGTGCCGCCGGCAATAGCGACGCCCTCGACCGCGGCGATTATGGGCTTCGTTGGGCGACTGGTCTTCAGCAGTCCTTCCCAGATGAAATCGGCGCCCTCGGATGCCATTGCGCCCTCGACGTCCCAGTCATCGGTTTCCGCCTTATCGCCCGACATCGAGCGCAGGTCCATACCGGCGCAGAAGTCGCCGCCGGTCCCGGTGAGAACGATGCAGCGAATGGCGTCGTCCTCTGAGGCTTCCTTCCACGCGTCGCGCATACGCCCAAACATTTGGAGCGTCATCGCGTTCTTGCGTTCGGGACGATTCATGGTGGCGACCATCACAGCGCCCTGGCGTTCAACGAGAAGATCCGGCATGGCGAGAGACCGTACGACGAACGCCCCGAGTTCGGCCAGTTCGCTTCATGACGACCCCTTGTCAGCCGATGGGACGATGTGCGCTCAAAGGTCGAGATTGTCCCGATCCGAGTAAGCGGCGTCGCCAACAAGCGCAGGCCTCTCGAGACCAGGCTCGTTTCGCTACGCCGCTGTCGCCGGCGCCCGAGCGGAGTAACGGATCGAGATCAGCGCACCCATGACGCTGCCAAGCACGGCGAACAACACATGCTCGGCGACCACCGGCGCGTCCGGTCCCTGTTCCCAGAACACCGGGCCTCGCAGAAGGTCAGCAGCCTCAAGGCCGAGCGTTGCCGCAACGGCGACCGCCCCTCCGATGCCGGCGAGTCGGATCGTGTAACGGGCGGCCAGCCCCGCCCCTAGTGTTCCCTCGACTGCCACCCACGCGGCCGCCACGAGGGCGGGTGCGAAGTGGAAGGTGCTCGTAGGTGTGCGATCGGCGAGGAACCACCAGAGCGCCACACCGGCGAGACTCACTGCGGCGCCGCGCCAGTACTTCATGGTTTCGCCGGACGGGCGGTGCGCCCTTCGACCTCTCCGAAGAATTGGCCAGCAGTCTTTTGGATCCCGTAGCTCCACGTGGGATACGCATGAACCGTCTGGGCAAGCCGGCCCGCGAACATGCGGGTCCGCATCGCGAGCGCCGCCTCATGAATCATTTCTCCGGCCCGCGGCGCGACAATCGTCGCCCCAATGATCTCTCCGCCAAAAGCGTTACGGGTTAACCGCTTCGGCCCCGCGATCAGCTTGATAAACCCGTTGGTTTGACCATCGGTGATCGCTCGGTCCATTTCGCTGAGCGGTAACTCCGCGACGCGGCCGCCCCGAGTTGCGGCCTCCGCCTCCGTCAACCCGACCCGGGCAACTTCCGGCATCGTGAAGGTGGCCCACGGAATCCACTTCGTCTGGAAACGACCACGCATTCCCCTGCGCAACGCGTTGCCGGCTGCGAGCCGGCCCATCTCGTCGGCCGCGTGGGTGAAGGGCAACTTGCCGGTGACATCTCCAACGGCGAACACCCCACGAGTTGCGGTTTGGAGACGGTCATCGGTCTCGATGTGGCCACGCGCATCGAGCTTCACGCCGAGCTCTTCGAGACCGAGACCAGCAGAGTTCGGCACTCGACCGACGGCGATCAGCAAACGCTCGACCAGGGTTTCGCCCTCGTCGGTAATGAGGGCGATGCCGTCGGGGCGGGACTCCACCCGCTCGATCATGGCGCTGGTGTGAACACCGATGCCTCGGGCCCGAAGAGCCGACTCCACCACTGAGCTCGCTTCCGGCTCTTCTTTCGTGAGGAGTCGAGGCGCGCCCTCAAACAGTTCGACCGCGACACCCAAACCATGGAGTGCCTGGGCGATTTCGCAGCCAATCGGGCCACCACCAATAATCCCGATCGATGCGGGCGCGGCAGTCAGCGAGAAGACCTCCTCGTTGGTGAGCACTTCCACGTCGCCGAGGCCCGGAATCGGCGGGATAAACGGTCGGCTGCCGGTCGCCACGATCACTCGGGGAGCGGTGTAGCGATCGGGGCCAACCGCGACCGTGTCGTGGGTCGTGAGGTGAGCCCGTCCTTCGATCACAGTGGCACCTTCGGCCCGGAGCACGTCGGCCGTTTCGGTCGCCGCGATCTCGTCGACCGTCGATCGCACTCGCGCCATCGCTTCATCGAAACTCGCACCCTGCGCCGCGGCGGCGAGCAAGGTCTTCGACGGCACGCAGCCGGTGAACGTGCAATCGCCGCCCAGCGGCCCGTCGTTCACTATGGCGACGTTCGCGCCCGTCCATCGAGCGGCACGAGCAGCACCCAGGCCACCGGCGCCGCCGCCCACAACAATGAGATCAAAGTTCACGGAGCGGGGAACCATCTTCGAGAGGCCAACATTCCCCAATGGTTGCCGCTGGCCGACATCAATGCACGGTCCTGACGGCAAACCTCGCGATGTTGATCGCGATCAACCCGGCGATGAACAGCTCGCTCACGAAGCGGAAACCCTAGGCAACGCGGGCGACTTCCCGAGTCGGTCGGAGCAGGCCGAACCACACGACGAGGAGCACGACGCTTCCGATCGCGACCATAGGAGCGGAGCCGAGGCCCCACACCTTGATCGAGCCAGAGATCACCGCGGCGGTGCCGAGCATCGACGCCTCGGACCCAGCCCAATCCTGTCGAGGGGCCAACAGTGCTCGCCGTTCAACCCCGCTGACCAGCGCAGTAATACCTGCAAGCATCACTGCGGCGGCAAACATCATCGGCAGCTTCTGCAACCACCAGGCGCCGGTAGCCACCTCCGCGGTCGGCAAGACACCCGCGGCGTAGGCCACGGCCGCAACGGCGACGAAGGCGGTGAAGTGCCACAGGTAAACCGTGAGCGACACCGCGTTGCCCGCGACCACAGCTGCCCAGGCCCGAGGCGAGCGGGCCAGGAAGGCGGAGACCATTGGAGCGGCGGCGATCGCCGTTGTCGAGTACGCGGCACCGAAGAGGAGCAGGGCCAGCGACGGCGGATGGGTCGGCGAATTCGTCAGGCCCTCGTGGTGGACCATGGCGACGGGCCACGGACCGAAGGCGACAGCCGAGACCGCAGCCGTCCAGAGACCGGCCGAGATCAGGGCCAGACGCAGGCCGGTCGGCAGGAGTCCGTCTCGCCAAGCGAAGCCAGCAACCTGGAAGAGCAGCCAACCGAGCACCCAGTTCAGGTGGCCAATGTGCGGCACACCAGCAAGGTTCAAAAGTTCGACGATGCCAAAGACCGCGAGGCCGAGCCCAACCAGACCGAGCGGCGACCGACGAAACGCAGGAAGCACGTAGGGAGCGATCGCCGTGTCGATCGTGTAGTTGGCCAGAAACCACAGCGGGATCGCCGCGGCAACCGCACCGGCAGCGACGACGCCACCAAAGCCGAGCACGGAGCCAACGGCGATCAGGCCGAGCCAGGTGCCACCGAGCACGACGGCGGGAGCGAGTATGCGACGAAGTCGAGCGGCCACCCAGTCGGCGCCCCTCCCACCGCTACGGAAGTGCGCATCAAGCGACATGGCGGAGGAGAAGCCGCCGACCACGAAGAACAAGGGCATCACCTGGAAGATCCAAGTGATCCAGGCAAGCTGCGGCGCCACGGCGAGAGCATTGCCCGCGACCAGGGCGCCATCGTCATCGAGAGCGATCGAGATCGCCGCCCAGTGGCCGAGGGCAACGGCAAGCATCGCTCCAGCCCTGTAGGCGTCGACCGCACGATTGCGGTCGGGGCGGGCCTCGGCGGCCAGCGCTGCGAGTTTGGGCGAGGTGTCGGTCTTCATGGGTTCCATCGAACCCGACAGACACCCATCTGTCTCTGGGGAGAATCCCCCAAAATCCCCTAGGGGGTCCCAGGGAGAACCCCTGTGACCAGCGGTTATGCGTCCAGCGCAGTCCGGAACTCGCGGACGAGGTCGGCGACACCTTCGGGACCGCCACCGTCGAGCATTCGCTGCACGATCGCTGAGCCCACCACCACGCCATCAGAGATCTGGGAGATCTCCACGGCCTGTTCGGGCGTGCCGATCCCCACTCCGACGAGCACGGGCAGGTCCGTGACCGCCTTCACTCGCCGGGCAATCACCTTGGAGCTTTCTGAGAGTTCTGCTCGGACGCCGGTGATGCCGAGCAGGCCCACGGCGTAGACGAATCCACGGGAGCGTTCGCACACGAGCGGCAGCCGTTCGTCGGGAGCCGTCGGCGCAGCCAACATAACGGTTTCAACACCAGCGGCATCAGCGGCGGCCGCCCACTCCCCGGTTTCCTCCAGCGGAATGTCGGGGAGGATGCAACCGCTCACGCCGGAATCGACGAGGGTGTTCGCGAAGCGCTCCCAGCCCATGCGGTAGGCGACGTTGCCATAGGTCATCACCGCGGTGGGCACACCAATGTCAGCGCGCCGCACTCGATCGAGGATCGACAGGGGCGTTGCGCCCGCGGCGATCGCCTTGTCGTTGGCGAGCTGGATCGTCGGTCCGTCCATGACCGGGTCGGAGAACGGAATGCCGATCTCGATCGCGTCGGCGCCAGCATCGGCCACCGCTTGGATCGTTTCGATCCAGTCGTCGCCGAGGCCGCCCGTGAGGTAAGGAACGAGGCACTTGCCGCCGGACTCAAGCCGAGCCCGCAGTGCGGCTTCGAGAGCGCCGCTCATCCGAGGATGTCCATCATCTGGGCAACATCCTTGTCGCCGCGACCACTGAGGTTCAACAACACGGTCTTGCCCTTCAGCTCTTCTCGTTCGCGGCTGATCCACGCCAAACCGTGAGCGGATTCCAACGCCGGAATGATGCCTTCGGTTCGCGAGAGCAACTTGAACGCTTCGACAACTTCCGCGTCGGTGACGGGTTCATAACGAGCCCGGCCTGTCGCGGCAAGATGTGCATGCTCGGGGCCAATGCCGGGATAGTCGAGACCCGCGGAGATCGATTGGGCTTCGAGCACCTGACCCCATTCGTCTTGCATGAGGTAGGAGAAGCTCCCGTGCACGATGCCCGGTACGGCCCGACCGACCGCGGCACCACCCGCAGGCTCGGCGCCGATGAGTTCGGCATCGGTGTCGGCGAAGCCGGAGAAGATTCCGGCCGCGTTTGAACCGCCGCCGACACACGCCACGACCACATCGGGGTGGCCGCCGAGCAGCTTCTGGCACTGCTCGCGAGCTTCATCGCCGATCACCCGGTGGAATTCCCGCACCATCCAGGGGTACGGGTGAGGGCCCATCACGGAGCCGAGGCAGTAGTGCGTGTCCTCCACAACTGACACCCAGTGACGCATTGCCTCGTTGACGGCGTCCTTCAGTGTTTGCGAGCCAGACGTAGCCGCCCGCACTTCCGCGCCGAGCAACTTCATCCGGAAGACGTTGAGCTCCTGGCGCTTGATGTCAACGGAGCCCATGTAGACCACGCAGTCCATGCCGAAGAGCGCGGCCGCGGTGGCTGCGGCCACACCATGCTGGCCTGCCCCGGTCTCCGCAACGAGGCTGGTCTTCCCCATACGCTTCGCGAGTAAAGCCTGGCCGAGCACGTTGTTGATCTTGTGCGATCCCGTGTGGTTCAGATCCTCGCGCTTCAAAAGCACCTGACAACCCAGTTCTTCACTGAGGTTGTCGCACACCGTGACCGGAGTTGGGCGACCAGCGTAGTCCCTCAGGAGACGATTGAGCTCGGAGCGAAAGGCATCGTCAGCCCACGCTTCGCGGAATGCGACGTCGAGTTCCTGGCAGGCAGGAACGAGGGTTTCGGGCACATACATGCCACCGAACTCGCCGAAACGGCCCCCGTCGGTGGGGTCGGTCATCGTCATTAGTTGATCTCCAGGTTCACGAGAAGTCGTCTTGCCAGTCATAGAGGCTGCCATCGTCGTCATGTTCGGCCGGCCGAATCGCTTCAAACGCAGCTCGGGCTGCGTCGATAAATTCGCGCATTTTCACGGGGTCTTTGCGGCCCGGCACGCGCTCGACGCCGGTCGAGACATCAACGCCCCACGGCCGCACCTGCTGGATCGCTTCAGCGACATTGCCCGGGTGTAGGCCGCCGGCAAGCAACACTCGATGACCCGCTCGTGGCGCGTCTTCAGCCATGCGCCAGTCGAACACTTCGCCGCTGCCCGGTTTCTCGCCTTCGACGAGGACCACATCGGCGCCGTACTCCGGGATACGAGAAAGACCGGGATGGCCGGCCGGGAAACCCTTGATCACGATGGGAACACGAGTCCGCACCTCACGGGTGTGCTCGGCTGTCTCGTGGCCATGGAGCTGCGCCGCTCCGAGCCCGGCACGCTGCACGATCTCGACTACTCGGTCGGGCAGCTCGTCGCGGAAGACGCCGACGGTCAACACTTCGGGCGGAAGCCGCCGCACGATGTCACGAGCCCGATCGACCGCGACTTGACGGGTTGACGGGGCAAAGACGAAGCCGAGCGCATCGGCACCCAAGGCAACGGCCAACAGACCATCATCCTCCGTCGTAATTCCGCAGATCTTGACGAACACCTCCATGACTTTAGCGCCGGAATCCGTCACCCCCCGAGAGTTTACCCGCCGAATCCCGCGCGAAGTTCCGCCACGCCAGCAACCGGATCACCGTGCTTGACCAGCGTTTCGCCGACCAAGACGGCGTGATAGCCCGCCGCACCTAGCTCGGCGACATCTGCGGCATCACGCACGCCCGACTCGGCCACTCGCACAACACCCGCCGGCATCTGCGGAGCCATCCGCACCGCACGCGCCGTATCGACCTCAAAGGTGACGAGATCTCGCTGGTTGACGCCGATCAGAGTGGCGTCGACCGCGAGTGCACGATCGAGCTCTGCTTCATCATGGATCTCCACCAACACATCGAGTCCGACCTTCAGCGCAAGCGCATGGAACTCGGCCAGCTCATCGTCGTCGAGCGCCGCAGCAATCAGCAGAACACAGTCGGCACCCATGATGCGAGCGTCGAGGACGTCGTGGCGATGAACGGTGAAATCCTTGCGGAGCGCGGGCAAGTCGACGGCGGCTCGGGCCGCTTGCAGATCTTCAACCGAACCTCCGAACCACTGCTGATCTGTGAGAACCGAAAGGCAACTGGCGCCACCCGCGGCGTATTGGCCGGCCAGCACCGCCGGATCAAGACCCGGGAACAGGTCGCCCTTTGATGGCGAACGACGCTTGATCTCACTAACGATGGCCATGCCCGACGCCTCGGACAGAGTGCGCCGGAAACCTCGCGTGGGTGGGGCCGCCAACGCGGCCGTCATCAACTCATCGGTTGAGCGGCGATCGTTCGCCGCAACCGCTCGATGATCCTCGAGGATCCGATCGAGGTAGGTAGTCGTCAGCTCAGAGGCCCTTGCCCGAGACCGGAGTGGTCATGTGGAAGTCGGGCGCGCCTCCGAGGGTGTCGCCCAATGCGCCGATCAATGTCGCCATGGTGTCCGACCCGCTATGGGCGGTCATTGCGTCGTTGTCGGTGTAGAGCTCGTAGACCCAGGCCACGTCCTCATCAGCGGTATCGAGACTCAAAATGTAGATCTCGGTGCCAGCTTCGGAATTCACGTTCTCCATCATTGGAGCGAACGCAGCGACGAGCTCATCGCGCTTTCCGGGCTTACAGGGGAGCTTCACGACCATTGCGACTTTTGACATGCGGTGACTCTAGAGGCGCCGCTCCGTCATGCGAAACCGGAATCAGGGACGAGTGTCTTCGCTCCGACTCACCGACAGCGCAAAGAGCGGCGCGGCTGCGAAGAGCAGCACCGACAGCAACATCGCGATCAGGCCCAGTTTGGAGATGGGCTCCACACCGATCAGGCCGCCAATCATGAAACTGGCGAGCCCGAAGATGATGCCGAGGGCCGGAATGGTCTTGAGCCAACCCGGGAGGGTGCTGCTGGTAATCGCTCGGTCGTCGCTCTCGTCGAAGTCGGCGGTTGGCCCGTCGTCGAAGGGCGTCCACGGGTCGGGCTCATCTACCCGACCGTGACTTCCGGCGTCGAATGGGGCCCGAGGCTGACCGCTGAGCCGCTCGCGGTCGTAGCTCGAACGGGCGTCAACATCGCTGAGCACCGCCCAGGCTTCGTTGATCTTGCGCATCTGCGTTTCGGCGGACATACGGGCCCGGTCGGACTCGTGGTGAAAGTCAGGGTGCGATGTGCGCGCCAAGCGAAGATACGACCGGCGTATCTCAGCCATCGACGCGGCCGGGTCGACTTCAAGCACCTCGTAGTGCTTCGCTCCCCTGCCCGTTGCCACGAAGAGAGACTAGAGGTCAAATCGGCCCGAGATGAGCGCGAGTCGGCCCAGAGGGCATCATGGTTTCCTCACAGTTGTGATCCAAAGTCCGTTGGCACGCAGCCCGCGAAAGAGCCCGAAGGAGAGTGGTGAACGAAGAAACCGTCGTGGTGATCGTCGAAGACGACGCCAACATCGCCGACCTGGTCGAGCTATATCTGCGCCGCGATGGCTTCCGGCCGTATCAAGCGAGCACCGGCGAGCGGGCGCTGGAGGTCATCGCCGAGCGACGACCGAAACTGGTCCTGCTGGACATCGGGCTACCCGGCGAACTCGACGGTATCGACGTGTGCCGCGCGATTCGGGCCGACTCAAACGTCCCCATCATCTTTCTGACGGCCCGCGACGACGAGGTCGACCGGGTCCTTGGGCTTGAGATCGGAGCCGACGACTACGTCACGAAACCCTTCTCGCCCCGCGAGGTCGTGGCTCGCGTGAAGGCGATTCTTCGCCGCGTCGACAATGCCAACAATGATGACCGGCCGCCGATCATTGATCTCGGCGAGCACATCGTCGTCGATGTCGGGCGCCGGGAAGTATCGGTGCGAGGCGAAGCCGTGGCCCTGGCGACACGGGAGTTCGACCTGGTTCACCATCTCGCCGAACGCCGTGGTCTCGCATTGTCTCGCCGTCAACTTCTCGACGGGGTGTGGGGCGCCGATTGGGTCGGCGACGACCGAACCGTCGATGTCCACGTGCGGCAGCTGCGAAAGAAACTCGGCGACGACCTCCACCTGCAGACGGTGTGGGGCGTCGGCTACCGCCTCGACTGACATGATGCAAACAACATGAGACGTCGGATCGGATTCTCACTCATCGGCATGGTGGCTGCTTCGCTGATCCTGGCCGGACTCGGCACGATCATCCTCGCGAGCGTCACCGACCGGCAGAGCGAAGAGGAAGAACTGCGAGAGCAGACCGATGCACTGCGCGAACTCTTCGGTGAAGTCACGCTTGTTGCCAACCCCAGCGACGGCGAAACGCGAGTCCAGCGGCTGGCCCGGCTGAGTCAAACGATGAGCCTTGAGGGCATCGGCATTCTGGTTGCGCCGCCCAATAGCCCGCTCATCGGCACCTTCCCCGCGGGGGTGGAGTTGGAGGATCTCGATCTTGATCGGATCCTCGCCGGCGAGATCGTGAGCGGACGGAAGGACGGACTGATCTTCGCAGCGGGCGGCGTCAACAATCCCGGCGGACTTCGCACACTTGTCGTGCTTGCTCGCGAACCGGACCCGATCGTGCAACCCGCGTTCCGCTGGTTCGCGATCGCGGGATTGGCAACGGTTCTTGTCGCGGTGCTAGTCACGATCCGGCTCAGCCGTCGACTCATCGACCCGATTCTTCAGGCCAGCGCCACGGCGAAACGGATCGCCGCCGGAGATATGTCGGCCCGTGTCGATGAGAAGCACGCGGCGATGGGCGGAGAACTCGCCGATCTCGTCGGCTCAGTCAATGCCATGGCCACGAACCTCGAACGAAGTCGCGCTCTCGAACGGCAGTTCTTGCTGTCGGTCAGCCACGACCTCCGCACGCCGCTCACAAATATTCGCGGCTACGCGGAGGCCCTCATCGACGGAGCGATCGACGATCCGGTCGCGGTCGGTGGTGTCATCGAGGGCGAGTCCCGACGACTCGAGCGCCTCGTTGGCGATCTGCTTCTCCTCGCCCGCCTCGAAGGCACCGGCTTCACCTACGCCCTCGCCGATCATGATCTGGGCCTGATCATCGGCGACACCGTCGACGGGCATCGTCGAGAGGCCGAGGAGCGCGGCGTGTCTGTCACGTTCCGAGCCCCCGACGAGCGCGTACGAGCCCAGGTCGACCACGATCGATTTGCCCAGGTCATGGCCAACCTCGTGGGCAACGCCCTGAAGTTCGCCGATTCCAATGTGGACCTCACGCTCTGGTTCGACGAGGGCCGCATTCACGTTGCCGTCGCCGATGACGGCCCCGGAATCAGCGAGTCGGATCTCCCCCACGTGTTCGAACGGCTCTACGTCGCTCAGCAGAACCCAAAGATCAAGGAATCCGGCAGCGGCCTCGGCCTGGCGATCGTCCGCGAGCTGGTCGAAGGCATGGGCGGCACCGTTGTGGCTCGCCGCGCCACCGGAGGCGGCGCCGAACTCGTTGTCAGCCTCTCCCCTGCCCCCAGTCCTTCCGTTCTGTGACGAGTTACCCGCCTGTGGGGCGGGTTAATCGTCACAGAAGTCAGGGCTGGACGGTGCCGGGGGTGTTGGCGACGGTGATGGGGGCGCCGGGTTTGGCTTTTCGAAGGATGCGAGCCAGCGCGGAGGTGCCGGCGGCGGAGGTGACGGTGCCGATCGGCGAGCCGTCGAACATCACCTCATCGCCGACGCTGACGGCGGCGTCGAGCGAGAGCACCCGCAGCGGTCGAGGCACGTTGCCGCCACGACTTTCGATACGGGCCACGAGTTCCTGGCCGGTGTAACAACCCTTGCTGAAGCTAACGGAATGCTCGATGACGGACACGCCACCCTCAGCGGGAATGGTCTCGTCATCGAGGTCGATCCCGAATCGCGGCACACCCGCCTCGATCCGAGCGAGCTCGAACGCTCCGTCGTCAGTCTCGATGTCGAGGTCGAGCGATCGACCGAGCACATCAATGCCATCAAACCCGGGCCATGCAACTTCGGTCCGAAGCTCGCCACCGGCCGGACATTCGTCGCCCCGGACCTGAAGGATCTGCCAGCCGTCTTCAACGACGAACGTGGCGTCGGTGCGAAGTTTGAAGCGTTCGAGTCGAGCGATCACGGCATCAACGACCAACGGTTCGAGGTCCAGCACGAACTCGGCGTCACCGACCCGGTGCACTCGTAACCAGGCGACAAGCTTGCCGTTGGGGGCCAGCAGCAACGACCACGCGCTGTTGCCAACGGCAAGCGGATCAAGGTCTTGGGAGAGCTGGCCTTGCAGGTATTTCGCGATGTCGGGACCGGAGGCCCGAATCACACCGTGGGAACGAAGGGTGGCAACCATTTCAGCGATTCGCCTTTCGGGCGGCAGTCATTCGTCGAGCGGCCGGAACCGCCGCGAGCAGGGCTTTTGCCTTGTTCTGGCATTCGAGATGTTCGTCTTCAGGGACGGAATCGGCGACGATGCCGGCCCCCGCTTGGATCGACGCCCGGTTGCCGCTGATCAGCATTGTACGGATCGCGATAGCCGTATCGATATTGCCGGAGAAGTCGAGATAACCGACAACGCCGCCATACGGGCCTCGCTTTACCGGTTCGAGCTCATCGATGATCTCCATCGCCCGCACCTTCGGGGCGCCGGAGA
Source organism: Candidatus Aldehydirespiratoraceae bacterium (assembly GCA_047639555.1). Taxonomy (GTDB): domain Bacteria; phylum Actinomycetota; class Acidimicrobiia; order Acidimicrobiales; family Aldehydirespiratoraceae; genus JAJRXC01. Next base: position 158,549 of record JBLIOE010000002.1, read on the forward strand.
GGGTGCCGGCCGGAAGCGTGGCCCGGAGCACATCGATGGGGGTCTTGCCGGCTTTGAGATCACCCGAGACCTGCGACGTGAGATGCATCACGTGGCTGTACTTTTCGAGCGTCATCATCTCGTCGATCTGGAGCGTGCCAAACTCGACCACACGCCCAACATCGTTGCGAGCGAGATCGACGAGCATCACGTGTTCGGCAATCTCTTTGGGGTGTTCTTGAAGTTCGGCAGCCATGCGCTTGTCGTGCTCTTCGGTGGTGCCCCGCTGGCGCGTGCCTGCGATCGGGCGAGAAATCACTCGATCTTCGAGGAGCTGCACCATGGGCTCAGGCGACCCGCCGACGATCTCCAAATCGCCGTGGCGCAAGAAGTACATATACGGACTGGGGTTGACCTGACGAAGGACGCGGTAGAGGTCGAACGCTTCCGCATCAAGTTCGAGATCGAAGCGCTGAGCGAGAACGACCTGGAAGATGTCGCCCGCAAGAATGTATTCCCGCGCGGCTTCAACCGCCGCGCAGTAGACGCTCTTACCCATCGTGGACTTCACCGCCGGCAGTTCGTCATCGTCGCTGCGAGTGGCCGGCTCCATCAATGGTTCGTCGATTGACCGGGCGCCGGCCGCGGCAAGATCTTCGAGCCGCACGAGCGCGTCTTCGTAGGCCGCATCGACCGTGGCCGCATCGGCATCATCGGGGATCAGCGCGTTGGCGATGAGCACGACCCGTTGACGGAAGTGGTCGTAGACGGCGAGTTCGCCAATCATCGAGATGACGGCATCGGGATAACCGAGGTCATCTTTCGGCACATTCGGAAGGTGCTCTACCTCGCGCACGACGTCGTAACCGAGGTAGCCAATCAGCCCGCCGTGGAGCGGCGGGAGGCCTTCGATCTCAGGGGCTTGGTAGTGCTCGAGGAGCAGCTCGAGCGCGGCGAGCATCCCTTGGTCGGTCGGCACGTCGATACCGAGGTCACCGGTGATGGTGAGGGTGCCGCCCTGAGAAATCAGCGTGCCGTGGGGGTGACGGCCGATGAACGACCACCGGCTCCAACGCTCACCGCCTTCTACGGATTCGAACAGGAAGCCGTCGCCGTCTCCGACCACCCGAGCAAACGCGCTGACAGGGGTGGTGAGGTCGGCCAGAACCTCGCGCCACACCGGCACGACCCGGTGGCCGGCGGCCAGCTGGCGGAACTCTTCGATCGGCGGCGAGACAGTCATCGAGCTAACCGAAGGTGAGTGAATCGGGGTCGGTCACGGTGCGGTAGTAACACGTCTGACGAGCGGTGCCGCTTTCGTCCTTCGTATGACACACACCCGTGCCCGCCTTGCGGACTCGATACAGCAGACTGTTCTGCTCACAGTTGACACCAACCGACACGAGTTCGAGCGTGTCGCCGCTCGTTGCACCCTTGTGCCAGATCTCTTCACGCGAGGTCGAGTAGAGCACCGCGGACTGGCGTTCGAGCGTGAGTCGATACGCCTCTTCGTTGGCGTAGCCGATGAAGAGCACGTCGCCGGAGTCTGCGTCTTGCAGCACCACGGGCACGACCTGATGTCCGGCCTGGCCGATCTTGACGACCTTGTCGAAGTCGAGGGCGACCTCGAGTCCCTCTTCAAGTGCGTTCATGTCGACAGAATCAGTCATTGCCTACGATTCTACGGTGTCGGCGCCTACGCCCGGTTCGAGTTTCGATCCCTCTGCGGTCACCCAGCGACGAAGGCGAACAGGTCGTTCACGAACTCGACCGTGCCGACCTCCGACACGGACCCGTCGGCATGCTGAATCGAGGCATCGGCCAGCAAGAAGACGGCTACCGCTGACACGACACGCGTTTGCACCGTGCGGCGACTACGCCGGCCTTCACGTGTTCCCATCAGATTTTCTCGACGGCGAGTGTCAGCTTCATTGCTTTGGCGGTTGGCCACTTCCGATCGGTTGTTATGAGACGGTCCGCACCGGAGACTGCGGCCGTTGCGACAACCAGCGCATCCGGCAGTCGCAACGATCGATGTCTCGCGCGAAGAATTGCGGCTTGCGTCGCTATCTCCGCGTTCAACTCCACGACCGCAACTGGGAGTCGATCAATCGCGGTGCGAACCAACTCAATCGCCTTGGTACTGCGCCGCGCTGGCCCCACGAGACACTCGGCCAGCGCCGAGGCGGACATGGAGAGCCGGTCGCCTCGACCAAGGGCATCGGAGAGTGCGGCTCGCGCCGATTCGTGATGGGCGTCGTCGCCATCGAGAAAACCGATGATCACTCCTGCGTCGAGATGAGTCAGTCCCATTCGGAGCGGAGGCTTTCCACCTCGTGGGGGAGATATACACCCGTCAACGCTCCGGCGAACTCGGCGATGACGTCGTGTTCGCGTTCCAAAATGACCCGCCCGGCACCATCTGAGCGAGCAACCAAGCGGTCGCCGACTTCAAGTCCGGCGTTGCGAAGCGCCTCAGCTGGAATCGTGATCTGATTCTTCGAACTGATCTTGGAGGCGCCTCGCCGCCGTTCCTTTACATGTTCCATGAATGTAAAGGTAACTCAAACGATCGGATCCGACAAGACATAATCGTCAGTGCCGCAGGCCGACCGACGGCACACGAAGGGTCTCCACCGGCCGTCGTCTAGATTCGCGCCATGTCCGATTCAGAACTCGCCCGTACTGATGCCGTTGGCCTTGCGGAACTCATCCGCAAGGGCGAGCTCTCCCCGGTCGAGTTGATCGACGACACGATCGACAGGATCGAGCGGCTCAACCCGCAGATCAACGCGGTGATCCATCCAAACTTTGAGGCCGCTCGCGAGGCCGCCGCTGACGAACTCCCCGATGGCCCGTTCCGCGGAGTGCCAATGCTGATCAAGGATCTTTGGCCGGCCGAGAAAGGGCAGCCATTCCACCAGGGCATCCAGGGCTTGAAGAACGCCGGATACCGAGCCGACCTCGACGCCAACATCGTCAAGGCGTACCGGGCCGCGGGCTTCGTCATGGCCGGGCGCACCAACACGCCGGAGATGGGACTCGCGGCGACCACTGAACCCATCGCTCATGGCCCAACCCGCAACCCGTGGAACCTCGAACATGGAGCGGGCGGGTCATCCGGCGGTTCGGCCGCCGCCGTGGCCGCGGGAATGCTCCCCGCCGCGAACGCCAGCGACGGTGGCGGATCGATTCGTATTCCCGCGGCAATGTGTGGACTCGTCGGCCTCAAGCCCAGCCGGGGCCGCATCTCGATGGGACCGCAGCGCGACGAGTGGGGCAACTCGGTCCAGCACGTTGTGTCGCACACGGTGCGAGACACCGCCGCGATCCTCGACGCCACCGCTTACCCGTTTCCCGGTGATGGTGTGATCGCGCCCGCACCGTCGGTCTCCTTCTTGTCCTGCGTCGACCGCGACCCCGCTCCGCTGCGTATAGGGGTGTTGGCCGACTCCGTACGCGACAACATTCCGATCGACCCGGAGGTACAGGCGGCCGTTCGTTGGACGGCCGATCAGTTGCAAGGGCTCGGTCACGAGATGCTCGACGACTCGCCGCCGGCCCTCCACGACCAAGAACTGATCGCCTCCTACGGCGCGCTCTGGACGGCCGCGGTGGCCGCTTCACTCGACACGTTTGGCCAGTGGATCGGCCGTGAACTCACCGAGGACGACGTCGAACCCATGACCTGGGCGCTCAGCCAGCGAGGGCGGACGCTCTCCGCACTTGAGATGACCAAGGCCGGCGAACGGGCCATGGTCTTCCGCCACCAGATGGCGGACTGGTGGGCCGGATCGGCTGACCTGCTGCTCGCGCCAACCTGCCTCCAGCCCGCGCCACTCATTGGCGAAAGCAGCGGCACGAAAGAGAACCCGTTCGAGAACGTCCACGTGACACTCGCCTACTCAACGCTCACGGCACCGTTCAACTCCACCGGGCAGCCCGCCATCTCCCTGCCGTTGCGAAAGACCGAGAGTGGCCTTCCGATCGGCCTTCAACTCATCGCCGCCTACGGCCGCGAGGATCTCTTGCTCCAGGTGGCGGGCCAGCTCGAACGAGCACTTCCCTGGGCGCACCACCGTGCGCCGATGCATCCCTAGCGAGACATCCGAATCGAACGTTAGAGGTAGAGCCCGGTGCTGCCTTCGTCGAGGCGCTCGGCGGCAAGGGCGTGGACATCGCGCTCGCGCAAGATGATGTAGTCCTTACCCCGCACTTCGACTTCGTAACGATCTTCAGGGTTGAACAACACCTGATCACCCGCCTCCATGGCCCGCACATTGGGGCCAACCGCCACCACTTCGGCCCAAGTGAGGCGCTTGCCCATCTGGGCGGTGGCGGGAATGAGGATGCCGCCGGTAGAACGCCGCTCGCCCTCGGCCTCGCCGAGGGAGACGAGGATGCGATCGTTGAGCATCTTGACGGGCAGGCCATCGTCGGCGGAAAGGGTTTCGGTCTTCGACACGGTGGGTCACGCTACCGGTACCGTGACGACATGGAACCTGTCGATGTCCAGGTTGTGCACTTCGAGAGCGCTGACGGCACCCGACTGGAGGGCGACCTTCTCTCGCCTCAGAACGCAACCGGAACGGCCGTGGTCTGCCACCCCCATCCGCTCTATGGCGGGACGCGCAACGACGCCGTGGTTGCCGCCCTCAGTCGCGCTCTCGTGCAGACCGGTCACCGGGTGCTTCGCTTCGACTTTCGTGGCACGGGCGGGTCCGACGGTGAGCAAACGAGCGGCCGGGCAGAACGAGATGATCTCCGTGCCGCGATTGAAGCCGTCGAACCCGGCGACGGTCCGCTTGTTGTCGCGGGCTACAGCTTCGGGGCCGACATCGCCCTGAGCGTCGATCACCCGGCCCTCGCTCGTTGGATCGTTGTTGCTCCCCCGCTGGCCATCATCGATGTCGATGCGATGGCCGCACCCACCGACCCCCGACCCGTGCACCTACTCGTGGGCGGCCACGACCAGTTCAAACCTGCCGACGAGCTCACGAACGCCGTCGCGACATGGTCCGCGGCCGACGTGCACGTGTTTGAAACCGCCGATCATTTCTTTGGCGGATGCCACGGAGAAATCACCGACCTGGTAGCCGAGCTTCTCTCTCATTAGCAGGGCGGATCAGTCGGGCGGACGTACCGTGATGCCGGCATCGAGCAATGCCTGCTTGGCCTCCGCCACCGTGTGTTCGCCGAAGTGAAAGATGCTGGCGGCCAACACTGCATCGGCCCCACCCTCGTTGACACCCTCGACCATGTGTTGGAGCGTGCCCACTCCGCCCGAGGCGATCACGGGGATACCCACTGCATCGGTGATGGCCTTCGTGAGCGGCAAGTCGTAACCGTCTTTCGTGCCGTCACGATTCATCGAGGTAAGTAGAATTTCGCCGGCACCAAGGCGCTGCGCTTCCCTGGCCCACTCCACGGCGTCGATGCCGGTACGAATTCGTCCGCCGTGGGTGAAGACTTCGAATCCGCTCTTCTTGCCGATCCCGGGGTCGTCGCTATCTCGAGCGTCGATCGCGACGACACAACACTGGGCGCCGAACTCGCGACTGATCTCGCTCACGAGCTCCGGTCGTTTGACCGCCGCGGTGTTGACGCTCACCTTGTCGGCCCCAGCCCGTAGAAGTCGGCGCGCATCGTCGACGGTGCGAATGCCACCACCGATGGTAAACGGAATGAAGACCTGCTCAGCCACTGCTCGCGCCATATCGGCCGTGGTGTCGCGCCGGTCCGACGAGGCCGTGATGTCGAGAAACACCAGCTCATCGGCACCCTGTTCGTCGTAGCGGGCCGCGAGTTCGACGGGATCGCCCGCGTCGCGAATGTCGACGAAGTTGACACCCTTCACGACTCGACCGGCATCAACATCGAGGCACGGGATGATCCGAATAGACCGCACAGTCATCGGGCACCACCGAGCAGTTGCACGGCGCCCGCAACATCGACGTGGCCTTCGTAGATCGCCTTACCGGCGATGACACCAGAGAGACGGCGACCGCCAACGATGATCTCGTCGAGGGCGGCCAGGTCGGCCATCGAGCCGACACCGCCACTGGCGATCACATCGACGGGTGTGGCTCCGAGCACGTCGGCGAGACCCACAAGATCAGGGCCTTCGAGCGTGCCGTCGCGGCTGATGTCGGTGACCACGAAGGCGTCGACACCGGCATCGGCAAACGAGCGAGCCACATCGAGCACGCTGCGGCCCGAACCGACAAGCCAGCCATCGGTGGCAACTTCGCCGGACTTCGCATCGAGGCCGACGGCCACGCGGTGATCAACGGCGAGCGCTCGCACGAAATCAGGATCGGTGAGCGCGGCAGTACCAATGACCACACGCTCGACACCGGCGGAGAAGAGCGCTTCGGCCGCCTCCCGGTTGCGCACACCACCACCGGTTTGCACCGGCACGTTGACGGCATCGGCGATGGCCGCGACCACGTCACGATTCTCGGGGATCCCGGTTCGTGCGGCATCGAGATCGACGACATGGATCCATCCGGCGCCCGCCTCGGCAAAGGCCACGGCCTGGGCCACGGGGTCGTCGCCGTAGACGGTCTCTTGGGCATAGTCACCCTGGTGGAGGCGGACACAACGACCGTCGCGGAGATCAATGGCGGGATAGAGGTCCATCAGTTCGTTCCTCGGGCGGCGTCCACAAAGTTTCGCAAGATCTGGAGTCCGATGGTGCCGGATTTCTCGGGATGAAATTGGGCGGCCCACAGATTGTCGACCGCGACGGCGGCGGAAAGATGGGTGCCGTAGTCGCAGGTGGCGATCACATCGTCGCCGTCCTCGCCCGCGAAGCTGTGGACGAAGTAGACCCACGACTCGTCGGGCAGACCCGCGAACATGGGGTGGTCACCGCGACGCTCAAGCTTGTTCCACTGCATCTGCGGTCGCTTCACCGTGGCCGGGATCGCCACGACTGGCCGGTTGATCACTCCGAGTCCGGAGACGGCGGGTGACTCTTCGGAACCGGTGAAGAGCAGTTGCATGCCAATGCAGATTCCGAAGAAGGGCACGCCCGACTCAATACGTTCGACCGCGATCTCGTCGAGGCCGGTTCGACGAAGTGCGTTCATGCACGGGCCGTAGGCCCCAACACCGGGCAGAACGACGGCGTCGGCGTCGGCGATGAGCGCCGGGTCGGCGGTGAGACGCGTGTCGGCGCCCGCGTGTTCGAAGCCCTTATGGGCCGAGTGCAGGTTGCCGATGCCGTAGTCGAGAACGGCGAGAAGGGGGCGCCGAGAATCGTCGCTCACGCTTAGAGCGTTCCCTTGGTCGACGGGACGGCGTCGCCTTCGATACGCACGGCATCGCGCAATGAACGCGCCACGCCCTTGAAGGCAGCTTCGATGATGTGGTGAGTGTTGCGACCGCGACGGAGCACGATGTGCAGGGTGATACCGGAAGCCATCACGAAAGCTCGCCAGAATTCCTCGACCAGTTGCGGATCAAACGGCGGGTCACCGAGGATCTTCTCCCCGGGAAAGTCGACCTCATAGTGCAGGTACGGGCGGCCAGAAAGGTCGAGCACGACCTCCACGGCCGCTTCATCGAGAGGCACAGTGATCGACGCGAACCGGCGCACGCCGCGCTTGTCGCCCCACGCCGAGCGGAAGGTTTCGCCCAGGGCGATGCCGACGTCTTCAACCGTGTGGTGAGCATCGATCTCAAGGTCGCCCTTGGCCTTCACGGTCAGGTCGAAGCTGCCATGGCGACCAAGCTGGTCGAGCATGTGATCGAAGAACGGCAGACCGGTGCCGACGTCGGTCGTGCCCGATCCGTCGAGTTCGACCGCGATCTCGATCGCGGTCTCTTTGGTGGTGCGTGAGGTGGTGCCAGTGCGGCTCATGTGAGGATCTCCCGAAGGGCGGTGAGGAATTGGTTGTCTTCATCGGGCGAACCGACTGTGACGCGGAGGCAGCCGGCGAGCCGAGGCCACGAGGAGCAGTCTCGCACCAGTACCGAACGCTCGGTGAGTTTCTGCCAGACATCGGCGCCTTCGGCCCCGGTCGGACGGAAGAGGACGAAGTTGGCACCCGAGGGCCAGAGCTCGAGTGGAAGGTCGGCCATCGCCGCGCAAAGCCGGCCCCGTTCTTCGACGAGCGCGGCGACGCGGGCGTTCATCGCGTCGAGATAATCGAGCGCGACGGTGCCAGCGATCTGGGTCATGGCATCGAGGTGGTACGGCAGCACCACCTTCTCGAGTTCATCGATCACCCAGTTCGGACCGATCAGGTAACCCAAGCGGGCCGCCGCCATCGCCCAGGTCTTTGAGTAGGTGCGGCTGACAACCAGCGGCACATCGTTGCCGAGAAGATCCACCGCAGAGTGTGGCGCGAACTGACCGTAGGCCTCGTCGACGCACAACAAGCCGCCGGTGTCGCTCACCATCTCCAACACGGCGTGGAGTTCGTCGAGAGAGTCGACGACGCCGGTGGGGTTGTTGGGTGAACACAGGAATGTGACCGCGGGCCGCGACTCGGTGAGCACTCGCTCGACCTCCTTGAGGTCGAGCGCGAAGCCGGGACCCCGCTCTCCCTCGGCAACCGCAGTGCCGGTGATTCGACTCAGGTGGGAGTGCAGTGCGTAGGTGGGCTCAAACATGGCCGCGGTGCGCCCGGGGCCGCCATAGGTGAGGAGCAAAGTCTGCAGCACCTCGTTTGAGCCATTGGCCGCGAAGACCTGCTCCGGGCCGACGCCGTGCAGCTCGCCGATCTTGGTGCGAAGGGTGGCTGCGGATCGGTCGGGGTAACGGTGCCAGTCGACGGTGGTCACCTGACGAGCGACTTCCTCCGCGAAGCCAGCCGGCGGCGGCTCGGGGCTCTCATTGGTGTTGAGACGCACATCGACATCGATCTGCGGCGAGTGGTAGCCCTCCATCAGCGCGATGGAGTCGCGAGGCTGCGGACGGCCCGTCATGAGGATGCTCCCCGTCGAATTCGGATCGACGCGGCGTGGGCATCGAGGCCTTCGGCCCCGGCGAGGGCTTCGACATGGTCGCCCATCGCCAGCAGCCCTCCCTGATCGGCCGTGACCACGTGGATGTCTTTCATGAAGTCACGAACCGTCAGCGCGCTCGCGAAGCGGGCCGTCCCGTTCGTCGGCAGCACATGGCTCGGCCCCGCGACGTAGTCGCCGATCGAAGCCGGTGACCAAGGGCCACAGAACACGGCTCCCGCATGGCGCACGAGCGGAATGAGCGAGGCGGGGTCTTCGGTCTGAAGTTCGAGGTGTTCGGGAGCGATGAAGTTGGACACGGCCAGCGCCTGTTCGGCGGAGTCGCAGACGACGGCGTAGCCCGACTTCTCGAGTGTGGCTTCGATGTCGGCTCGCCGAGGAGCGGTGGCCACAAGGCGTTCGACGGCGGCGGTGACTTCATCGGCGACAGCTTCATCCCAGGTGATCAGCCAGGCGAGCCCGTCGGGGCCATGTTCGGCCTGAAGGATCACGTCGATGGCGGCGAAATCTGCAGGGGCTGACCCATCAGCGATGACCACCACCTCGGATGGCCCGGCGAACGAGGACGGCACACCGACAACGCCGGCGACCTCCTGTTTCGCGAGCGCGACATAGACGTTGCCGGGGCCGACAATAACGTCGACCGGTCGGATCGTCTCGGTGCCATAGGCCATCGCACCAATTGCTTGGGCGCCACCCACCGGAATGACTTCGATGACACCCGCGACCGCGGCCGCCGCCAAAGTGACATCGGGAACCTTGCCGTCGGGACCGGGCGGGACACACAGAACGATTTCTTCTACCCCCGCAACCCGAGCAGGCACGGCGGTCATCAGGACGGTCGACGGGTAGACCGCACGACCTCCAGGCACGTAACAACCCGCCCGCTCAACCGGTCGGTGCATGCCGGCAATCGTGAGACCCGGACGCCGGAAGTCAACATCATGGGGCATCTGGGCCTCGTGGTACGCGGCGATCGACTCGGCCGCGGCTTCGAGCGCGGCCAAGACATCAGCGGGGATTCGACCTTTCGCAGCCTCGATCTCCGCCGGGTCAACTCGGGTGGAGACGAGCTCAACACCATCAAACCGTTGGGTGAATTCCCGAAGCGCGTCGTCGCCGCGGGCTTTCACTGCGGCCAGGATCTCGCGCACGGCATCGACCGGGCCGTCGGCTGGCGCAACGGGTCGGGGCAGCCGTTCGGCGACGTCGCCGACAAATCCGCGGAGGTCGATACGGGAAAGCACCCGCACACGCTAGCGGCCCCGGTCTGCGCCTCCGGTGAGTTTACGCGCCAGACTGCCCGCATGAATTCAGACGCCGCCGAGCTTTCTTCTCTCACCACTGTGGTTGCCGATGTCGCCGCCCGCGTGGGGAAACTCGCCGAGAACCGCAGCGACGACCCCGACGATCCACTTGTCGGACGGCTCTATGAGATCGAGCGCGCCCTCATCACCGCCGAACGCCGACTGCGGTCGACCTCACGAGATCTCGATTAACACGAATCACGGCCGATGGTGACCGGTGCAGATCTTGCCTGAACGTCGACGCAGCTGGTCCCTCGGCTATCAATTCAGCGCACTCGTTCCGCTGCTCCTGATCTGGACATTCACGAGTGTTCTGCTCTACGCCTCCGCCGCCCAGGACAAGGTGCCCACTGAACGGCTCTTCCTCGATCCAGCAACGCTGAGCGGCGAACCCTGGTACACCGGTCTGCTCCACGAACTCGGGGTTCTCGGATGGACGGTGGCCGCCACCTCAGCTGCCGCCGGAGCATGGGTTGCCGCCCAATCGAACCGCCCGCGAGCGGTCTGGTTTATGGCAGGCGGCTCGGTTGTCACCCTGCTTTTGCTCGGAGACGACATCACCGGATTCCACTCCGATGTCGGTATCCGCCTCGGGATCCCCAAGATGGCGTCGATTGCTGGTCTTCTCGGCATCAGCGGGCTTTGGTTCGTCATCAACTGGCGAGAGATCCGACGGACGCGGTGGCTCACCCTCATCGCTTCACTCGCGGCGTTCGCGCTCTCGGTGCTGTTCGACTACGAACGGCGGGACACGTCGTTTAACGTCTTCTTCGAGGACGCGCCAAAGCTGCTCGGCATCGTGGGTTGGGCGACCTATTTCGTCCTCACCGCCGTCGACATCACCCGGGCGATTGTGCGATCGCGCGACGGCGCCGCAGCCGCCTGACAATTCCCAACGCCACCAGGGCAATGACGAGCGGCAAACGCAGCCGCCGGTCGCCCAGCAGTTCCACGATGCCACCGCCGAGTGTGGTGACGAGCACAATGCCAGGGATGATGCCGATCGCCGTGCCGACGAAGAACGCGCGAAGGCGAACCTTGCTCACTCCGAGGAGCCAGTCCGCAGGTGGGAACTGGCCAGTCACAACCCGGAGAAGCGTGACCTGGAGAATTCCACCATTTTCGATTCGTTCGTCCCACGTTCGGAGGCGATCCGGCATTCGGGTCTGCGCCCATTCGTAGGCCAGATAGCGCGTCATCAAGAATGCGATCGTCGAGGCGCCCATGTTGCCGACGAAGGAGAGACCCATTGCCGTGGGCAGCGGCCAAACCACCGCCGCCGGCACCATGAAGACCGCTCCGGGAACACCGGCCGGCTGCAGGGCCCACATCGCAAGGATGAAAACGATCGGCCCCAGAGCACCACGCTCTGTGAAGAACTCTTCGACCCGGTCGCCATCGCTGATGAAGTCCCACCCGCCGAGCGCCACAAAAGTGGCGCCGGCAACGAGCACACCCAGGACGATCCACAGACGAGGACGATTCACGCGGCGAGTGTGCCGCGTCGTCGACCCCAATAGCAATGCGAAAAAGAAAGCAGCCGCTCTCGTGCACGAGAGCGGCTGCTAAGACGACACAGGGCGGCGGATCCCTCGTGCCGTCGTATTGGGCCGAGCAACGTGTGCTCGGCCACAAGCGAAACATAGCCGGTTAACGGGCCATATCGCGGCATCCAGCCGACACAAATCGAAAGGGCCGCATCAGAAAGTCGGACTTTTCTTTACGGCGTTCAGTTCCGTCGGCTGTCTTTACACCCGACTCGCTGGGCAGAACGTGTTCAACACACAGTCCTCACACTGCGGGCGGCGGGCGATACAGACGCGGCGGCCATGCAGGATCATCCGCAGACTGAACTGGCCCCGCTCCATCGCCGGCACCATTGGATTGAGCTCGTGCTCAATTTTCACGGCATCGCTCTCCGTGGTGATCCCAAGAAGGTTCGACAGCCGCATCACATGGGTGTCGACCGGGAGACCCGGCTCACCCAACGCCACGCTGCGAACGACATTCGCCGTCTTGCGACCCACGCCGGGCAGCCGGACAAGATCCTTCATCGCCGACGGCACCTCGCCGTCATAGTCGTCGAGCAGCATTCGGGCCATCCCTACAAGGCTCTTCGACTTCTGTCGGAACAGACCGATGGTGTCGACGTAGGGCTCCACCTGTTCGGGTTCGACTTCGGCGAGTGATTCGGGGTCTGGGAATCGGGCGAAGAGTCCGGGTGTCGCCTTGTTCACACCGACGTCGGTGGCTTGGGCCGAGAGAATCGTGGCGGCAAGGAGTTCGAACGGATTGTGATGATCGAGCTCGCAAATCGCCACGGGATACTCGAGTGCGAGCAGCTCATGAACGCGACGGGCTCGACCTTTCGGGGTGCGGGGCTTGGCCATCCGCCGACACTAGCTACGCTGGGTGTTGTGTCCGTGACTGTTGAAGGCCCAAATGAGGGCGAAACTCGTTGGACCATCATGGTTGACGAGGATCGCACCGGCATCGAACTCCCCGAGGCCCTCGCTTCGGCCGTCACCCAATGCGATGACGGCGGCCGCGGCACCATCCAACTCTGGATCCGCGAAGTCGACCCGATCACCGATGGTGCCGCTGGCAACCTGGGCTTTCGTCGGCACCGCGATCTTTGGCAGCTGCGCTGTGCGCTGCCCAACGTCGAGTCTGGTCTCCGTACCCGACCATTCACGGAGTCCGACATCGAGGCCTTCGTTGGGGTCAACAATCGTGCCTTTCATTGGCACCCCGAGCAGTCGGGCCTCACACCCGAGCAGGTGCGCGAAACAATGGCCGAACCTTGGTTCAATGCCGACGGTTTCCGCCTACTCCACGATGACGACAACGAACTCATCGGATTCTGCTGGACCAAGGTGCACGCCGATACCAGCCCCCAACTCGGCGAGATCTATGTCATCGCCGTTGACCCGAGCCAACACGGCATGGGCCTGGGAAAACCAATGACCCTCGCCGGTCTCGAATGGCTCACCGACCAAGGTTTGAAGGACGGAATGCTCTACGTCGAATCCGACAACGATCCCGCGAATGCTACCTACAGCCGAATCGGCTTCACCCGGCATCACACCGACCGCGCGTATCGGCTCGAACGATGACCGACACCACTCCCCCGGTTGCCGCGGGCCGGGCCAGCCGCACCGCCCCCACCCTGCGTTACGACGTCAACCGGGAAGAGTTGGCCACGCTCCTCGACGGCGAGCCGAGTTATCGCCTCGATCAAATCTGGGAAGGTATTCATCAGAAGGGCACCGAGCTTGACGAGCTCACCAATGTGCCGAAGGAACTCCGTCAACGCCTCGCCGATGTGCTGCCACTCGGGCTCACTCCAGACACAGAGTCAGTGAGCGACGGGGGCGAAACCGTCAAGTGGCTCTGGACCTTGCACGACGGTCTCCCGATCGAAACCGTGCTCATGCACTACGAGGGTCGCACCACTGTCTGTGTGTCATCACAAGCGGGTTGTGCCATGGGCTGTGGCTTCTGCGCAACTGGCCAGAGCGGCTTCGACCGTCACCTCTCAGTAGGTGAGATCGTCGAGCAGGTCATACGCGCCCGCCGCGTTTCTGCTCCACGGCGCGTGTCCAACATTGTCTTCATGGGTATGGGCGAGCCGTTCGCCAACTACGACCGCACCTGGGCCGCGGTCGAACGCATCCAGGGCGACCTCGGCATCGGCTCTCGCAACATCACACTCTCGACTGTTGGTGTTGTCCCCGGTATCGAACGACTGGCCAAGGAAGCACTTCCCGTGAATCTGGCTGTGTCGCTCCACGCCGCCAACGACGATCTCCGCGACGAACTCGTGCCACTCAATCGCAAGTACCCGCTGAATCACCTCATGGATGCGTGTGAGCGTTACGTCGCCGCGAAGAACCGACGCTTGTCTTTCGAGTGGGCGATGATCGACGGCGTCAACGATCAGCCGGTGGATGCGCAAGAACTGGCCGTTCTGTGCCATCGCCTCCGGGCCCACGTCAACCTCATTCCGTTGAACCCCACCCCCGGTTATCTCACTCGAGGGACGCCGCTCGACCGCGTCGAGGCGTTCCGCAATCAGCTTGAGAACTATGGCGTCAACGCCACCGTCCGCCATACCCGCGGCACCGATATCGATGCCGCCTGCGGACAGCTTCGAGCCAGCCGACAGCTCGTCGATCCGCCTCGTCGCCGCTGAGGGTCAACTGGCCTCCATACTGGACACGTGAACAATCGGGTCTGGATCAACAACCGTCAGCCGCAGACGCTCTACATCGCGCAGATCATGCTCTACGTACGTGGAGCGATGGGTGTGCTCTTCGGACCGTTGGGTGCCGTCGGCAGCGCCACATTGTTCGGATCGTCGCTGCTCGCGACGGTTTGGATCCTGGTTGCCACGGTTGGCGCAATCGCGGCGGCGTTCGGCATCGCCAACTCGTTCAAGTGGGGCTACTGGCTCGGCGTGGCGGCGGCTCTTACCCCCTTCGTGCTTCGCGTCGCGGTGCTGTTCGACGACGGCCTTCTCGATGCGTTCACCATCGACCCGCTGTCGCTCATCTTCGATATCGCGATCCTCGCCGCGCTGCTGCACAAGCTGAGTGCTCAGCATCAGCGGATCTACTTCACGTGACCGACGCGAACCGCACGATTCGAACCGATGGGGTGACCCTTGACCCCGACGCGCTTCCGCAAGGTGATGACAAACGCGAAGCCGTCCGATCCCTCTTCGACACCATCGCGCCGCGTTACGACCTCGTGAATCGCATCATGACGTTCGGACTCGACGTCCGTTGGCGTCGGAAGGCTGTGAAGAAGCTGGCCCTCCCGCCGGGCGCCCGGATTCTCGATCTCGCGTGTGGCACCGGCGACTTCTGTCGTGAATCCCGCCGTTCGGGCCTGGTGCCGATCGGCGTCGACCTCTCGATGGGGATGCTGGCCGCGGCCCGCACCGAAGCACCACTCGTTCACGGCGACATCCTGCAACTACCGCTCGGTCCCGCCACGGCCGACGGGGCCACCTGTGGCTTTGCCTTACGCAACCTGGTCGAGTTGCCTGGGTTCTTCGATGAACTGGCCCGGGTGATCCGTCCCGGTGGGCGCATCAGTCTCCTGGATGCAGCCGAGCCCAACAATCCCGTTCTCCGGTTTGGGCATGGCATCTACTTCGGAAAGATGGTGCCGCTCATCGGCGGGTTACTCTCCAACCGCACCGCCTATCAATACCTGCCGAAGTCGCTCGCCTACATGCCGCCGTGGCCAGAGCTGCAATCTCGGCTGGCGTCCGCCGGCTTTATCGAAATCGAGCGCAAGGTCTTTGTTGGCGCCCATCTGATCACCGCAACCCGACAGGCTGTCCCCAACCCCGCCCGCTAGGGTCCGCTCTATGGGTACGGAGCAGATGTTCACCAAGGGCGTGCACCACGTCTCGATCAACGTCGACGACGTCGATGCAAACCGCGCCTTCTATGTCGACACCCTCGGATTCGAGCCAATCTCCCGACCCGATCTCGGCATCGGCGGTGCCTGGCTCCAGATGGGCCCACAACAGCTCCATCTCTTGGAGCTTCCGCTCATGGAGGGCTTTGGGCCCCACTTCGCAATCCCGGTCGACGACATCACCACCGCTACCCAGGTCTTGCGTGACCGCGGCGTAGAGGTCAGCGATCCGAAGCCGATCGAAGGCGTCTGCCTGCAATCGTTCTTCAGGGATCCGGCTGGCAACCAGATCGAGCTGAATCAGCCGCTCTGATTCTCAGCCGCTGGCGGCGAGTCCGACTGCCATCGCGAGACCACCGACCAGCTGTACTCGTCCGGTGAGACCCAAGACGGGGATCAGCGCGGGGCCTCGGGCTCCACGGCGAACCTGTTGTATCGCCCGCCAGGCCAGCGGCGCCGCCAGCAGTGCGGCAAACGCGGCCCGTTCGAACACGATCGAAGTCGCCACCGCGATGACAAGGGCGCCCACCTGCATCGTCACGTAGACGCCGCGGGTACGGGCATCACCGAGGCGCACGGCGAGGGTCTGCTTCCCGGCGATGGTGTCGCCGGGAATGTCGCGCAAGTTGTTCGTGACCATCAGCGCCGTGGCCCAGAGCCCAACCGCCACGCTGCTCCACACCGCCAGGGCCGGAACCCGTTCGAGCAGCACATAGGTGGTGCCGATCGTGGCCACGAGCCCAAAGAAGATGAAAACGAAAACCTCGCCCAGCCCGAGATACCCGTAGGGCCGGGGGCCACCGGTGTAGGTCCATCCGGCCAGCAAACAGAAGAGGCCGACCACGAAGAGCTCGGGCCCCACCACAATGGCGAGGACGGCACCCACCGCACCCGCAATAGCGAACGCAAGGCTGGCGGCTCGTTTCACCGCGCCCGGCGCAACTAAACCCGAACCCACGAGACGGAGCGGCCCGACCCGATCGTCGCCATCGGTGCCGCGCACTCCGTCGGAGTAGTCATTGGCAAAGTTCACACCCACCTGCAGCGCGAGCGCCACAACCAGTGCGGCCAACGCCCTCCACCACGCGGTATCGGCGCCGGCGCCCACCGCTGCTGCCGCGCCCACGGCGACGGGCACGACCGCAGCCGGAAGGGTACGGAGGCGAGCACCCGCCATCCAGAGGGCCAACCCGGTGGGTGTCTCAGTGATCACAAGGTGTCCAAAAGGTTGGCTACTGCGGCGACAAGGAGTTCGTGTTCGATCGCGTGTACGTGCGCTTCCATCGACTCTCGGGTGTCGTCGGAACTGATCAACACTTCGCGACTCAGGAGCACCGGCCCATCATCGACGCCCTCGTCGGGCACAAGGTGGACCATCGCCCCTGTTCGGTCGATGGTGCCCGCCTGATACGCCGACCACGCTGCGTCGATCGCGTGGGCGCCCGGAAACGTGCCAGGAAGGGCCGGGTGCAGATTCACGATCCGACCCGCGAACTGATCGAGAAACACGTTCGTGAAGAGGTGCATCCAACCGGCCATCACGATGACATCGGGGGCGAAGGCCGAGACCTGTGCGGCCAGCGCGGCGTCGTACGCCTCTCGTCCGAGGCGCTCGCCGTCTGCCGCATCGACGAAACCCTGCATTGGGGCGAAGAACTCGGGGATTCCCGCGTCGACGGCCCGGGTGCGGGCGTGCGCGGAACGCCGGTTCACAAAGACCGCAACGACCTCACCGCGTAGCCGTCCATCAGCGACGGCATCGAGGAGCGCTTGCAGGTTGGACCCAGACCCCGAGGCGAGGACGACGATCCGTCCGCTCAACGCCACTCTCCGACCAGCGTGACTCGCTCGTCGCTGGTGGCGTCGACGAGACGCCCGATCACCGGCAGGCCAAGATCGCAGGCCGCCGAACGCTGCTCGGCCGGAATCGCGATAACCATGCCGATGCCCATATTCCAGACTCGGAAGGACTCACTGTCAGGAAGCTCTCCCCACTCGACGAGCGACCGGAAGTGCACGGGGACATCCCAGGAGCCCAGCTCGAACTCCGCCGCGAGATGGGGCGGGAGTACCCGGGGCACGTTTTCGAACAGTCCGCCGCCGGTGATGTGAGCAAGCGCCAACGGCTCGATGCCGGCCGCCGCGAGTTCGTCAATCTCGGTGATGTACGGCTTGTGCGGCGTGAGAAGCCAGTCGAGCATCTCGGGCGTCGGCTCGTGGTCTTGCAGTAGGAGTCGGATCAGGGAGTAGCCATTGGTGTGGGGGCTTCGGCTCGGTAGGCCGATCAAGACGTCGCCAACGGCGAGGTCGTCGGTGCGGGGCCAAAGCTTGTCGCGATCGACAACGCCGACGATCGTGCCCGCGATATCGACGGCACCAGGCATATACACGCCCGGCATCTCCGCGGTCTCGCCGCCGAGCAACGCACAGCCGACGGCCTGGCAAGCCTCGGCCATCCCAGTGACGATCTCCGCCACGATCTCGGGCACCAGCGACGCGGTAGCGATGTAGTCGAGAAAGAAGAGCGGACGGGCACCCTGCACCAGAATGTCGTCGACACAATGATTTACAAGATCAGCGCCGACACCGCGCCACTGGCCATGGCGAGCCGCGAGTTCGACCTTGGTGCCGACACCATCGGTTGACGCCACCAGCACCTTTCCCGGGCCCAAATTGTCAGCGGCAAACAGACCACCGAACGCACCAACCTCGGACAACACCGCGGGGGTGTTGGTGGCTTTCACCGCATCAGCGAGGAGTGCGACTGTGCGGTTGCCGGCGTCGATG
This sequence comes from Candidatus Aldehydirespiratoraceae bacterium, assembly GCA_047639555.1. Classification (GTDB taxonomy): domain Bacteria; phylum Actinomycetota; class Acidimicrobiia; order Acidimicrobiales; family Aldehydirespiratoraceae; genus JAJRXC01. The sequence continues at coordinate 177,031 of JBLIOE010000002.1, forward strand.
TCGACACCCGCGTCTCGATAGGTGGTCATGGCCGTACCTCTGCGGTGGCTCGTGCGATGTCGTTGCGATGTTGGGCGCCGTCGAAAGCGATAAGGGCGACGCCGGCGTGGGCGGCATCAGCGGCATCAGCGAGTGTGCCGCGGACGGCCGTGACGGACAACACGCGACCTCCGGCGGTGTGGGCAACACCGTCGATGTCTCGGGTGCCGGCGTGAAACACGGTGCGGTCAGATGCCGTTGCGTTGTCGAGTCCGTCGATCGGCACCGGGTCGCTACTCGTGACCGGATAACCGGCGCTGGCCATGACCACTGTGACCGCGGCCGCGTCGGCCCAGCGGATTGTCTGGTGGCCGAGGGTGCCGTCGATACAGGCGTCGAAGATGTCGAGGAGATCACTCTGTAGGAGCGGCAGGACCACTTGGGTTTCGGGATCGCCGAAGCGGCAGTTGTATTCGATGACCTTCGGGCCATCGGCGGTGAGCATCATGCCGGCGTAGAGCACGCCTCGATAGGGCCGCCCTTCGTCGATCATGGCCTGGAGGGTGGGAGCGATCACTTCCTTGCCCACCCGCTCAAGCAGTTCGTCATCGGCGACGGGCGAGGGATGGAACGCTCCCATACCGCCTGTGTTGGGGCCGAGGTCGCCCTCGCTGAGGCGCTTGTGGTCCTGAGCGGCGGGCATCACGTGAAAGTCGACGCCGTCGCAGAAGGCGAGGATCGACACCTCGGGTCCGTGCAGGCGCTCCTCGAGAAGCACTTCCGCCCCGGCATCACCGAAACGGCGCTCAACGAGGATCTGGTGGATCGCGCGAGCGGCTTCCTCGATGGTCTCCGCCACGATCACGCCCTTGCCCGCAGCCAAACCGCTGGCCTTCACAACGGGGACGGCGGCAAGACCGTGGAGATGGGCAAGCGCCTCGTCGGCGTCGGTGAATGTGGCGGCCGCACCGGTGGGGATCCCGTAACGAAGCAGGAAGTCCTTGCAGTGCGACTTCGACCCCTCAAGTTGGGCGGCATCGGCGCTTGGGCCGAAGGCGCGAATACCCGCTTCAGCCAGTCGATCGACGAGACCGGCGACCAGTGGATCCTCGGGCCCCACAACAACCATCGAGACGTTTTCCGCCTGGGCGAGCGCCAGCACGCCGTCGATATCGGTGGCCGAGACCGTGGCGTTGCGGCACCCCGGCTGTGTCGCGGTTCCCGCATTGCCGGGGGCCACGATCACTTCATCAACGCGCGCCGACTTGGCCAGGGTCCATGCGAGCGCGTGCTCTCGTCCGCCGCCACCAACCACGAGAACCCGCTCCCCCACGATCAATCGCCCCAGACCTGTGCGAACTGCTCCTTGGTCTTCAGCTGCAGTTGCACGAACCGCTCCGACTCAAACGGATAGCTTCCCGTGAAGCAGGCGTTGCAATACCCATCTTCGGCCTCGAGACCCCGCATCATCGCATCGATCGAAAGATACGCAAGCGAGTCGGCGCCAATGTGCTCGCAGATCTCTTCAACGGTCATTTGCGACGCGATCAACTCGCCGCGAGAGGCCATGTCGACGCCCATGTAACACGGGTCGGTGATCGCCGGGCAGGCGACCCGCACGTGCACTTCGGCGGCACCGGCATCGCGCAGCATCTGCACCAGCGGACCTGAGGTGGTGCCTCGCACGATCGAATCGTCGACCATCACGACACGCTTCCCGAAGAGATTGTCGCCCAGCGGGTTGAACTTCATCGCGACCCCGGCCGCCCGAAGCTGCTGTGTCGGCTCGATAAAGGTACGGCCGACGTAACGGTTCTTGATCAGGCCTTCAGTGTAGGGAATGCCCGATTCTTGGGCGTAGCCAACGGCGTGGGGGGTGCCCGAATCGGGAACAGGAACCACGAGGTCGGCGTCGACGGGCGCTTCGCGGGCGAGCTCACGGCCCAAACGCTGGCGGGTCGAGTGCACGAGCTTGCCGCCGTGGGTGGAGTCGGGTCGGGAGAAGTAGATCTGCTCGAAGGTGCAGAATGACTTCTGCTTCGGCACCGCGCCCTGCTCTACGTGGAGACCGTTGCTATCAATCCGCACGATCTCGCCGGGTGCCACTTCACGCTCGAACTCGGCGCCAATCGCGGAGAAAGCGCAGGTCTCGCTTGCGAGGACGTAACCACCGTCGATCTTGCCGATCACCAGCGGACGGAACCCCCATGGATCGCGCACGCCGTAGATGGCATCGCTGGTAAGGATCGTGAGGGCGAACGCTCCTTCGGCCCGGCTCATCAACACCTTTATGCGGGTCATCCAGTCGCCCCCCGCTCCGGTGAGGAGGTGCACCATCACCTCGGTGTCGCTTGAGGTCTGCAGGCCGACACCACGCTCAAGCAGCTCCCGCCGCAACACGTTGGCATTCACGAGGTTGCCGTTGTGAGCCACGCCGAGCGGCCCGTCGATGGTTTCAATCATCTGGGGTTGGGCATTACGAAGGCCCGAGCCGCCCGTGGTGGAATAACGCGTGTGTCCAATCGCCAGACCACCCGGCAGAGTCGACAAGTTCTCCTCGTTGAACACACTGGCGACCAAACCCTGGCCCTTGTGAACGTGGGCGACACCGCTATCGGAAGTGGCGATTCCCGCCGCCTCCTGACCGCGATGCTGCAGCGTGTACATCGCGAAGAAGGTCAGCCTCGCTGCATCTTGGCCAGGGGCATAGACGCCAACGACGCCACACTCCTCGTGTAGATCATCACCATTGGGAAACACAGGTATCACCGTCCGGACAGTGCAACGCGAGCGTCGACTGCATGTTGTAGTGCCTGTGAAGGGCTGTCGCCCACACAGGTCAGGTGTCCCATCTTTCGACCCGGCCGCGCGTCGGCCTTGCCGTAGAGATGGAGATGAATCGAGTCGTTGTCGAGGACCGCAGGCCAGTTCGGTTCGCCGTCGGCCCAGAGATCGCCGAGAAGTTGCACCATCGCCGCCGGGCGACAAGTGCCGTCGCCGAGCGGCAGGCCGGCAACGGCGCGGAGCTGTTGTTCGAACTGGCTCGCCGGCGCGGCTTCAATCGTGCAGTGGCCGGAGTTGTGAGGCCGGGGCGCAACCTCGTTGACGAGAAGTCCGTCGGCGGAATCGAAGATCTCGACACAGAGCACACCAACGAGGTCCCACCCGACCGCGATCCTATGGGCCATGTCGCGGGCCGCCGCCGCTCGATCATCGGGAATCGATGCCGGGACGACGGTGGTGTCGAGGATGTGGTGAACGTGGTCATTTTCCATGACGCCGTGATCGCTGATCGAACCATCCGCGCCCCGCACGACGATGACCGACAGCTCACGATCAAACGGGACCACTGATTCCACGACGAGCCGTTGTCCCTCGAGCGCGGCCCAGGCCGCATCGATCTCGCCGACTTCGTCGATTCGCATCTGGCCTTTGCCGTCGTAGCCGAAGCGAGCCGCCTTCGCGATCACCGGCAGGCCGAGGGTGGTGACGGCCGCGTGCAGACTTTCGAGTGTGTCGGCCGGCCGCCATGGCGCCACTCGCACGCCGGCCTGTTCGAGTGCCACTTTCTCGCGCTGGCGATCCTGGGCGATGGCGATGATGTCGCCGGAAGGACGGACGGGCACGCCCGCTTCCCGAGCGCGCTCGGCAAGCTGCGGATCGACGTTTTCGAACTCCCATGTGATCACGTCGGCCTCGGCGATAAGCCGCTGGATGCCCGTCTCGTCATCAAACGCAGTCGTGATCTCGATCTCGCTCACACCACCGGCGGGTGTGTCTTTCGCTCCGCCCGTGAGCACCGCCACCCGATAGCCGTGCTGATGGGCGACCTGCGCCAGCATGCGGCCGAGTTGGCCACCGCCCACCACTCCAATGGTTGCACCGGGGAGCAGTGGACCAGTCACGGTCAGTAATCCAGCTCGATCGAACGAACCTGGGCATTTCGTTGTGACCGAAAGGCGTGGAGCGCGGCCGCGAGCGCCTCGTCATGTCGGGCCAACATAGATACCGCCAAAAGGGCCGCGTTGGTTGCGCCAGCAGCACCAATCGCCATTGTCGCGACCGGCACCCCGGCCGGCATCTGGGCAATGGAGAGGAGGGAGTCCATCCCGTTGAGGGCCCGACTCTGAATCGGCACGCCGATCACTGGAACGATCGTATGGCCGGCCACCATTCCCGGCAGGTGGGCCGCTCCGCCCGCTCCCGCGATCACCACCTGGAGGCCGCGGATCTCGGCCGCCTCCGCGTATTCGACCATGAGATCGGGGGTGCGATGGGCCGATACGACTCGGGCTTCGAACGACACACCGAAGTCGCGAAGGGTGTCTGCCGTGGCGCGCATCGTCTCCCAGTCGGAGTCGCTGCCCATGATCACGCCGACGAGCGGGTCGTCATTCACGTGGTCTTCCTTCCGAAATCCCCGACCAGTCTGCATCCTCGCGCGCCAAGACGCGCCTGCGTGGGATGGATTCCGGCCCTGATTTCTCGAAATTGGGCGCTCATCCGCTCACCGCGTGAAGTGCTTCGACGACTCGCGGCGCCGCCGGATACTTGCCGGGCACGAATTCAGTCTGTGTGAGAGCGGCATAGGTCTGCTGGTAGACCCTCGCAGCGACGTCGGCGAGCTCAGCGTCGAGCGGGGGCGGGTCGCCCTCTCCGCGATAGCCCCGCTCGGCGTAGACCAGCCGGACCACCTCTTTGTCGAGGTTTTCTGGTTCGTTTCCCGCACGGCGCCGTTCGTCGACAGTGGCTGCCCGCCAAAAGCGTGAACTATCGGGAGTGTGGACCTCGTCGATGATGGTCAGCTGGTCGTTGTCATCGAGTCCGAACTCGTACTTGGTGTCGACCAGAACAAGCCCGGCCGCCGCGGCCAGGGTACGGCCGCGTTCGAAGACCGCCAGCGCCGTAGTGCGCACCTCGTCCCAGAGTGCCGCATCGACCAGCCCGGACGACACGATCTCCGCCTCAGTGATGGGTTCGTCGTGGCCGCCCTGCTCGGCCTTTGTGGTGGGCGTGATGATTGCGCTGGGCAACGGATCATTTTTGACCATGCCGTCGGGGAAGGACAATCCGTAGATCTCTCGCTCCCCCGCCGCGTACTCGGTCCACAACGATGTCGAGGTTGAACCCGAAAGTTGGCCCCGCACCACCACCTCAACGGGAAGGGTGCGGCACTTCCGTCCGATTGTGACATTGGGATCGGGCACGGAAACGACGTGCGACGGAACTAGATCGGCAATACGTTCGAACCACCAAGCTGCGAGCTGGTTGAGCACTTGACCACGGTACGGCACGGTGCCGAGCACCCGGTCGAACGCCGAGATCCGATCAGTGGCGATCAGGGCGAGGGTGTCGCCGAGATCGACAATGTCGCGCACCTTGCCGCGAATGACCGGGCCAAGATCCTCGACCGAGGCGGGCTCGATGCCGTCGAACGGGTCGCGCCTGGCCGGGCCCAGATCCAGCATCATCGGGCCGCCTGCACGAACGCTTCGAACAGGGGCAGTCCGGAGCCTTCGTCGGGCCCCGACGGTCGCTGCCAGGCAAGGACGTGATCCTCGGGATGTGGCATCAAACCGACGATGTTGCCGGACGCATCGCACAAGCCGGCGATATCGGCTTCACTCCCGTTCGGGTTCGCGGGGTACACGCCACCGGCGGGCACCGATACTGCCGGAAGGGGCGTCGGACCGCTGGCCTGGTAGCGAAACGCGACTTGCCCGCTCGCTTCGAGCCCGGCGGTGACCGACATATCCGTGACCGCAACCCGCCCTTCGCCATGAGCGATCGGACAACGGATAAGGGTGTCGCCCACCGTCTGCAGCCAGGAGCTCCGCACGCGGGGTTCGACCCGGAGGGTGACCCAGCGACATTCGAAGGTGCCGCGGGCGTTCTCGGTAAGCGTGACCTGGCGCGGGGAACCCATGGGCCCGGGCAGGAGTCCGGCCTTCACCAGCACCTGAAACCCGTTGCAGATGCCAATCATCGGGGTGCCGTTGCCGGCCGCCTCAGTCAGCTCATCGGCGAACCAGGTACGTAGCTCGAGGGCCAACCGGCCACCGGCACCGAGCGCGTCGCCGTAGGAGAAGCCGCCCGGGAGAAGAATCGCCGCATGGTCGCCGATCCGTACGGTGCCCTCGCGCAACTGGTTGACGTGGACAATCCGGGGATCGCCGCCCGCCAGCTCAATCGCCTGTGCCGCCTCGCCGTCACGATTCGTGCCTGACGCGTGCGGAATAAGAATTGGCGGGCGACTCATCGTGCACCCCCCGTGAATGCCTCGACCGCATCGGCGATCGAACACTCCACGATCGGGTGACTGGCTTGATCGAGCCCCTCGGCATCCGGCTTCGCATCCGAGACCCGAACGACGATGCGATCCTCAGCCGTCACTTCGCCAATCCGGCGACCAAATACGCCCAGGGCCTCACCGACGGCGTCGCGATCGGCCCGCGAGGCCGACAACACCAACCGACCGGGCGCCTCGTTGGTCAAGGCCGAGAGCGGGTCGAGCCTGTCACTGGGCACGGTGACAAACACTCCAGCTCGGGCCGCCAGCGCCATCTCGGCAATCGCCAACACCACTCCCCCATCGCTGCAGTCATGGGCCGCGGTAATCAGTCCGCCCGCGATCGCGGCGTGAACGGCTTGATAACGAGGCAGAGGATCGTCGAGCGGTGCGGGCACGGCAGTAGCACCCAACCCGAGCACGACGTCGACGAGCGAACCCCCGAGCGCTTCTTGCCCCTCACCGACCAGCCAGAGATCATCGCCCGGCGCCATGCCCGCACTGTTGATCGCTCGGTGGAAATCGGGAACGAGGCCGATGGCAGAGATCAACAATGTGCCCGGGATGGCGGTGCCGTCGAACTCGTTGAACAGGCTGTCCTTGCCCGAGATGAAAGGCATCCGATAGCGACGAGCGCCGTCGGTACAACCCTGGACAGCTCGGGTGAGGCCACCGAGCCGATCCGGTTTCGTCGGGTCACCCCAGCAGAAATTGTCGAGCACGGCCACACGATCCGGGTCGCCGCCTACGGCAACGAGGTTGCGCACCGCTTCATCCATTGCGAGGAGCGCCATCGCCCAGGGGTCATGGAGGCCCACGCGCGGGCAGATCCCGTTGCTCACCACCACCGCAACCGTGTTGTGCTGTGTGCCCAACGGCTTGAGAACGGCTGCATCCGCCGGGCCATCGGCCTCGGGTCCGACGAAGGGGCGGACCACCGTGCCGCCGCGGACCTCATGGTCGTAGCGGCGGACGATGTCTTCTTTCGACGCAACATCAGGGTGAGACAACATCCGCAGCACCAGAGCGGCGTCAATATCGGGGACGGCGACGGCAACGGGAGGCGAGTCGGTCCAGGCTCCTGCCATCTTCCGTCGGGGAAGGCCGTCGTGGAGGAACGCCATCGGCATGTCGACCGCCGTCACGTCGCCATGGGTGACAAGCAAACGCTGGTCGCCGGTGAAGGTGCCCAGGTTGGTGAGCTCGACATCCCAGTCATCGCACAGCGTCTGCAGGGCCGCGAGCTTCTCGGGCGGCACCGCTACGACGATCCGTTCTTGGGCCTCAGAGATCCAGATCTCCCACGGCTGAAGGCCGGGATACTTGAGCGGGACCGACGCGAGATCAATCGCCACGCCGAGCTCTTCGCCCATCTCCCCAACGGCGCTGGAGAAGCCGCCCGCACCACAATCCGTGATCGCGGTGTAGAGCTGCGCATCACGGGCTCGTTCGATGACCTCGATGCAACCCTTTTCCGTGATCGGATCGCCGATCTGGACTGCGGAACCGACCGAGTCCACGGTGGAGGCGTCCATTCCCGCCGACGAGAACGTTGCGCCGTGGATGCCATCGCGGCCGACGCGGCCGCCGATCGAGATCACCCGATCGCCGATGTGGGCCTGGGTGGGGTGCGAACCGTGTGGGAGCAGACCAATTGCGCCGCAATAGACGAGCGGATTCCCGACATAACCCTCGTGATAGATCACCGCACCGTTCACGGTGGGCAAACCCAGCTTGTTGCCATAGTCACCGATACCAGCCACGACGCCGTCACGAATTCGGCGCGGATGCAGCACGCCGGTTGGCACATCGGCATCGTCCATGTCGCTCGGACCGAAACAGAGCACGTCGGTGCAGGCAATTGGCCGGGCCGACACGCCGAGGATGTCGCGCACAACACCCCCCACGCCAGTGTTGGCACCTCCAAAGGGTTCGAGGGCCGACGGGTGATTGTGAGTCTCGACCTTAAACGCCAGGTCAAGCTGGTCATCGAAGGCAATGATCCCGGCGTCGTCGACGAAGGCGCTACGAAGCCACCACGGATTCAGTTCCTCGGTGACCTCCCGCAGGGCCGGGAGTAGACCGTCGTAGTCGCGAACGGTGGTGGTGCCCGCGGCATCGGTGTGGGTAAGTTCGATCTGGGCGCGGAAGGTCTTGTGAACGCAGTGCTCGGACCATGTCTGGGCCAGCGTTTCGAGCTCGGCGTCCTTGGGCGGACGCCCCTCGGCCGCGAAATGGGCTTGGATCTCGCGCATCTCGTTGATATCGAGCGACAACACCCGGTCGCGACTCATCGCGAGCAGTTCGTCGTCGGACAAGCCCTCGAGGATCACCTCGTCGACTCGGACATCGACCGACGCCTCGCCGGCGAAGATTGGCGTGAGCTCACCCTCGCCCGATCGCTCGATCGTGTCGTTGGCCAAAAGCCGTCGCGTGATTACCGCAACGTCGATGTCGTCTAGATCACCAATCAGGTCGAAGCGTCGAGCGGTGGACACTTGGATCGTCGGGAGCCCGAGCTGCACCGCGGCTCGTTCGAGTTCGCGAGCGTCGGCATCGGTAACTCCCGCCATTGGCGCGACCTCGACCGCTCGACCTGCCGGCCGCGGCACCGCTCCGGTGGAAGCCACATCGACGACCGGGTCAACGAGCACTTCGGCACAAAGCCGGGCGATCGCCGCGTCATCGATGTCGCCGGCCAGGTGGTAGACCCGAGAGACCCGGCAGCCGGTCAGTCCAGCGACACCAACCAACGGCGCCGCGCCGACTATCCGGGCTCCTTGAGGGTCCTCGGTGGCGGTCACGTCGATCCGTAGCGTCACTCCGGCGAACTTAGACGCGCGCTGCGGCCCACGCGCGCATCGGCCCCTGTGGAAATCGCGACCTCCGACCGAGGTGCACTAACGATCGGCGTCGGCCAGCTTCCGAGACAGATCAGCGGCGAGCGCCGCTCGGAACGCGGCCGACAGTGAAGGCTCCGCTCGCGCCGAGCCCGCGATCCGTTCGTGGGTCCACTCGCGGTAATCGACCAACCCTTTCGCCGTGACCGTGGCGCCCGCCGGGAGATCGCTGAGCAGACTCATCTCGCCGAGAGAATCCCCCGCGCCGCTCGTAGCAACACGATTGAGACGCTGCACCTCCACCTCGCCCGCAGTAACAAGCAGTAACCGACCATGAGATTCACCGTGCTCGATCAGCACACTGTCGGTTGCCGAGCCGCGGGCGCCCATCTCCCCGAACAGCAAGAAGTCACGCTCGCTCATTGAAGCGAACCGCTCGGCCCGGATAGTGCTCTCCAACTCGGTGAGCTTCACCGACCGACGGATGTGTACAAGCCGGAGCAGCTGGAAGGCGCTCACCGAACCGAACGCGAAATTCCAAAGAATCACGCTCAGATTGTCATCGACGATTCCCCAAAAGAGGAACACCACACTTGCCACGACCAACATCAGCCGGAGTCGGAAGATGTCGCGAAAGAACGTCGACCCCACGTAGACCGCGTACGCGGTATTGATCAGCACTGTCGACATGTCCATAGGCCCCAACTCCGGCCGAAAGGCTACGCCTAGGGGCGAAGAATCTGTGTCTCGACCGTGACCGACTCGATATCCGCCACCGCCGCCGCCAACGTGTCGACAAAGCTGCGCCAGGTTCGCCACGGACTCCGGTCTTCAATGAGTCCCTCCATCGCCAGGAGCAGCCCCAAGAGTGCGGTCGGACGTTCGATCAAGATCTCGGTCGAAACGAGCTCGGCGCCCGGAATAAGAGACGCGGCCGGCCACGTACCAACACCGAGTGACCGTTGGACAACCGCTCGAAGTTCCTGGAGATCACGAGGCCCCGCCACCAGAGTGGCCTCCGCGGCAAGAGCGGGAACGGTGACTGACGGGCGAAGATCGTGCGCCTCGTCGGGGTCAACCAAGAACGCCGCCGGATCATGACCGTCGATCAGCCGCTGGTACGCGCGACGGGCACGATCCCACTCCGGTGTGGAGGGTGATCGTGCCCGCTCGTGCGAATTCACGAAGCGAGGCTTAGAGGCCCGACTTCTCCATCACGTGGATGCCGCAGGCCGAGCCAAGCCCGATCACATGAGCAAGACCAACCTTGGCACCCTTGATCTGGCGATCGCCGGCTTCACCGCGAAGGTGAGTGGCAACCTCGAACACGTTGGCAACACCAGTGGCACCGATCGGGTGACCCTTCGAGATCAGACCGCCGGACACGTTGACTGGGGTGGAACCATCGCGGAACGGTGCGCCAGAGTCGATGAAATCTCCCGCGCCACCGCGCTCGCAGAGTCCGAGGTTGTCGTAGTGGATGAGTTCGGCCGTAGCGAAACAGTCGTGAAGTTCGACGAGGTCGAGATCCTTGGGATCGACACCCGACTTCTCGTACGCCTGGTTCGCCGCGTTGCGGGTGAGCGTGTTGACGTCGGGCTGCACCTGAGCGGACTCGGTGTACGGATCCGAGGTCAGGATCGAAGCCGAGATCTTCACGGCTCGCTTCTGTACCTTCTTCGACATGCTCTTCAGCCGCGAACCAGACACGAGCACCGCCGCGGCGGCACCGTCGCCCGTGGGACAGCACATCAACAACGTGTTGGGATAGCTCATCTGCGGCGCACCCATAATTTCTTCCATCGAGAACTCCTTGCGGTACTGCGCAAGGGGGTTCAGCGTGGAGTGCAGGTGGTTCTTGTAGGCCACCTTGGCGAACTGCTCAAAGCCAACACCGTCGTGCTCGTTGGCGTACTCCATACCGGCCTGAGCGAACACGCCCGGCATTCCTTCGGTACCGAGGTAGCCATCGACACCGGTAACGGCGCCGAAGCGACCGTCGGGTTCATAGACGGATTTTTCCTTCTTCGTGCCGCCGGTGAGCATGCCCATCTTGCCCATCTGCTCGACGCCCACGGCGAGACCCATATCGGCCTCACCGGCCTTGATCGAGAGGTAGACGGTGCGCAACGCCGTGGCGCCAGTGGCGCACGCGTTGGTGACATTAAACACGGGAATGCCGGTTTGGCCGATCTGCTTCTGGATGCGCTGGCCCATGCCGGTGGCCGCCTGAAACAGGCTGCCGGCCGCGAGCACGTCCATATCGTGGATGGTGACATCGCCGTCGTCGAGCGCGTTGAGCGACACGGACGACGCCAGGTCGACGGAGTCCTTATCGGGGTAACGCCCGAACGCCGTCATGTCGGTGCCGATCAGCCAAACGCTGTCGTCTTCGATCTTCGACGCCGCCGACTTCTTCTTGGCGGGAGCCTTCTTCGTTGGAGCCTTCTTCGTAGCCATAGTCAGGTGCCTTTCTGCGCCATTAGACGGGTTCGTAGCCGAACGCGATGGCTTCAGTGCCCTCGTCGTCCTTGCCGATCGGATAAGTCGTGAGCTTCAACTTCATGCCCAGGTTTACGGTCTGGGGTGTGGGTTCACAGTTCACCAGATTGGACCGCACGGTGGTGCCATCGTCGGTCTCCACAATCGCCGAGACGTAGGGCGCCGGGATACCCGGGGCCGCACGATGCACGATCGTGAACGCCTTGAGGCGGGCACCGTTCTTCACACGAGCCTTCTTGAACTCGCGCTTGCCACAACTGGCACAGGCGTTACGGCGGTCAAAGAACCGAGCACCACACTTCGTGCACTCATTGGCAGAGAGGTAGGGACGGGTTCCCAGCCGGAGGTAGTCGACAAGCGGCACCTGGGGTGCGGCCTTCTTAACGGCGGCCTTCTTGACGGCCCGCTTGGCTGGGGCCTTCTTGGCTGGCTTCTTCGTGCTGCGCTTTTGCGCTGCGGCCTTCTTTGCGGCCATCGATGCCTCCGGATTGGATCGAGTAGAACGTGACGCAGGGTAACGGCGCTTACCCCCATCACACCAAACGAGCGCGGCCTGCTACCAACTACCGCGGTGCAAAACCTCAGATAACGGTGGCCGAGAACGGCCGGCCGAGGCGGACGGTCGATCCGGGGCCGCCTCACCAATCGCGACGGCGCCAACGGCTCGACGGCCAGCGGGCACACCAAACCGCTCACGTACGGCATCTTCATGATCGAACACCCCGAAGAGCAGCGCACCGAGCCCGGCGGCTTCCGCGCCCAGGAGAAGACTCATTACGACCGCGCCGCCGTCGACGAACCAGTACGGCACGGGCCAGGCCTCGACGCCCGCGCCAAGGCCGGTATGAGCCTTATCATTCTCGCGGTAGCGCTCGGCGTAGGCCGCCGGGTTCACCCAGGGGATGATGAGCACGGGCGCATCGAGTAGCTGCGGCCACGGAAAGCTCGGTCGCTTGTCGGCCGGCAACGTGGTGTCCCAGTAGGTGGCCGTCTGGGTTGGTCCTTCGAGAACCAGAAATTCGATTGCGCCAGTGTTCCCCGCCGACGGAGCACGACGAGCGCGATCGAGCATGCGGTCGAGCGCGGCAGGATCAATCGGTGTGTCGAGAAAGGCTCGGGTCATCCGCCGACGGCGAACGACCTCCTCAAACGAGGGACTGCTCAGAGGAGCTTCTCGAGGTCCTCGGCCATTGCCCAACCAAACGCGATCAGGGTGTCGCCGGCGGCGAGATCGAGATCGGCGAACTGGGCAGTGACGTCGGCCGAGATCTTCTCGGGCTTCGCGCTCGAGTGATCAAGCACGACCGGCTGGCTGCCGTCGCCGCGGACGATAAACGCACGGTCTTCGTAGCTAGTGGCATCGATACCGAAGCGCTTGACGAGGCGACGACCCCACGCCCGTTCTTCGCCCGAGGCCTTGTGATCGGGGCGGGGAACGATGTCGTCGAGCGACTTGTACGCCTCGAATGCGCCCGGATCGGTCATCTGGGACCCGACGAGGACATCTTCGTCGGGGAACGCCAGGACGGAGCGCCGCAGCTGATCGGTCATGATGGCGCGCAGCACGGTGTCGCGCTTGGTGTTGTGGCAGACGTGGCCCGCACCGATCAAGAGGCTCGGCGTGCCGCCGATGCGCTCGAGCGTGCAGAACGAGAAGCCACGGATCTTGCCGGCTTCGCTGGCGACAGTCACGAGGACCCACGCCTCGCACTGCTTGGAGAGCATCCCCACCTCAAAGGCGTTGGTTGACTCTGCGCAAAGATCGGCCATCTCTGCCATCTCGGCATCGCTGACCGCCGTGCAATCTTTCGTTTCGACTTCGATCGCCATTGGCTGCCAGCCCCCACTAAATCTGCTTCCGATCGCTCGATCGGACTCACACAGTTTTCAGGGTTGAAGCCGGATTCGCAACCTCACGGGCCGTGAACCTGTCGCGTCAGACGGTGAAACCCTGTGATAGCGCGGGATCAGACAACAATCGAGTCGGGCCCGAGGAGCACGCGGAGCTCCGCTACCACCCCGTTTGCGTTGTTTACCGCGAATTCGTCGGGCAATCGAATCACCCGACGGTCGCTCAGATGCAGCTCGACCGGCGAGTCTCCGGGGTGCGCGGAGAGGATCGACTTCAGCTCACTGATCTTCGACTCGTCTTCGGAAATTGAATCGAGTTTCACGCGCACCGGCTGGTTGTCGCTCAGGTCCTCGAGCACCTCGATGTCTTGGGCGAAGAGCTTCGGTAGGTCGTCGCCGTTTTCGGTGCGGCCTCGCACCAAGACGATCGTGTCGTCGACGAGCTTCGGGCCGTGCTCTTGCATCGTGCGCGGAAACACCATGACCTCGACAGATCCTTCAAGGTCTTCGAGGTCGAAGACCGCCATGAGATCACCTTTGCGGGTCCATTTCCGCTGAAGGTTGGTGATGACCCCACCGACCTTGCGGATTGCGCCGTCTTCGGAGTCGGCGAGCTCGGCCACGGAGCAGTCGGCCTTACGTCTGACCTGGTGTTGGAAGCCGAGAAGCGGGTGATCGGAGATGTAGAGGCCGAGCATTTCCTTTTCATGCGCGAGCTTCGGCATCTTCTCGAACTCGATATCAAGCACGGCCGGTCGCTCATCGAACGTTGGACCCTCGTCAAGCTCGCCGAACAGCGACATCACACCCATGTCGTGCTCCTTACGGCGCTGCACGGTGAGGTCGATGATCTGCTCGTGAACCTGCAGGAGTCCCTTGCGCGGATGCCCGAGCGAGTCGAACGCTCCACCCTTGATCAGCGACTCGATGGTTCGCTTGTTGAGCGCTTCGAGTTCGACTCGTTCGACAAAGTTGACGAACGACTCGAACGGGCCGTTCGCGTCACGCTCGGCCAGCACCTTCTCGACGAAACCCACGCCGACATTTCGGATTGCCGAGAGACCAAAAACGATGTTGCCGGGCGAGTCGTTCGTTTTTCCGTTCTCGTCTGGTTGTGGGTTCAGGTTCGGCACCGGCGTGAAGTCGGATTCCGATCGATTGATATCGGGCACCTCAACCTCAATGCCCATGATCCGGCATTCGTTGAGGTAGACGGCCGCGGACTCAAGCTTGGTCTTGACGCTCGTGAGCAGGGCTGACAGGTACTCGACTGGATAGTTCGCCTTCAGGTAAGCGATTTGATACGCCACGTAGCCGTAGCCGTAGGAGTGCGACTTGTTGAAGGCGTAATCCGCAAATTGGGCGATGATGTCGAACATCTCAACGGCGAGCGCGTTCTCGTAGCCGTTGGCCACCACACCGTCGGTGAACTTCTGTCGCTCCTGCTCCATCGCCTCGCGAATTTTCTTACCCATTGCCTTGCGCAAGGAGTCTGCTTCAGCCAGCGAGTAACCCGCGAACTTTTGCGCCATTCGCATGACACTCTCTTGATAGATCATCAGCCCGTAGGTGTCGCCGAGGAGTTCCTCCGCGTCGGGATGGATGAACTCGACCGGCTTCCGACCGTTCTTCCGATCGGCGTAGTCGTTGTGCATGTTGGCCGCCATCGGGCCCGGCCGATAGAGGGCAACCAGCGCGGCAACGTCTTGGAACGAGTCGGGTGCAAGCGAACGAATCAGCGCCCGCATCGGGCTGGACTCGAGTTGGAACACCCCGATCGTGTCGCCCCTACGCAAGAGCTCGTAGGTGGGCACGTCATCGAGCTCTACATTGTCAATGTCGACATCGATGTCTTGCGTTTCTTTGACCAACGCCAAACAGTCAGAGATGACGTCGAGGTTGCGCAGGCCCAGGAAGTCCATCTTCAAGAGGCCGAGGTCTTCGACACCGTGCATCTCGTACTGGGTGACGACCGGCGCTTCCTCGATGCTCTTACCCGCTTCCGGCTTGCGCTGGATCGGTAGATACTCGGTGAGCGGCTCGTTGGTAATCACCACGGCCGCGGCGTGAATACCGTCTTGGCGACGAAGACCCTCGAGCCCCTTCGCGACTTCCACCACACGGTTGATGTCGGCGTCGCTGCTCACCATGTCGCGCAGCTCGCCGGCCGCCTTGTAGCCGTCGATGTACTTCGGATGTTCTTCGAAGCAGTACTTGAGCGGCGTGTCGCGGCCCATGATGAGCGGAGGCATTGCCTTGGCCACCTTGTCGCCAACGGCGTAGGGGTAGCCGAGAACGCGAGCGGCGTCGCGCACCGCAGCACGGGCCTTGATCTGGCTGAACGTGACAATCTGAGCGACGTTGTCTCGCCCGTACTTCTCCGCCGCGTAACGGATCATGTTGTCTCGATAGCGGGTGTCGAAGTCCATATCAATATCGGGCATCGACACCCGAGACGGATTGAGGAAACGCTCGAACAGCAGGTCGTATTTGATCGGATCAAGATCGGTGATCCAGAGCGTGTACGCCACCGCGCAGCCTGCGGCAGAACCGCGACCAGGACCGACCCGAATGTCGCGATCGCGCGCAAACTTGATGAGATCCCAGGTGATGAGGAAGTACGCGGAGAACCCCATGTTGTCGATGACACTGAGCTCATAGTCGAGCCGTTCGGTGACATCGGTGTTGAGGTGGTCACCCCAGCGCTTCTTGGCGCCCTCGTAGGTGAGGTGACGCAGGTATTCGGTGTCAGTGGCGAATCCCTCCGGCAGCGGGAACTCCGGCAACTGGGGCTGGCCGAATTCGATTGTGACGTCGGCTCGCTCCGCGATCCATAGCGAGTTATCGCAGGCCGACGGCACCTCAGAGAAGAGGCGCCTCATCTCTCCTGCGGTCTTCAGATAGTGCTGATCGCCGTGGAACTTCAAACGATCGGTATCGCTGAGCAACGAACCGGTCTGCACACAGAGCAGCGCATCGTGGGCGGCGGCGTCGTGCTGATGGGTGTAATGGCTGTCGTTGGTCGCGAGGACCGGCGCCTGAATCTTCTTCGCGATGTCGAGCAGCATCGGGTTGGTTTGGCGTTGCTCGGGAATGCCGTGGTCTTGGATCTCGATGAAGAAGTTGTCGCGACCAAAGATGTCCTGAAAGCGCGCCGCCTGCTCGAGGGCAACCTGTTCCTGGCCCTGCATCAAACTCTGCAGGACATGACCACCGAGGCAGCCCGAAGTGATGATCAGACCTTCGTGGTATTTGTCGAGCATTTCCCAGTCGGCACGGGGCTTGTAGTGGAACCCCTCGAGGTATGCCTTCGACGAAAGCTGGATGAGGTTCTTGTAGCCGACATTTGTCTCGGCCAAAAGAATGGCGTGGTAATAGAGCTTCTTGCCGCCGCCGGTGTCGCCACCCGAGTCGTCGGCCTTCCCTCGACGGTTCGGACGCTCCTCTTTCGCCTCGTGGGCGAGATACATCTCCGTGCCAATAATCGGCTTAATGCCCTGATCGCGACAGCCTCGGTAGAAGTCGAGAACGCCGTACATGTTGCCGTGGTCGGTGATACCGAGCGCGGGCTGTCCATCCACCGCCGCCGCATGAATCACGTCATCGAGGCGCGACGCCCCGTCGAGCATCGAGTACTCGGTATGGACGTGGAGATGGGTGAACGAATCTCCCACGGACTCCCCCGTATTTTCGTGCTTGTGGACCAACCTGTGGACACCGTGTGGACAAATCACACAACTGTGATTCGACCATACCCGCCCCTCGGTGAAGCGCGCCAGCCCCTCTTTTGGACCTCGTCTAGAGGTAGGTGCCGGGCCGTCTGTCGTCAGTCCTCGGCGGCTCGCTCGCACCCGCCGGGCCAAGCTCTCCCCGCATGCTCTGTAGCTGGTGCTGGGCGGTCATCTGCTGGGCGAACAACATGGCCTGCATGCCTTGCACCAGACCTTCGAGCCACCCAACAAGCTGTGCCTGCGCGATCTGCAGTTCCGCGCCTGACGGCGTCGCCCCATCGGCGAAGGGAAGCGCAAGACGGCCAAGCTCATCCCGCAGGTCAGGGGAAAGCGCCGAGCCCACTTCGGTGATCGACGTGTCGTAAATCTCTCGAAGCCGATCGCGGCTGGCCTCATCGAGAGTCGCGCTGCGAACTTCTTCGAGGAGCTGCTTCATCATCGTGCCGATCCGCATCACCTTGGCGGGGTGATCGATCGTCTCATCGACCTCGACGACGTCGGCGTCGGCGTCGGCGTCGGCGTCGGCGTCGGGGGCCAGCACTTCAGGCCGCTCAAGCAGCTCAGGTGGGTCAGCTTGCTCAGACATGTGAGTAACTCCTCAACTCGTGAAGCTCAACATTGGGACGAGCATTTCGTCGGGGGTGAGTGAACCATGTCGT
This sequence comes from Candidatus Aldehydirespiratoraceae bacterium, assembly GCA_047639555.1. GTDB lineage: Bacteria > Actinomycetota > Acidimicrobiia > Acidimicrobiales > Aldehydirespiratoraceae > JAJRXC01. Next base: position 194,882 of record JBLIOE010000002.1, read on the forward strand.
CCCACCAGTTCGGTGCGCGGGGCATCGGCAGGATCGAAGAAATAGAACTGCTCTTTCGCGACGACGGCCACGTCGCCGAGACGAGAACGGGCTGCCGCAGTGACGATTGGCCCGAACCAGCGCTCGTCGATGATCTCGTCGACGGTCTTCACCCACGCAGTGTCGCCGTGAGCGCTTCGCACCTCGTCGGCCAGGTCCCGCTGGTGGCCGGGTTCGGCATGCAGCCATCGGAAGCGCGCCTCGCCCGATTGCCGGTCGATGTGGCGCTGCAGCGATGGGTCCAGGGCAACGCCGTGACCAAGGCAGTCGACCAGGCCGTGATCGGCCGTCACAACGATGGCGGTGCCGCGGGGCAGCGCCATCATCAAATCCGACACGAGTCGGTCACATGCGGCTAGCTCGGCGTCGTAGTGCTCGGCGAATCCGTGGACGTGTGCGGTTTTGTCGATGCCGTCGTAGTACGCGTAGACGAACGGCTCACCGGAGGCGACGGCTTGGCGAATGTTTACTGCGAGTCCGGGCAACGTGTGCCACCCCTGATGTCGAACATCAGCGAGATGAGCCATCGTGAAACCGGTGCCTTCGAAACCGGCCGCAGTGATGACCACCGGTCTCTGACCGAGAAACGCCAACTCGGGTTGGAAATCGCCCGGGATAATCCGCTGGCGGGCATCGCCGCGGCCGGTGGTCCAGCGCAACGCGTTAAGCACCTCGCCTTCGACATCAATGCGATAACCGACGACGCCGTGTTCCCCCGGGGTGGCCCCGGTCGAGATCGAGGTCAACGCGGTGGCAGTCGTGGACGGCGCAACCGTGGTGACGGGTCCACCCGCCATCGACGCGAGCGTCGGGGCCACCGATCGTCGCGCATCGAGCTGGTTCCATCCGAGGCCATCCAGCACCAGGACCACAACCGCCGGGGCGTCGAGCACTTCCGGCCCGATCATCCCGCCAACCGCGGCCTCGGCCGGGAGGTCGCCCAGCAGTGCGGGAATGAGTTCAGTCACACACCCCGCGCCATAGGCAGGGAGAAGGGGTTGATCAGTCACGGGCCATCCACATAGAGGCAGTCTCGCCGATTCGCGAGCGATCCGCGACCCCAGCGTCCGTCGAATCTGCGATGAACGATCTAGGCTCCCCTCGATGCGTGTCTCAACTAGAGGTGACTATGCGGCCCGGGCGTTGTTGTCGCTCTCGCTCCACCCCGAAGCCGCACCCACGTCGGTCCGCGAGATCGCGGAACGAACCGGACTTCCTCAGCCCTACCTCGAGCAGATCCTGCTCGCGCTCAAGGGTGCCGGGCTGGTGCGCTCCAAGCGGGGCGTCGGCGGCGGCTATGTCTTGGCGCGAGAACCCGCCACGATCCGACTCTCGGAAATCGTTCGCGCGGTCGATGGCCCAATCACTGCTGGCGATTTCGGCGAGCCCCACACCGACGGCGCGTGTGACCACGAAGGCCAATGTGTTCTGCTGAGCATCTGGGGCGCCGCGGGCACCCACATGCGAACATTTCTCGACTCGTTTACGCTCGCCGATATCGCGGAGATGGCCGGCGGCCGTAGTCCGTGGCCCGCGCTCGACGAGACCTGAGCGCTATTCGCACTCCGCCAGACACGCCACGAGGTCGGCGGGAAGCGGCGCGGTGACACCGATTGATTCCCCGCTGACCGGGTGCGCGAAACGTAACTCTCCGGCGTGAAGGAACGGTCGCCCCGGATCGAGACCCGGTCGCCCGCCGTTGTAGTCGCGATCGCCAACTACCGGGTGGCCGATCGCTCGGAGATGAACGCGAATCTGGTGAGTCCGACCCGTCTCCAACTGGCAACGGAGCAGGACCGTTTCCTTCGGGGTCGAAAAACGATCGAGGACGCGATAGTGCGTGACCGCACGCCGCCCCTGCTGGCTCACGTCCATACGAGTTGGATGACGAGGTGATCGCCCGATGGGGGCGTCGATCGTGCCCGCCTCGCTCTCCGGATGGCCCCAGCTCAGCGCGGTGTAGATCCGCTCCGGCTCGTGGGCCGACATCTGACGTACGAGTTCGACGTAGGCCACGTCAGTGCGAGCAATCACCAACAAACCCGACGTGCCGCGATCGAGGCGATGCACGATGCCGGGCCGGTGCAATTCGCCGACGTCGGCCAACTCGGGGTACTGATGCACGAGTCCGTTGACAAGCGTGCCTTCGCTGTTGCCCGCTCCGGGGTGGACCACGAGGCCCGCCGGTTTTTCGATGACAAGCACATGCTCGTCTTCGTGGCGGATCACGATCTCGATCGACGGGTCGGGGAGCGGGCGCGGGTCGACTACGTCGGGAAGCTGCGCCACCAGCTGATCGCCCTCTTCGACGCGTGTAGACGCGGTGCGCACGGGGATGCCATTAAGACGTACAGCGCCCTCGCGGATCATCGTGGCGACCGCCGACCGGCTCAGGTCGGCCAGAGTGGCCACCGCTCGGTCCGCTCGTTCGCCCGCGAGCGCAGCGGGGATCTCTTCAGAAAGTTCGCGGCTCATACAGCTCTGTCTGGTCGACCCGGAACAAGACCGAGCATCAACAAATCAGAGACGGCCGAGGCCGCCGACCTTGTATTCCACCCGCTGGGAAGCCCACGGGATCGCCCGGAGACGGTCCTGCGGAATGGCGAGGCCCGATGACACGCAGACTCCATAGGTGCCCGCGGCGATTCGCTCGAGCGCTTCATCGATCTGCTCGACCGCCGCTCGAGCCTGGGAGGACAGGGCGAGACCGCGTTCACGTTCGACCGCGACCGTGTCGCCCTCGCCCGATTCTTCGTCGAACTGCACATCGCCCGGCTCGCGAGCTTCGATCAGTGCCTGGGCTTCGAGCTGGTATTCCTCGGCCGAGTGGAGGTACTTGGCCCGCTCAACATTGAGGCGGTCCTTCATATCACCGACAAACTTCGCGCCGAACGGCGACTTGACCGCCTTCTTTACGGCCTTCTTGGCCGGCGCCGGCTTCTTAGCCGGCGCTTTCGCGGTCGGCGCGGCCTTGGCTGGCGCCTTCTTCGCCTTCTGGGCTGCGGGCGCGGCCTTCTTGGTCGCTACGCGCTTCGCTGATTTCTTCGCTGATTTCTTCGCCGTCGCCATTGTGCGGACTCCTTGCCATACGAAACGAGACCATCACCCCGGTTCGAAGCGCAGAGTTTACGGCATGAACTGGCGAAGCGGGCGGATGCTCGCTGCATCGGCCATCGATGATTCAGCGGCGGCGTCCAAACCACGAACGGCCAGCGTCGTCGTCTTCTTGATCGAAGAAGGCAGTGAGGGCCTCGTCCTCGGCTTCCGCGGCAAACGCCACGTCTCCGTCCATCGCGTCGCGTAGTTGGTTAAGGAACGGGTCGTCGTCCAACTCTGTCGATGGATTCGGCTCGGAGAAAAGCAACGCGGCCTCGACGACCGGAATCTGTGCGGTGGTCGGCCCACCATCATCGAGCATGGTCGCCTCGGCCGAGATCTCGGCCTCGGTGAGGGTGTCGGTTTCAAGGTCGGCGGCGGTAACTAGACGCGGCGGGGCCTCGATCACAACATCAGCAAACGTGGTGCAGGACACCTCATCTTCAGGAATGGGTTCAGCGGCGATGGCCTGGTCGAGGCCGAAGGCGACATCGGCCTCCTCCGGACCGGCGGATTCCTGGACCAGATCAATCAGCACCGGTTCCGCAGGTGGTGCGGGATCGAAGTCGGCAGCCAGTGCAGACGGCGAATCGTCGAATGTCGCCGCAGGCTCGGCGAGGTCGATCATCTCCTCATCGGGCTCCGCAATGGCGGTCTCCACGATCTCAAGCATCTCCTCGGGCATCTCAACATCGCTCAGCTGCGGGAGCCGACTGGCACGGAAGGCATCTGGCGATTCCAGCAAATCGGTGAGCGCCGACAACGAGGCCGTGAGCTGATGGCGTTCTTCGGTGAGGTGGCGCTCGAGAATTTCGATGTCGTCGGCGAGAAACGCTCGGTAGTCCTGAAGTTCCGACACCTCGGAGGCGAGTCGCTCGCGCTCGGCGAGCGCGGCGCCGGCGGCGCCGGCTTCGGCACTCGCCACCATCGACCGACGATCCGTTTCCGCTTCAGCCATCACCAGGGTGGCGCGATCCTCGGCTACTCGCAGCGCCGAAGATGCCTCGGCCTGCGCTTCACGCAAGGTGACCTGGGCCTCAGACTCGGCGGCGGAAAGTATCGCCTGCGCGCTTGTGGCTGCGTCGGTGGTTGTCCGCTCGGCTTCCACGCGAGCTTCAGCGATCGCCGCATCTGCCGTGCGTTGGGCGAGCACAAGTGTGCGGGTGAGGGTCTCCTCTGCCTCGCTCACTCCGCCGGAGGCACCGCCGCGAGACTCGGCCGCCTCGGCGCGCTCCTGGAGTTCGGCTACGCGACCTCGCAGCACCGCCGCCGCCCGAGCGACACGATCGACGTAGGCGTCAACCTCATCGGGGTCGTAGCCACGAAAGCGCTCGTGAAACTCGATCTCCTGGAACAAGGGTGAGAGTTCATCCATGTGGCGATCGTAGACCGCAGCGTCGCCCAAATCGGGGAGCCTCGGAGGGCTAACAGCCGATTACGCCCTGCAAAATCCCCAACCCGATGATCACGATGATCGGCGAGAGGTCGAGGGCAAGGTTTCCGAGCCTGATCGCCGGGAGGGCTCGTCGCAGCGGGCCGAGAACCGGATCGGTGATGACGTACAACAGCCCGGCCACAGTGGCCATGCCGCCATCGGGGTCGAGCGGGAACCAGGTGAGAACGATTCGCAGGAAGATGCAGATGAGGTAGAGCGTGATGAGCGTGCACAACACGCCGATGGGGTCCATAACGTTCCCTAATCGAGTGCTCGACGGGTCTCGTCTGGCGAGACCTCCACGTCGGCCGGAATGAGCAGGTACACCTGGTCGGCGACCCGGTCCATCTTGCCACCCAGCGCATAACAGAGTCCGCTGGCGAAGTCGACAAGTCGGCGACGAAGATCGCGCTCGACACCCTGCAGATTCACGATGACGGGTTGGCCGACCTTGAAACGATCGCCGATTGATTGTGCCTCGTTGAACGAGGTGGGCGTGACCGCGTGCGGTTTGGTTGGGGCGCTTTCGACGATGCGAATCGCTGAGGACGTTTCGCTTGGCCGAGCGGGAGCGGGACGGGCAGACCCGGTGCGTGACGGGGCTAGAGCCGGCTCGGCCGGCTCTCCGGCGGGTACGACCCGCACGTTTGATTGCGTCGCGGGAACCGGCCGGACAGTGGAACTCTTCGGACGCGGCGGCGGTTCTGCCACTGCCCGCACAACCGGACGAGCGTCGTCGGCCTCCGCTCTGCCACCCGCAGGCGCGAAGTCGTCGTATTGCTCGTATTCCTCGTCGGGCCCGAGCCCGAGATAGATCAGCGCTTTTTTCAACATGTTCATGCTCCTGCCGCCTCAGATGCTAGTCCGGTTTAGGGCCACACTTCGGGCATCCCCCCTGGTCACGAAGTATGCGCGGGCCGGATCAGGAAGTGGGTGTGGATTTCGAGCGGATCGGTCGCGGGCCAAACAGGCCAGTGCCGACCCGAACCATGGTGGACCCTTCCTCCACTGCGATCTCCAGGTCGCTACTCATCCCCATCGAACATTCGGCTAGGCCGAGGGTGTCAACCATGCTTCGCAGGCGCGAAAATCCCGGTCGGGCGGCTTCCGGGACGTCGAGTGGTGCGATCCCCATAAGGCCAATTACTTGGAGGCCGAGGTCCTGCGCCTGGAGAACCAGATCGGGTACCGCCGCTGGGGCACAGCCGCCCTTCGTTGGTTCGTTGGAGAGATCAACCTGCACCATGATCGACGCGCCGGGGGCTCGCTTCGCGATCTCGGCCGCGAGCTCAAGCCGATCGACACTTTGCCAGACATCGATGATTGCCGCGAGCTTGCGGATCTTGTTGCGCTGTAGGCCCCCGATGAAGTGCACCGTCGGCATTGTCTCGTCATCCACAAACTTCTCGATGCACTCCTGGGCGTAGCTCTCCCCCACATCGGCGAGGCCCGCTGACACCGCGGCGTCGACCGCATCGCGACCAAAGGCTTTTGTCACCGCGAGAATGCGCGGCGGCTCGTGTCCGGCCGCGGCGGCGGAAAGTGTTGCTCGTACGACGACGAGCCGTTCGGCGACTGCAGTGGGATCAATCATCGGTTCGCTCCAACCATGCCACGGTGACTTGGCGCTCGGGATCGTGCCGGGTGCGGTGCGAATAGAACGCAGCGTCGGCGGTGTCGAGGCCCAGATCTATCAACTCGACCACTCCCGCTTCTTCGAGAACTGATTTCACTGCCGCCGCCATATCGAGGGCGGGTTCGCCGTCGCGGGTGACTCCACGCACGCAGGGGCCGGCTACGGCCTGCACCTCGGCAAGATCGCGTTCGCTAAAGGCATAGGACGCTGGTCGAATCACGGGGCCAAGCAGCGCCCGCACCGGCCCAGCCGAACGGTCTTGCACCGCCTGAACGGCGGCGGGAAGCACACCTTCGACGATGCCGCGCCACCCGGCATGGGCGACGGCAAGAACGCCGTCGCCGACCAGCACAACCGGCGCGCAGTCGGCGGTCTGGGCGGCAAGAACCGCACCCGGAATGTTTGTGACAGAGGCATCGCCGTTGAGGCCCGCTCCGTCCCCCGGCTTCTCCACCGCAACCACGGTGGCGCCGTGGACTTGGCACAGCCAGGTCCACGCGCCGGGAGCGAATGTCACGCGGCGCGCCCCGAGTTCGGCCGCCGGGGTGCCGACATGGAAGTTGCCATCGGTGCGTTCGCTGCAGCGCACACGGACGCGGAACAGCGGCCCCGCAGGGAGCAGCTGCTCAATCACGGCTACTTCAGAAAGGACGGGACGTCGAAGTCGTCGTCACCAAGATCGAGATCGTCGTCGCCATCGGCAAAGACATCAGCGATCGGCACTTCGCCGGTGGGTTCTCCCGAATCGCTGATGTACGAGGTGGGAGAGGCGGTGCGGGGACTGTCATCCCAACGATCGAAACCGGCAGCAATGACGGTAACACGCACGTCGTCGCCCATCTCGTCGTCGATCACGGCACCGAAGATAATGTTGGCATCTTGGTGAGCGACGGCGTGAATGATCTCGGCGGCTTCGTTGACTTCGAGCAAACCAAGATCGGGGCCGCCGCTGATATTCAGCAGAATCCCCCGAGCGTTCTCGATTGAGGCTTCAAGGAGCGGACTCGAGATCGCGGCGCGGGCTGCGGTGATCGCACGGCCTTCGCCGGTGCCCTGGCCAATGCCCATCAGCGCACTGCCGGCGTCGGTCATCACGGTTCGCACGTCGGCGAAGTCCGTGTTGATCAGGCCCGGCGTGGTGATCAGTGTCGTGATGCCCTGCACACCCTGCAGCAGCACTTCGTCGGCCATCTTGAAGGCGTTGAGCACCGACGTGTTGTTGTCGGCGACGGTGAGCAAGCGATCGTTCGGAATGACGATCAGCGTGTCGACCTTCTCCTTCAGCTTCTGGATGCCCTGCTCGGCTTGCACCGAACGGCGACGTCCTTCGAAGGCGAACGGCCGGGTGACGACACCGATGGTGAGCGCTCCCTCAGACTTGGCGATCTCGGCGATGACCGGCGCAGCACCGGTGCCGGTGCCGCCTCCCTTGCCCGCGGTGATGAACACCATGTCGGCGCCGCGGATTGCTTCGCGGATTTCGTCGAGATGTTCCTCGGCGGCTTGACGACCGACCTCGGGGTCGCTGCCCGCTCCAAGTCCGCGCGTGAGGTCTCGACCAATGTCGAGCTTCTCGTCGGCATCGCTCATAAGAAGCGCTTGCGCGTCGGTGTTGGCAGCGATGAACTCGACGCCCTTGAGGCCAGCATCGATCATGCGGTTCACGGCGTTAACGCCGCCGCCACCGACGCCGATGACCTTGATAACGGCCAGATAATTCTGCGGATCAGACATCGGAAGCGAATCCTCGGTGAGAGAGAGTGGGCGGGGGTTCGACCGCCGCACAGTGCACGTGCGAATCAACGGTCGACGGTATACGAGCAAACGACACGATTGGCGGACACTGCCCATCGAAATGCGAACTACTCAACTGGCGCATCAGCGATTCCTTCACACTCGAAGTCTCGGAGGAAGGTGTTGAGGTCCGGAACAACGAGGTCCAACTCGCTCAAACACGCGAGTTCGGTGCTGTTCAGAATCGAGCGCAGAGCCTGTACTTGGTCGTCAATCAGCTCGCCGGTGCCGAGCTCGACCACCGCCCCGCCGATGAGTTCGATCTCCAGAAGCGGTCGTCCCGCGCTGTCAGCCTCCGGCAGCACGACCACCGACTCGATCCATGGAAGGAGGTCCTCGGTCAGTGCAAGAGCGACCGGAAGTCCGGCCAGTGCGACCGGGTCGATCGCGCCGAGTTCAGTGGTTGACTCAATCGCGATCCATAACAGCGCCGGGTCGGGGCGAGACGCAGTGGTGAAGGCGACACCGTCGGCATCGACCATCGTCCGCTCGTCGCCGAGTCCAGTTTGAGCGACGGCGACCCGGGCCTCCACGGTGATCACCACCGTGCCCGGCCAGTCCCGTTCGACAAGGGCGCGGCGGATCCACGGCCGCGAGTTCAGCGCTTCTTCGGCCGCGCCGAGGTCGAGCTCGAACATGGCCGTGCCGGTTTCGAGTTCGACGGCTTGGCGCACCTCACCGGCTTGGGCCCCGTTGACGCCCACGATCCGAACATGGTCAAGATTCAGCAACGGCGACCGCGTGATCCCCCACACCCCAACTGCGAGCGCGACGAGTCCGAACGCTCCCACCAGTAAGCGCAGACGGCGGCGTCCCTCCTGTCGGCGGACGGCGACCCGACGGGCCCGGATGCGGGGGTCGATTGCCAGGGCTATGCCCCCGGTTCAGTCTCGTCGCCGGGCTCAAATCCCACGAGCACGGTCTCGCGCTGCAGGATCACGCCATGGGTGTCATGCACCCGTCGGACGATCTCGTTCATCACCGCAAGCACATCGGCGGCCCGGCCTCCGGCATCGGCCTGAATAAAGTTTGCGTGTTTCTCCGACACCTCCGCACTGCCGATCCGAAATCCTTTCAAACCGGCAGAATCTATGAGGCGGCCGGCCGAGTCATCAGCAGGGTTCGTGAATACCGAGCCCGCGTTCTGTCCTCCGGGTTGGTGCTCGCGACGCCACTTCACGACTTCCAGCATCTCGGCCTTTCCCTGCACGGGGTCGCCCTCTTGCAGCTCAAGCCGCGCCGAGAGCACGAGGTCTGAGGTCGCGATCACCGAGTGGCGGTAGCTGAAGTGCAGCTCATCGGCGGGAAGCCACTTCCGCTCCCCCGCGGTGAGGTCCAGCACCTCCGCCGCCGTGACAACGTCGGCCATGTCCGCCCCGTGGCCACCGGCGTTCATTCGCACCGCGCCGCCGACTGACCCGGGTACGCCGACCGCCCACGCGAAACCGGCGAGGCCTGCTTGGGTGGTCGTGCGCGCGACAACCGGGAGCTTCGCCGCGGCGCCTGCGGTAACGGTGGTGCCCGTCACCTCGATCTCCGCGAACTGGTCACCCAGCATCACCACAAGGCCGTCGAATCCGCTGTCGCTGACGAGAACGTTGCTGCCCCGCCCGAGGCTCATGATGGGCACCCCTGCGTTCGCGACGCACGATGCCAGGAGATCGCTGTGCTCGGGCGACTCCAGCCGCAGCAGCGCCGCCGCCGTGCCACCAACGCGATAGGTCGTCAGCTGACCCAACGGTGCGTGGAGCGTCAGCGATGCAGCCAGAGGCGTGGCCTGTATCGCTCCGACAAGTGCGCCGATGTCAGCACTGCTCACGGTGGTCACGCCGTCCCTCGAAGCCGTTCGAGCACAATGTCGGGAATCGTGGTCAGATCCCCGGCGCCCAACGTGAGACAGAGATCGCCGGGCCCGAGTCGAGCCGTCAGCCATTGCTCAACCTCGTCGAGCCGAGCCAGGTAGGTCACATCGCTCTCGGGGTGGGCATCGAGCACCGCATCGGCCACCAGCTTGCCGCTCACGCCGGGTCGAGGGGTCTCGCCGGACGCGTACACGTCGGTGATCACAAGTTGATCAGCTTCCTCGAAGGAGTTAGCGAATTCTTGCCAAAGCGCCGCGGTGCGGCTGTACCGGTGCGGTTGAAACACACATACGACCCGATTCCAGTTTCCATCGCGTGCGGCGCCGACCGCGGCCGCTACTTCGGTTGGCAGGTGCGCGTAGTCATCGACGAACACGACACCGTTGGCCTCGCCCCGGAATTCGAACCGACGAGCAACCCCACCGAAGCGGCCCAACGCTCTCGCGGCCGAGTCGATCGGTGCACCCACGAGCAGGCCGCACACGACGGCCGCCGCGGCGTTGCGGGCGTTGTGTAGACCCGGGGTCGGCAATTGGATTCGCCCGAGTTCATCGCCGTCGTGGACGAGCGTGAAGCCCACTGACGCCCGGCCACGGTCAATGTCGACCATTCGATAGTCAGCTGTCTCCGATGTCCCATAGGTGACTCCAGGAACTTTCGCCGCAAGGGCGGCCGAGCCCGCGTCGTCGGCGCAGTAGATGCGGGTGGTGGCGTCCGACGAGAACTTCTCGAACGCCGCCGTGAGCTCGGCGGGATCGTTATTGTAGCTCTCAAGGTGGTCTGGTTCGACGTTCGTCACGAGCGCGATCTCGGCGCCGAGCGACAAGAACGTGCGATCCGATTCGTCGGCTTCGATCACGAACCACTCGCCCTCATCCCAGACGGCACCGGACCCGATCTCGTTTACATCTCCGCCGATGATGAAGGACGGGCGGAGGTCCGCCTCGACCAGCACGAGCGACAGCATCGAACTCGTTGTGGTCTTGCCGTGGGTGCCGGCCACCGCGATCGTGCGGCGCTCCGCCGCGATCGCCGGGAGAATGTCGGCCCGATGGAGCACGTCGATTCCTTGCTCGTTCGCTGCCCGCAACTCAGGATTGTGGGGCGGAATTGCGGTAGAGATCGCGACGAGCTCGGCGTCGCCCAGGTTCTCGGCATCGTGCCCGATCGAGATCTTGATGCCATCGGCGCGAAGTCGCTCGGCAACGGCGCCGTCTTTGAGGTCGGACCCAGTGATGTAATGGCCCATTCGATGGAGAACCGACGCGATCGCGCCCATCCCGGCGCCGCCAGCGCCGACAAGGTGAATACGTCGGGGGGTCGAAAGATCAGGGGTCACTGGTTGCTCCCAGAGGTGAGGGGCTCCGTCGACGGAGGCCGACGGGCATAGGTTTCGACGAGGTCGACGATTGCCGCAGGCGCATCCGGACGACCCATCCGCGCCGCCGCTTCCGCCATCTCGATGCGCCGACCAGGTTGGTCGAGCAGCTGCTCGACCTCTTGGCGCAATCGGGGTCCGTCGAGTTCATCGTCTCGGACGAGGACCGCGGCGTCGACGTCGGCCAGCATGCGCCCGTTGGCGGTCTGGTGGTCGCCCGGCGCGCCGGGAAGCGGAACAAGAATCGAAGGCAACCCAACAACCGCGAGCTCGGCCACCGAGTTTCCACCGGCCCGGCAGAGCACCAGGTCGGTAGCGGCGTACACCGATGCCATGTCGGACTCGTACCGGACCAGCCGATAGTCGAGGGCAGCGTCCGTCGGTACGGGAACGCGGCCGGCCAATTCGTCGTGATCGCGTTCGCCTGCGATGTGGTGGACCGCAAGATCGGTCCGATCGATCCAGGCCGGAAGGGCGTCGAAGAGCGCGTGATTGATCCGGCGGGCGCCGAGCGAGCCACCCATGACCAGAAGCAGGATGCGCTCTGGGGCGACACCGAGCCGGGTTCGAGCGTCGGCTCGCTGCGACACCCGATCGACCGCACAGATCTCTGGGCGAACCGGGTTTCCGGTCCATGTGGCATTCGGCAGCGTGGAATCCGGGAAGGGAGCGGCTGAGGCCTTGGCGAAACGGGCCGCCAGACGGTTCGCGGCCGAGGGCACAGCGTTCTGTTCGGTGAGCACGATCGGGACTCGCCACACAATTGCGGCGACTACGCCAGGTACAGAGGCGTAACCACCGAGAGCTACAAGCACCGCCGGCCGGTTGCGGGCGAAAGAGATTGTTGCCCGCACGATCGCGATGAGAAGGCCGACGATTGACGTGAGGTTCCGGGGAGTGAGACGACGCTGGATTCCCCGTCCGGGAAGCGCCAGCAGCGCAAACCCCGCCTCCGGTACGAGCCGGGCCTCAAGGCCGCGAGTGCTTCCGATCCACCGCACTGCATCACGCGGCGTGCCGCGACGCACGATCTCTTCCGCGACCGCGAGACCAGGCGAGACGTGGCCCGCGGTGCCGCCGCCGGCGATGACCGCCCAGATCGTTGCTCCCATTGGTCAGCGACCCTGGCGGGCGATGTTGAGCAAGATTCCAACGGCCGCCATGGTGACGACGAGCGAGGTGCCACCGGAGGAAAGGAACGGCAGCGTGACACCAATAACCGGCACGACCTTGGTGACCGATCCGATATTGAGAAACGCCTGAACGACGATCCATGTCGTGATCCCAAGAGCGAGCAGGAGGCCGAATCGATCGGGTGCTCGCAGCGCGGTAACCGCGCCGGCGCAGCCGATGGCAACGAAGAGCAACACCACAGCCATGGCCCCAATAAACCCAAGCTCCTCGGCGATGATCGCGAAGATGAAGTCCGAGTGGGCGAACGGCAAGAAGCCCCATTTGGCCAAGCTCTGACCCAGGCCGACTCCAGTGAGACCGCCGACGGTGACAGCGTGTAGGGATTGCAGCGATTGGTAGCCCAGCCCCTCGGCGTCGCGCCACGGGTCAAGGAACGTGAGGAAACGCTCGCGGCGCCACCAGGTTCCGAAGATCGCCACCGCGGTACCCAAGCCCGCCCCAAGAGCGAGTCCGCCGAGGTGGAGCAGGGGCGCCCCGGCGATGAACAGCATCGCGCCGATGGCGGCCGCCATGACCAACGCGTTGCCGAGATGAGGCTGCAGCATCAGCAGGCCGATTAGCAATATCGTGACGGCAACAACCGGACGCACGGTGACGCGAGTGTCCTTGATGTCGCGGCTAGGACGACTCAAGAGGTCGGCGGCAAAGAGCACCAGGGCGAGCTTCGCGACCTCGGAGGGTTGAAAGGAGAACGGGCCAAGTCGGATCCAGCGGGTGGCGCCATAGATATCAACGCCGAACCCCGGAATGAGAACAACAACCAGCAGAACGATCGACCCGATAACCCCAGGCACCGCGAGCAAGCGCAGCCGGCGATAATCGACCCGCATCATGGCGAGCATCACGAACGCACCGAGGCCCGTCCAGATGAGCTGCCGACGAAACAAGCTCCACGCGGAGTCTGAGTTGTTGATCGAAACAACCGCGGAGGCCGAGAGCGTCATGACCACGCCGAGAAGAACCAAGGCGGTGACCGAAAGAAACAAGACCAGGAAAGGGCCGGTCCGACGCCCGACCGGCCGCCGCGGTCCGCGACCATCGGGCTCAACCCGCGTCGACGGATGACCGGCGCGCGACTTCGCCTTCTGCTTCCGGCGCGGTGCGCGATTCTCTGTTGCCGTCACTGTGATGCCCCTGCGTCTTGGACCGCTCGGACGAAGTCATTCCCGCGCTCGCCGTAGTTGCGGTACCAGTCAAATGATGCACAAGCAGGGCTCAGAAGTACGGGATGCCCGCCCACGGAGAGCGTGCGGGCCGCCGCGACGGCCTCGTCCATGCTCTCGGCTCGCACAACGGTATGGGATTCACGAAATGCCGCCGCCACTTCGTCGGCCGCATCACCAATCGCCACAACCGCCCGGACATGATCGCCGCCCCTCAGGAGTTCGGAGAGATCCACGCCCTTGTTCCGTCCGCCCGCAATGAGCACGACCGACGCAAATCCGCGTAGCGCGGCGACGGTCGCATGCGGGGTAGTCGACTTCGAGTCGTTGAAGTAAGTCGACCCATCGATCTCGCCGATCGGGCTCACACGATGCGGCAAACCAACAAAGGCCGCAGCCGCGGCCGCAACCGCTGACAAGGACGCGCCGAGCGCGGCAACGGTGGCCGCGGCCGCGAGGAGGTCTTCGATGTCGTGTGGAAGTGACCGCCACATCCGGTCGGTGGTCATGAACGGGCCGTCGGGGCCCAACAGCTTGTCGCCATCGACGCGATAGTCGGAGTCCGATCCGCCAAACGTGACAACATCGCGGTCCGACGGCACGTGGCGCATGACGACCAGGTCCGTCGCGTTGGCAACCGCGGTGCCGCCCGGGGCGAGCGTGGAAAAGACTCGGGCCTTCGCCTGTTCGTACGAGGCAAGATCATGATGAACGTCGAGGTGGTCTGCGGCAAAGTTGAGCCAGGTGCCGACGGTGGGCGCGAAGTCGCGTACCGAGGCCAATCGAAACGACGAGGCCTCTACGACAAACACTTCAACATCGGGTTGATCGATGGCGGCAACGAGCGGGATGTCGGTGTTGCCCGCGGCAACGGCGCGAATTCCGGCGCAGGCCAGAGCAGCAATGCAGAGCTCGACCACCGTGGTCTTGCCGTTCGTGCCAGTGATCGCGGCGATCGGTCGATTGTCCCAAGCCGCGGCAAGGTCGAGCTCGCTCACGGCCGGCAGCGCGAGCCCAAATGCCGGATGTGACTCCGGGAGACCGGGGGCCGGAACAACGAAGTGACACTCCCCCGCCAACGTCGCCAAGGTCTCAGCCGTGGGCGACTCGACGAGGGTGACCTGTAGATCACGGAGCGCCTCGCGGAGCTGATCATCGGGGCGGTCATCAACGGCGACAACCTCGTGGCCGCGCCGCAAGAGCGCGCCGGCCACGGCTCGATTCGTGACACCCATACCAACCAGCAGGGCCCGCTGAGGGCCGGCTAGCAGCGAGCGAGCGAACGAAGACATTAGGCGGTGAATCCCTCACCGATCGCGTCGGCGTAGAAGAGGCCAAGCCCGACTGCGGTGCACAGTCCGCTCATGATCCAAAGGCGAATGATGACGGTTGTTTCCGGCCACCCGCTCAGCTCGAAGTGATGATGAATAGGGGCCATACGAAAGAGCCGTCGGCCGCCAAAGCGTCGGAACACGACGACCTGCAAGATGACGGACACCGTCTCAACAACGAACAGTCCGCCGATGATCGGCAAGAGCAGGTGGGTCTCCGTGGCGAGGGCCAGCGCGGCCAATCCACTGCCGATCGCGAGCGACCCGGTGTCGCCCATGAAGATCTGGGCCGGCGCGGCGTTCCACCAAAGGAAACCGATGATTCCGCCCGCCATTGCGGCCGCGATCACCGCCAGGTCGAGAGCGGCCGGGTTCTGGTACGCATCGATATGGCGGAACTGCCAGAAGCCGATGAAGGTGAAAGCCGCAAAAGTGAGGGCCGATGCGCCCGCGGCGAGGCCGTCGAGGCCGTCGGTGAGGTTGACCGCGTTTGTTGTACCGACGAGGAGCAGCACCGCCCATGCCATCCAGAGGAACTTGCCAATATCCCAACCGGGATTGTCAAAGCGGGTGAACGAGATCGTTGTGTGCACCTCGGTGAACTCGACCATCAACACCGCGAATCCAATCGCGACGGCCAACAAGCCCAGCATCTTCGCTCGCTTGTTCAGACCAAGGTTGCGGGCGGCGACGACCTTGATCCAGTCGTCCATGAGTCCGACTGCGCCGCCGCCAATGATCGCGAGGACGACGAAGATGCCGCGCCGGGTGTAGATGCCACCAAACACGTCGGAGACGATGTAGCCCGACACCACTCCCGCGACGATCGCGAGTCCACCCATCGTGGGGGTACCGGCTTTGACGTGGTGGCCCTCGGGGCCATCATCACGGATGGGCTGACCGATTCGGTGATCGGTGAGCCAGTTGATGAGGGCCTTCGTACCGAACAACGAGATCGTCATTGAGATAGCCGACGCAATGAGGAGACGAGTCACTGGGACCGCCCTCCGAGCCGACGAAGTTCGCTACGCGCGACATCACGGTCATCAAAATCGATGACCGTGTCGCCAATCGTCTGGGTGGATTCGTGACCTTTTCCGGCAATCAGCACAACATCACCCTTGCGCGCGCCTGCGATGGCGTGGCGGATCGCCGTGCGACGATCGAGTTCGACGAGTTCTGGCGGGCTGTCCATACCCGAGACGATGCCCGAAATGATGGCGTCTGGGGCCTCGCCCCGAGGGTTGTCACTGGTAACAACCACCCGGTCGGCCAGTCGACGAGCAACCTCGCCCATCTGGGGCCGCTTGCTCTGGTCGCGGTCACCGCCGGCTCCGAACACAACAACGAGCGACCGTTCGGTCACGGCGCGGGCCGCGTCGAGCACAGCCTCAAGGCCGTCGGGCGTATGGGCGTAGTCGACCACGACGGTAAACGGCTGCCCTTCATCGATGGTCTCGAATCGGCCGGGCACGGCATCGGCCACCCGGAGACCGTTGGCGATCGCCTCGGGGTCGTAGCCGAGTGCGAGCACCACCTCCGCGGCGAGGAGTGCGTTGGCCACGTTGAAGATGCCGCCGAGAGGGAGCACAACGGGCATATCCCGCCACGTAAACGTGCTGACGCGCGGGCCTGCCTGGGCACCGTCGAGTGCGTCGGCGGTGATGGCCACAACGGGAAGCTCGGTCTCGGCGGCCAGTCGTTGGCCCCACCGTCCGCGGGTGTCGATCACGGCGACGTCCGCGAACTCGGCCGAGAAGAGCCGCTGCTTCGCGAGGAAGTACTCCTCGATGGTGCCGTGATGGTCAAGATGGTCGACACCGAGGTTGGTGAACCCAACGACACGGAACCGCGTGCCATCAACCCGATGTTGATCGAGTGCGTGCGACGAGACCTCCATCGCTACGGCTTGTTTGTTCGAGTCCAGCGCCGCTCGAAAGAGCTGCTGTAGTTCCGGCGCCTCGGGGGTCGTCCGAGCACCAGTGAGCGTGCCGATCTCCATCGTCTCGGCTCCGAGTTCACGCAGGACGCTCGCGACGATGCGAACAGTCGTGGTCTTCCCGTTGGTGCCGGTGATGCCGACAACCGGGAGTCGAGCGCTGGGGTTTCCGTAAACAGTCGCCGCCGCGGGGCCAATTGCCTCACGAACGGAGGGCACCACAATTTGCGGGACCGACACGTCCAGCCACCGCTCGACGAGTAAGGCGGCCGCGCCGCGTTCGACGGCCATCGCTGCGTGTTCGTGGCCATCGACGTTCTGGCCCGGGACACAACAAAAGAGCACGCCGGGCGTGACCGCGCGCGAGTCGTGGGCGACACCGGAGATCTCGACTGCCGCTCCGATAGGCGGAAGTTGCAGACCGAGCCGTTCACCAACCAGGTCGAGTCGGATGGTCACGAGTCCTCTTGACCGAGACCTTCACCGACTGGAGCGGTCACCGGGACCGCGGGATCAGCCCGCACTCGTCCATCGGGAAGAACACCGTTCGTCATCGGCGAGATCCGCAGCTGCTGCGCCGCGTACGCCATGAGCTCAGAGAAGATGGGCGCCGTTACGTCGCCGCCGCCGGTGCGATCGCCCTCGGGGTTATCGACAACAACGATGGCGCTGAGCGCCGGCCCGCTGTCGTTGGAAAGGATGCCGGCAAAGCTCGCCGTAAGGTGACGGGTCCCGTCGGGGCACCAGTAACCATTGCCGCAGGGCTGCCAGGCAGTACCGGTCTTGCCGCTCACTCCGTAGCCGCCGATCGCAGCCCGACGGCCGGTGCCGTCGGCAACAACTCCGGAGAGCATCGCCATCAGGGTGTCGGCGGTCGACTCGCTCACGACCCGGGTGGGCGCGTTCTGGCCCACTTGGTCGCTGACAAGGATTGGCTCCATCTGGAGACCGCCGGCGGCAATCGCGTTGTACGCCAGGATCATCTGGAGCGGCGTGACCGCCACACTCTGGCCGATGGAGGCATTCGAGAGCTCAAGGGCGTGGCTGTCCAGGCTGTCGAGGATGCCGCTCGCTTCACCGGGGAGGTCGAGGGAAGAGACCTCACCGAGACCGAAGTCGCGCATCGTGTTGTAGAGGCCATCAGCGCCGAGGCTCCTGGCCATAAGGATGGTGCCGTTGTTCGACGACTTGCGCAGCACCCAACCCGGCGTGTGCGCTTCGCCCTCGACCGGCACGCTCTTGTCGCGATAGACGTGGGGCTCCACGCCCGCCCCGAGGTTGTACGAGAGGTTGTGCGGGATATCGAACGTGGCTGTCTCGCTCATCGTGTCGTTCTCGAAGACACCCGCGAACGTAAGGGTCTTCATGATCGAACCCGGTTCGTACACCCAGGTAGCGCCGAGATTATTCGTGGTGCAATCGACGAGGCCAGTCTCGGAATTGCGACGGACGTTGGCCATCGCCAGCACCTCGCCGGTGTTGGGATTCGTCACGATGACAATGCCGGTGTCGCCCTCGACCTCCTGGAGCGCCTCGATCAGCAACATCTCGGCCTTCAACTGGATGCTGCGGTCGATCGTCAGAACGAGATCGTCGCCCGGGATCATTGGTTCGATGATTTGTGAGCCACCAGGGATTCGCACCTGGCCACCGGCCTGCGACTGGCGGATCTCACGACCGGTGGTGCCCTGCAAGTGATCGTCGTATTCGTACTCGAGCCCACTGATGCCATTCTGGTCAATGTCAACGCGACCGACCACGCCGATCGCGGAGCAGCTGCCGTGCGGATGCTCGCGGCGCTGCTCGCTATCGAGGTAGACGCCGGCAATGCCAAGGTCCAGAACGGCTAGACCCACCTCGGGATCGACCTGTCGTTCGAGATTCACGAACGCCTTTTCCCTGCTGAGTCGATCTCGAATCATGGCGGGGTCGGTCGAGAGCACCGTGCTCAGCTGAGCAACAGCCTCTTCGAGCAAGTCTCGTTCGGCATCCTTCTCATCGGCCGATTGCAGCAGACGGGGGTTCGCGACGACGGATGGGCGGGGCAAGGAGAAGGCGATCGGGCGAGCGTGACGGTCGAGGATCTCCCCGCGCGGCGCGGCGATCGTCAGCGTTCGGACCTGGCTTCCGATATCACCGGCCAACGCCTCGTCGGGCATCAGCTGCAAGTCAACCATGCGCCAACCAAAACCCAGGGCGACGCCCGCCAACAGCACGAGGAGCGTGATTGCCCGACCTCTACTTACGGCGGGTCGCGCGGCCACGACCTTCTTCCTGGCGCGCTGCTTCCGAAATTCCTTCGCCGAAGGTGTTCTCATCCCGCCGGCCCCTCGTGGTTCATTCCATTGTCTCAATCGATGCCGCGAACGGATCCGCTGAGGTCGGCGGGGCGAGCTGGCCCGGCGGAACAAGCGGAAGGTTGATTGGTCGTGCCGCGGGCACGAAACCAGCGGCGAGGGCCGTGGTCTCTACGCCGATCGCTGATCCGGAGTACGCGAGATCCGCGAGCGCAACAACACGCGCCTCCTCGAGATTTGAGATCTCGCGATTGACGCCGTCGAGTTCCGACTGCGTTTGCACCACCACTGCGTGCAGACCGGCGAGCGCAAACATCACCAAGAAGAAGAACGCGGCCACCGCCGAACTGATGGCGCCGACCGTGCGAACTCGATCGTCGGTCCGGACAACCCGGAGATCAGCGCGCTTGGGCGCCGCCTTCGGAGCTGGCTTGGCTGCGGCGCGAACGCGAGACGGATTCGGGGCCATCAGGCGGCCAACTTCTGGACGGCGCGGAAACGAGCCGCTTCGGCCCGCGGGTTTCGTTCGATTTCTTCGGCACTCGGGGTTTGGGCCCCGCGCCAGAGCAGGCGAACTTCCGCCTCATACCCAGGTGGCGGTGGAAGATCCGGTCGTGGCGGCGGTCGTTCACCCGCGGCATCGCGGAAGCGACGCTTCACGATTCGATCCTCGCCGGAGTGATACGCGAGCACGGCACACCGACCTTCCGGAGCCAGAAGCGAAAGTGCTTGGGAGAGCGCATCGTCGAGAATCTCAAGTTCCTGATTCACTTCGATACGGATCGCTTGGAAGCTCCGACGGGCCGGATGCCCGCCCTTACGGCGGACGGCGGCAGGTACCGCGTCGCGAATGATGTCGGCCAGTTCGGCCGTGGAGGTGACCGGTCGGGCTGCGATGATGCCGCGGGCGATACGCCGGGCGTGGGGCTCATCGCCATTCCGACGTAGGAGCGATACGAGCGCCCATTCATCGAGACCGTTCACAAGATCGTCGGCTGTCGTCGCGCCACGGCGGTCCATCCGCATGTCGAGGGGCCCATCGTGGCGAAAGCTGAAACCGCGATCGGCGAGGTCGAGCTGCGGCGAGCTCACACCGAGGTCGAAGAGGCAGCCAGAGATCTGCTCGATGCCCAGCGATTGCAGGACCTCGGCAAGGCTGTCGAAGCGGCCGTGATGGAGAGTGACCCGGTCGCCATGGGAAGCGAGCCGGGCACGGGCGGCATCGAGCGCCATCTGATCCTGGTCGAACCCGACCAGGGAGAGACGATCGTTGGCCGCCAGAAGAGCACTGGCGTGGCCGGCGCCACCAAGAGTGGCGTCAACGACATATCCATCAGGAACATCGGAGAGCACGTCAACGACCTCGGAGAGCATCACCGGATCGTGTGCGAATGACGCAGCACTTCCTTCGGTGGCGGTGAGGTCTTCCATGACGAAAATCGCCAAATCCAACGGGTCGGCTCGAAGAGCCGACTCGGTCATCTGCAGTCCCCCGACCAACGGCGCACGCCGGGATGTCTCCCCGGTCGTACTAATGGCAAGCGGGCGGAGTACGGGTCTTCCATTTGTTCGTCGGAAGA
This sequence comes from Candidatus Aldehydirespiratoraceae bacterium, assembly GCA_047639555.1. Taxonomy (GTDB): domain Bacteria; phylum Actinomycetota; class Acidimicrobiia; order Acidimicrobiales; family Aldehydirespiratoraceae; genus JAJRXC01. Next base: position 215,626 of record JBLIOE010000002.1, read on the forward strand.
CTGCAGATGAACGAGTCGTCAATTCAGACCCTCGGGTCTGGCGTGCTCCCTTCTGTTCGTGCGAATACGTCTGTTCGGGCGAGGGCGCTCATGAGCGGCTCGCCAATCCGTGGCCACGCTCGATTGCGTCGGCCAACTTCTCGGTACCCGCGGGCGACACTTCGGCCCAGCGAGCCGGATCCCAAATCTCGATGCGACGGAGCGCACCCGTCACGACGACCGAGCGGTCCAAACCGGCGATCTCGCGGAGGTGAGGCAGGAGCCGAACCCGGCCCTGCGAATCGGGCACGACCTCGTCGGCCTGACTGGCGAATGCTCGGAGTGCGTTGACGTCGACCTCGCCGGCGGCCACTTGCGCTTCGAGTGCATCGGCCATCCGGTCGAATTCTGCGGCGGGGAGAATCGCCAGGCAGTGATCGAGCGAGGTGACAAATGCACCCTCGGCCAGCTTCGGCCGAAAGGACGCGGGAAGGATGAGACGGCCTTTGTCGTCGAGCGTGTGCTCGAAGCTCCCGACAAATCGTGCATTCGATCCGGCAGTCGCCATCGTGTCCCCCCTCTCCCCTGAGCTCTCCCTGAGCCTCCATCTCGCTCCACAGTACTCCCTATCTCCCCACGTTGGCAAGTCAATCCTCCACGATCTGCGCGCACGAACGCACGTTCGGTGAGATTCTGTGGAGCCATCCCGGGCGCGGAAATGGCCGGCATCGGCCCCGAATTCATTGGAACGACAGGGTTTTCAGCAAGAAACGACCGCTCAGGCCGTGGTTTCGCTCCGGCGAAGCTGCGCCATCAGCGCACCCACCACGTCGACCATCGGCGCCACCGCAACGCCGGGGAGGGGTGTGGAGGGCGGGTCAGGAAACGCGGAAGCCGTCAGCTCCTGTGTCAGATCCGCTCGCCACTGGTGGTGCACGATGGTCTGGAAGCGCGCCCACTCACGGGTCCGTCGCTGGCTCACCCCAACCAGCTTCTGCGATCCGGCGAACACCTCACCGGGGCCACGACCCGCGAAACAGATCGAGGCAGACCACGGGGTCGGCTCGAGCGGGCCACGATGCACCGTAAGTTCGGTGTCCATAAGCGGGGTGAGGCACGCGGCCCATACATCGCCCAACCAGTCGCCCGATTTCACGACGTCGTCTGACCAGAGCGGATCTCCGGCCGGAAGCCAGAAATCTAGCCAGCGATGTTCACCGGGGAGTAACAGCACCGCTCCTCCCCCGCTACGGCGCCGGACCACATCGATGCCGTGGCGCTTCGCGGCCACACGGTCGACATGATCGTCGGGCTGGCTGCTGCCCAAGGCGAGCGCCGGCCCATCGATCACGAGCTCACGAACGACGGTGCTCGACGCACCCGGGGGATCCCATTCGTGCAGGAGCGCCGCCGTACCTTCCCGTGTCTCTCGAGACCACGGTGATCCGCGGGTGGGTCGGTTCACGCGGATCGACGCTCAGCGGTCAGGTATGGCGCCCAGGAGAGCGGCACCGACCCGGCCGCGACTTCGATCCAGGTGCTTGGTGGCGGTGGCCCCGGGACTCGGGCGAGTCGCATGGTGGTGTCGACCAAGAGCCGATCCCTTTTTGTGCTGTTACATCGCCGACACGCCGCGACCACGTTGTCCCAGGTGTGGCGACCGCCGCGACTGCGAGGCAACACATGATCGATCGTTTCCCCCACAGCGCCGCAGTATTGACAGGTGCCGCCGTCTCGGGCGAGGACGCCAGGGCGGTTGGGCGAACGATGCTTCGGATAGGGCACGTGGACGTATCGGCTCAGCCGGACCACGGAGGGCTCGTCGAGTGCGAGCCACTCGGAACGGACGCGGCGGCCCGAGGAGTGCAGCAACTCGACCTTTTCATCCAGCATCAGACAGATCGCTCGTCGAATGGGCACGACGGCAAGAGGTTCGAACGTTGCGTTGAGAACGAGAACCCCGGACATGAACGAGAACTTACCGATTTCGCAGCCGGCGGTTCTCGGCTTTACACCAGCGAAGCCACGCAACGAGGTCGTGACTCTCCGGCGGATGGTCGGGGTCGCCGTATTGGGTTATCGCTCGAAAGCCGAGCATGGCCGGGTCGGGCACCGGCAGAAACGGTCGGGTTCGCCACCAGCCGTCGGGAGCCATTCGCCGGCACTCAACCAGTGCGGTCGTCCACAGACGGGGACGAGCCACGACGCCGACTGCGGCTCGGGCGAGTTCTCGAGATGGATTCACGTCATTCCCTCCAGGATGGGATGCCCAAGCCCCGCAAAACCAACAGCCGCGGCGCCAACCAGCGGCCCGTCAGCACCGAGCCCACCCGGAACAATACGGGTGCCTTGAGAGTGTTGCAGGACGGCGACCCGGTCAATTTCCGTTTGTGCCGCGGCGAAGAACTCGTCGCCGTAGCCCAAAGCGACGGAGCCGGCGACCACGGCCAACTGCAGATCGAGAAGGTTTGCCACCGATCCCACTGCGCGTCCCACCATCATCCCGGCCCGTTGCCGCTCGGCCCTGTCGGCCTGTTCGGCGGGAGCACCGGTGCGAAAGGCAATGGCCGTGCCACTGGCTTCTGCTTCGAGGACGCCGCGAAGGTGGCCGGGCAGCTCCGTCCCGTTGGGCTCGACGAGAAGATGCCCAATATGGCCAGCGTTTCCCTCGTCGCCATCGAGAAGTCGACCATCGAGAACGATTCCGCCACCGACGCCGGTGGATACGACCATGCCGATGTAGTTCTGGACTCCCTGGGCGGCGCCAAGCCAACCCTCTGCCAACGCGAGGGCCTTGGCATCGTTGTCGACAAACGTCGGCCGCTGGCACGCCTCTGCGATTCGGGACTGGAGCGGAAAGTCGCGCCAGGCCGAAATGTTGAGCGGTGAAACCGCCACGCCGCCTCGCCGCATCGGGCCGCCGGAACCAACACCACAGACGGCGGCCGACGAGACATCGATCTCAGCAATCAGCCCCTCGAGCCGGCCCCAGAGCTCCTCGCCGTCGGTCGCTCCCGACGACGAAACCCGGTGCCGTTCGAGGACAACACCGCGGTCGGTGACGAGGCCGACCTCAAACTTCGTCCCGCCGATGTCAACAGCCAATGCGGTGAGCATTCACTCATTCTAGCGGTGAGCATTCACTCGATCTATTCGCCACCGGAACGTCTGGTTGCGAACCCCGCTATCCGTTGAGGTGAAATTCATCGTACTCTTGACGCCGATAGCCGGCCGCCGGAGGACCAGTGACGACAACCGATGACCATCCCGACACAACTCGGGAAAACGGTACGGCGCATGGCGCCAGCCCGGGATTCGCGGAGAAATTCGCGACCGTTCGCACCAACATCGAGAAAGCCATCCGCGGCAAGACCGACGTCATCCATCTTTTGGTACTCGCGCTTGTATGCGACGGACATGTCCTTGTCGAGGACGTGCCGGGCGTGGGAAAGACCAGCCTCGGCAAGGCATTGGCGCGAAGCGTCGACGGCCGCTTCGGTCGAGTGCAGTTCACCCCCGACCTTCTGCCCACCGACGTCACCGGCATGTCCGTGTGGAATCGCTCCGACGAAACGTTCGAATTTCGGCCCGGGCCGATCTTCTCCGATGTCCTCCTCGCCGACGAAATCAACCGGGCATCGCCCAAGACACAGTCGGCGCTTCTCGAAGCAATGGCTGAACGCCAAGTCACGAGCGACGGAATCACTCACCCGCTCGGTTCACCGTTCATGGTCATCGCGACACAAAACCCGATCGAGCACGAGGGCACCTATGCCCTCCCCGAAGCACAGCTCGATCGTTTCCTTATGCGCGTCAGCATCGGCTACCCCGATCGAGCCGCCGAACAACTGCTCCTCGAGTCCCAAGGTGGCACCGCCCAGTTGGTCGACACGCTCACGCCCGTTCTCAGTGCCGAGGCGATTCGCGAGATGTCCGAATCGATCGAAAACGTGTACGTCGCCCCCGCCCTGCGCTCCTACCTTCTTGATCTGGCCGAGGCCACGCGCCATCACAGTTCGCTGAGCCTCGGGCTCTCCCCGCGCGGCGTCCTCGCCTTGCAGCGGGTGGCTCGTGCCCAGGCCGCGTCTCAGGGGCGCGCCTACGCCACTCCCGACGATGTCAAAGCACTCGGCCGGGTCGTCATCCCCCACCGGCTCCTCGTCACCCCGGAAGTCCGGATGCGCGGCGTGAAGCCGTCCGATGTTGTGAACGAGATCCTCGACGGTGTCCCGGTGCCGCGACCGGAAAACGCCTGACATGCCCACCCGCGCCGGCTGGGGGGTCCTGGCCGGCGGCTTCGCGCTCGTTCTCGCAGGCCGGATCGTGGGTGGCATCGAGTTTTACGTGCCTGGGGCGGCCGGAATCGCTGCGGTCCTCGGAGCGGTCCTCGTTCGACGAATTCGACCGTCACATGTTGCGATCGCCAAACAGCTCACACCCCCACGAGTTCCGGCCGGCGACCCCGCCCGCGTCGACCTCGAGATCGTCAACCGCGCAACAGTCCGTTCCCCACTCCTTCGCCTCCATGACGAAGTCACCGGCACCCGCGGCGTGCACCTCTCGATTGCGAGCTTGCCGCCGGGCGAGTCCACTCGGGGGGCCTACCGGCTCCCCACCACACGCCGCGGCATCCTCGAACTTGGTCCCACCCGCATCGACGACATCGACCCCCTTGGACTCGCTCGGCGTACGCACTTTCTGGACTCCACCGTTCGACTCATCGTGCACCCGCACATTGAGGTGATCCCGGCCCGACGCGTTCCGGCCGGCGACGATCCGCTGCTGGGTGAAGAGCTCCGACAGTCGCTCGGTCTTTCCGACGAAGAGTTCGACGGCCTCCGGCCCTACGCCCCAGGCGACGACCTTCGCCGAGTCCACTGGCCCTCCTCGGCCCGCCAAGACGAGCTCCAAGTGCGCCAATTTCGGCCGCCGCGTCATGGCCGACTCACCGTCATGATCGACACGCGCCCGCCTGGAGACGCGGCCGACGCACTCGACATCACCTCGAGCATTGCGGCGTCGATCACCGCCTCCGTGCTCGCCGCTGGTGATGCCACCCGCATCGAGACCACCGACGGTCGCTCCACGCCCCTCGTCCACGGCAACGCCCAGCTCGACCCGCTGCTCGAGTTCTTGGCGCTGTTGCAAGGCGGAAGCCCCAAGATTCATCCGTCCGTGCCGAGCGACGCCGGCACGGTCGTCGCCGTAACCACCGACCCACTTATTGCCCAGGATCGCACTGCCCGCCAGTCGCTGGCCCAGCGCCTCCGAGCCCGCATCGTCGTCACGTGTGACGCCGAATCGTGGGGTGCCACGAGCGGCCAGCACTCCAGTGGCGACTGGATCCATCTCACCAGCGCCGGTCAGCTGGCCGATCTCTGGAAGCTCGACACTTACCGAACGTCGGCCGTCTGATGCGTCAACGCCAAACCATGTTGCTCGGGGCCGAAGTCGCGCTGGTCGCACTCACCGTCGCGGTCACGATCTCCCTCGAGCGCCTCTTCGCCGACCTCAACTTCCTCAACGATCTTCTGATCCTTGTTGTTGGCTCCCACATCGTGGCGGCGGTGTGTCGTCGAGCCGAGCTCTCCATGGCATGGTCCACTCCAATCAGCGGTGTGGCCCTCGCCGTTCTCGGCACGGCCGTCTTCTACCCCGACGCATCGGCGCTCATCATCCCGACCCGTGAGACCATCGCCGTTCTCGGCGATGACCTTCGAGAAGCGTGGCAGGTGTTCTCCGACGACTCTGCGCCGGTGCCCCCAATCCGCGGCTTCCTCGTCACCACCGCCGTCCTTGTTTGGTACGGCGTGTTCTTGGCCGACTGGGCCGCGTTTCGTTTGCGGTCGCCGCTCGAGGCCGTTGCTCCGGGCACTGCGGTCTTCGTGTTCGCGTCGCTGCTCGGCGTCGACCGCAACGAGATCGCCCACGGTCTCCTCTTCGCCACCGGACTCCTCCTGGTCCTGCTCACCATGCGGGCCGAACGCCAGGTACGCGAAGAAGTGTGGATCGCCGGCGGCGCGAGCGCCGGTGTTCGCACGACACTGAGGGTGGGCGCCGCCGCCGGTGTCGCCGCGTTGCTCTTCGGCGCGCTGGTCGCGCCGCGTCTTCCCGGCGCGAGCGCCCAGCCCCTCGTGGATATTCAGGAGATCAGCAGCGGGCCAGAGACCCGATCGGTCTTGAGTCCCCTCGTCGAAATCTCGACATCGCTTGTCAACCAAACCAACCTCGAGTTGTTCTCTGTTCGCGTCGACCCCCGAGAACGCGATTACTGGCGACTTATGGCCCTCACGAAGTTCGAGAACGAAATCTGGCGCCGGAGTTCCAACTTCGATGCGGTTCGCGACGAGGTCGCCAGCGACGTCAATTCTTCGGTGCCAACGCGCACGGTGAATCAAGAGATCACTATCGCGTCATTGGGCAACATCTATCTGCCCGCCGCCTATGAGGTGAGCAATGTTGTAGACGACGGCGGCGTCGACCTCGAGTACGAGGTCGCCACGGGTGCACTCGTCGTCGAGCGAGGGCTCGAACACATCCCCCGCGGACTCACCTACCAGATCCAGTCGGCGGTGCCCGACTATTCACCATCCGACCTGCCCGCCAACGCGACGGAAGGTATGAGCGGCGACTTTGTCCGCGAGCACACCGAACTCCCCACGGACTGTCAGCCCGACGAATCGGTCGCCGAAACCGGCTGCTGGCCCACCCGTGTCACCACGATCGCCGAAGACATCGTCGCCACCGCCGGCGCCACCACCGATCACCAGCGGGTGCTCGCGCTCCAACAGTTCTTCCTTGATCCCGCCAACTTCACGTACAACATTGATGTTGCCCTCGAGCACAACATCGACGACATGAACACCTTCCTCACCATTCGGCAGGGATATTGCGAGCAATTCGCTTCGACCTTCGCGGCGATGGCTCGGTCGCTGGGTATACCGGCCCGCGTTGCCGTGGGTTTCACCTGGGGCGACTGGGACGCGGCCCGGGGCGAATACGTCGTGCGGGGCAAACACGCCCACGCCTGGCCGGAGGTCTACTTCGGCGGTGTCGGCTGGGTGATCTTCGATCCCACTCCCGGCCGAAGCCGTGGCCATGACAGCGATGTCACCCAACTCCCCGAGCCCGAACAGTTTGGCGCCAACGCCGGAGTCGAAGACAGCGACGACATCACCACCACGGTGCCTGACCCTCAGCCCGGCCCCCAAGCAGGTGTCGGCAGCGGCACCAACACACCAACGACCTTGCCCGAAGCCGTCGTTGCCGGCAGCAACGGCTCCGGGTTGAGCATTCCGTGGCGAGCGATGTCAATCATTGCCTTCATTCTTGCGTTCATAGGTTTTGTGCCAATCGCCCAGCAGGTGCGACGACGACGCTGGATCGCGGCAATCGCCGCGGACCCGGTCGGGCGCGGCGAGTTCGCGTGGGATGACGCCGTCGGTGCGCTCCGACTCGCGGGGCTCCCGATGCAGAACTTCCAGACGCCACACGAATTCGCGACGATGGTGGCCCGCTCGAGGTACGACTTCGGACCAGTCCGCGAACTTGCCAACCACGTGACATGGCTCCGATATTCGAGCGGCGATGAAGCGGTCGAACACGCACTAGCTGCCCAAGTTGCGGCATCAAAGATCGTTCGTCAGTGTCGCGAATGGGTCGGTCGACCGACGGTGATCCGTCAGGCGTTCGACCCGCGAATGCTCAACGAGCCGCCGCCGCGACCGATCCTCACCCGCTAGCGGGTTATTCGAATTCGTCGGGGCGCTGGAAACGCTCGCGCATTTTCGAACCCGCGCCGCCCATGGCATCGCGCAGCCCACCACCCCGGAAGTTCTCCGTCATCTGCTCAAGGCCGGCACGGCCGAGCTTGCGGGCATTGGATTCGAACCAGAGCAAGCTGCCGAGCATGAGCAGGAAGCCGACAAACGCCAAGATGAACGATGCGGAGAGCAGCATCACCATGGTTGCAGCGCCCGCCGTGAAGCCCGCCGACGCCCACTTCAGATTCCGAAAGGCGTGGGTATAGATCGTGGTCTGAGCAACTTCGCGAGCAAGAGCGGGGTCGGACTCATAGAGGTGATCTTCGATCTCCGTGAGGATTCGTTGCTCGTCATCGGATAGCGGCACTGATCACTCCTCATGCCCAGGTGTGTGCTCAACATAGTGTCGCACAGCGCTCCCGCTACAACAACGCGCGGACAAGACCCTTCACGAACAAATTGGGCGAACAACGCGGGCGATCACCGCTCATCGGGGCCCCATTGTTGCTGACCGGTCTCGAAGCGCTTGATTCCTTCGCCCGTTCGTGCCAATGCGGCCGGGCCGATCGCGCTCGAACCGAAACGCTCGCGGATCTCGTCAACCACGCTGTCGGCATGGCTCCACGCCGGACCTGTCACTTCGTCGAGAGTGAGCTGACGAACCGACCCATCAACGAGCTGACTCAGGCTCACACCAAGGAGCCGAACACCGGGAGTGGGGTCGAGTTTCTTGAGCATCTGCTCCGCCTCGATCGCGATTGCTCGAGCGCCGTCGAGCGGCTCGGGGACAGTGTTCGACCGAGTGATCGTCGTGAAATCCGAGAACCGCACCTTGATCGTGACGGTCCGCCCGAGCACCGCTCCGGCCCGCAGTCGACCCGCAACGGCGTCTGCCATCCGCATGAGGTGGGGACGAAGATCCGCATGTGTCACGAGATCTTTGGCGAAGGTCTCCTCATGGCCGATCGACTTCAGGGCCTGATCGGTCTCGACCGGTCGTTCGTCTTTCGCATTCGAGAGCGCGTGGAGGTGCAAACCCGCGGCCTTGCCGACCGATGCTTCGAGGCGGTGGCGCGGCTGTGCGGCGAGGTCCCCGACTGTCTCGATGCCCATGCTCGACAGGCGCCGCCCGGTGGCCGGGCCGACCCCCCAGAGTTCTCGGACCGCCATCGGATGAAGAAAGTCGAGTTCGGTACCCGGCTCAACCACAAACACGCCGCTGCCGAACTGCGGACCCTTCGGGCTCGGTTTTGGTTTGGCGCGTTCCGTCGCAAGCTTCGCCAGGAATTTGTTGGTCGCCACACCCACCGAACACGTCAGTTGTAGTTCATCGGAGACCCGCTGGCGGATGCTGAGTCCGATCTCTGCCGCACGGTCCTCGCCGTGCAGCGCACCACGCACATCAAGGAACGCTTCGTCGAGCGAGAGCGGTTCAACGAGCGGCGTCGCGTCGTGGAGAATCGCCATCACTTCGCGACTCACGTCGGCATAGTGCCCATGGTCACCGGGGAGAAACACGGCATGCGGGCACAGTCGTCGCGCCTGAGTCGATGGCATCGCCGAGTGAATACCAAACACTCGCGCCTCGTAGCTGGCTGCAGCAACCACCCCGCGCTCCCCGGTTCCACCGACGACTACCGGTTGTCCGCGGAGTTCCGGGTGCCGCCGCAACTCAACCGAGGCAAAAAAGGCATCCATATCGACATGGATGAAACCCAACGTGCCGTCAGGAGGCCGCCCGGCGCCACTCACAAAAGAACTCGCTCCGATGTCATCTCCGACGGGTTGCGCCCGAGAGCGCGATAGCCGAAGTGGCGGATGTCTGACCATGGATCGTTCAGCCACTCCCGCATCGGGTCGGCCACCCACGGCGGACTCTTGTCGAGCCGCTGGTCGACGACTCCCGCATCGAGAAAATCGGCGTCAACCACGATGCCATCGGGATCTTCGAGGGCGATCTCGCCCCCGAAACCAACCGCCAGATGAACCTCAACCTTGAGGTGCATCTCAAGGTCAACAAACACCACTTCGGTGGTCCAACACATCCGCTCCCAGCCCGTGACTACAAGACCGGTCTCTTCTTCAACTTCACGCGAGAGCGCGATCAGCGGAGTTTCGCCGGCATCAACAACCCCGCCCGGTGTGCTCCAGTCGATCCGACCATCTCGTCGTCGGTTCGCAACGAGCAAGAGACCAACGTGGTTCGAGATCAGCCCGCCGGCCACCCTCCACTCACGCATTCTTGATTCGGGTGTCCCTTCATGCGCTGACTCACTGACCATTGGTCCAGCATGCCAGCCCCGCAGGGCCAGGTGTCAGCTACCCGGGTTGGTTTCGATCGCGCCGCCGTTTCCAATGTCGGTGATGATCGTCGGCGCTTCCTCGATCGCCGGCGTGGCAATTCGGGGCGCACCAAGATCCACCGCGGCGACGTCGGCGGCCGGCGGCGGCACCGTGTCGGGTTGGGCAATGAGCACCAGCGTGCCAACTCCGGTGGCAGCGATGAGCACACCAACGAGCGGCAGCAGCAGCTGTCGGCGGATCCGCTTCTGGTCTTGCTCGATCGTGGATTCCTCCGCCATGAGACGATGGAGACGCGATTCGATGTCGTTGTTGCCGAGCTCAAGGGCGGTCGACAGCACGCTGACGTCGACATCGCGCAGGTGGAGCTGGGCCCCGAGCGGCATATCGCGGAGCCGGTAGACAAGGGCGAGGTAACGGGCCAGCACGGCGTCTGGACCGCTGGCGGGGTCGACATCAAGGCCCGAGTGGTTGACCGCGATCCGCCCTTCATCGAGGTCGATGATCAGCAGCGAACGTTCGGGGACCAGGCCTGCGTCCTCGATGCAGTAGGCGCGAACGAGCGCCTCCATAGTCTGCTCATCCAGGTCACGGCGCCCGTACTCGATGTCTTCAAGGTCGACGACCGTAAGGCCGGACGCAACGGTGAGCGCGCTCAGTTCGAGGCCAGAGGCAACGCGGGCTTCGCGCAGCAGAGTACCGAGGCGGCGCGGCGGGACGAGGGACGTTGTCGGAGACATACCAGACGGATCGGCCGCTCCGACAGAAACTTAAGGACGGCGGCTACGCCGAAGGAAACGATCGCGGACGCCCCACCAAGAGACGAGGGCGAGAGCCTCAACCACAATCATTCCCGACATCTTCGATGTGCCGCGGACGCGGTCGACGAACTGGATCGGCACTTCTCGCACCACCCCGCCCGCCTGGATGACGCGGTGCGCCATCTCGATCTGGAACGCGTAGCCATCGGCGCGCACCGTCTGAAAGTCGATCTCGGCCAACACCGAAGCGGAGTAGGCCCGATAACCAGCCGTGGCGTCACGGACGTCAAGGCCAAGGACCGCGGCGGCATAACGGTTGCCCCATTTCGAAAGTGCCCGTCGATGCCACGACCAGTCCGGGATCGAACCACCCTCGACATAACGGCTCCCAATCGCAAGATCGGCACCATTGTCGACCTGTTCGAGCAATGTGGGGAGCGCGGCAGGATCGTGCGACAAGTCGCTATCCATCTCCACCATGATGTCGAAGCCGTTCATCAATCCATGGCGGAAACCGTCTCGATACGCTGAACCGAGACCCGACTTTGCCGGGCGACGCATGACTTCGATGTCGCCGATTTCTTCCGCCATCGCTTCGGCAATATCGGCAGTGCCGTCGGGCGAGCCGTCGTCGACCACCAAGACGTTGACTGTTGGGCACGCTTCGCGGAGCCGGCGAAGCACCTCTTGGATGTTCGCCGCCTCGTCGTATGTCGGAAGAACAACCAGAGCACGCACCGACGGGCACTCTAGAGGGAGAGCCGCCGCGGTCACGCCCTCTTCTCGTCGGTAAGGTGTGGATGTGGCCTCCTCTCATGCCTCCACTCCGCCCGTTGGTTCATCCACCGCCGCGCCCCCGCTGATCGCCCGAGTCCTCGCGGTTCTCGCGATTCTCGTCGGCGGACTCTGCGGTGGACTCATCGGTTTCGCCGTCACCGACATCTCGTGCACCGACGGCTGCACCGGCACCGCCAGCATCGCGGGGCTCGCCAGCGCCATTGGTTGCGCCGTCGGCGTAGCTGTTGTCGCCGTGCTTGCGCTCCGGGCCATGGCGGAATGGAACGCCAAAGAAGTTCGCGACCAGGCCCACCGACCCAAAGACACATGAGCACTCGTTCAAGATGAGCAGGGATCCGGCCGAGCTTCTGGCGCTCGCCGACATCGCAATCGACCGCGTGCTGCCGCGACTGCAATCAGCCCGAGATCAGGGCGACGTGCGGATGGACACGAAGTCGAGCGCCACCGACATCGTCACCGAATTCGATCAATGGTCCGAAGCAACGATTGTCGAAACGATCATCGCGGCTCGCCCTGACGACGGATTCATCGGCGAAGAGGGCGCCACAATTACTGGCACAAGCGGTGTCGTGTGGCTCATCGATCCGATCGATGGCACGACAAACTTTGTCTACGACCTGCCCGGAAGTTCGGTATCGATCGCCGCCCGCGTCGACGACATCACGATGGTCGGCGCGGTTCACGACATCGTGCGCGACGAGCGCTTTCGCGCCGCCCGCGGCGAAGGCGCGACGCTCGACGGCGCGCCGATCACCCCGACGCGGTTGACCGATGTCTCCACCGCACTGGTGGCCACCGGCTTCTCCTATGACGCCAACCGGCGGCGGGCGCAGGCTTCGGCGCTTGTTGAGCTCCTTCCGAACATCCGCGATATCCGGCGGCTGGGCGGCGCCGCGATCGACCTCTGCATGGTGGCTTGCGGGCGCGTTGATGCGTATTACGAGCGCGGTCTCAGCCCATGGGACTTTGCCGCGGGCGAACTCATCGCCATTGAAGCGGGCGCGCGAATAGAGAATCGCGATGCCACCGGAGGCGCGGTTGTGGCCGCTTCTCCGGCCATTGCCGAAGAATTCTTCTCGCTTGTCGAGCGGGCCGGAATCCATCTCGCCTAAATCGTTTGGCCCGGTGGTGCACGCGCACCGCCAGAATCTGGCACGATCACGTTCGTGGGAAGCCGAATACTGACCGTTGAAGACGACGAACGAATCCGTACATCGGTTCGTCTTGCCCTGGAAGACGAGGGCTACGAGGTTGTCGAGGCGGAGTCCGGCGAGGACGCGCTGTTGGCGTTCGGCCAGGCCCCAGCCGATGTCGTCTTGATCGACATCATGCTGCCGGGCATGGATGGGTTCGAAGTCTGTCGAGCCATCCGCAAGATCTCCGATGTTCCGATCGTGATGGTGACCGCCCGCGCCGACACCCACGACGTTGTGGCCGGTCTCGAAGCCGGAGCCGACGACTACCTCACCAAGCCGCACGCGCCGAAAGAACTTTCGGCCCGAATTCGCGCCCTCCTTCGCCGAGTGCGCGCCACCGAACCCGGCGCACCACAACTGGTGTTCGGCGAGCTTGAGATCATCCCGGAGGAAGGGGTGGTCCGAGTCGGCGACGACGAAGTCCATCTCACAAAAACCGAGTTCCGTCTCCTCGTCGAACTCGCGTCCAACGCCGGCCGTGTGTTCTCCCGTGAGGTCCTGCTCGAGCGGGTGTGGGGCTATGGCTACTTCGGCGACGGCCGCCTCGTGGATGTCCACATCCGTCGCCTCCGCACGAAGATCGAACCCGACCCGGCCAACCCGCGCCACGTCGTCACGGTTCGAGGGCTCGGCTACAAGCTTCAGGCCTGATCCAACATGCGATCGAGATGGGAGCGCTTTGGCCTCCGGGCCCGCGTCGCGCTGATCTTTGCCTTTGGCGCTCTACTGCTCTCCGTCACGATTTCGCTCGTCACCCTCACGCTCACCCGCGAGAACATCGTCGAACAGCGTAACCAGGCGGCTTTGGCGTCATTCACCGTCAACGGCGCCAGCGTCAACAACAATCTGCTCGAAGACTCCGACGAACTCGCGATCGACGCAATCGTGGCGGCGCTGCGAACCACTCAGGGACAATTCCATCTCCTGCGCGTTGACGACGCTTGGCGCGGCGAGAACAGCACGGTGTTCGGTCAAGACAAGGTGCCACCGAGTCTCGCGGCATCGGTCGAGGACGGCAACGCCGCCACGATCCGAACAACAATCGACGGTCGGCCAGCAATCATCTCCGGTGTACTCCTTCGGAACAACGTCCGCGATGCCGCGTACTACGAGGCACTCCTCCTCGACGACGTCGAAGACACGCTCTCATCGCTCGCCCTCGTGCTGCTCAGCGCCAGCATGGCCGTCACCTTTCTGGCCGCCGCCCTCGGTGCGTGGGCGGCGCGACGGGCGCTCTCGCCTCTCGGCGAGGTTCGCCGGGCGGCCGAATCGCTCGCGGCAGGCGAGCTGGATACTCGGCTCGATCCACCGGCCGACGCCGACCTCGCGTCTCTTTCGGCCTCGTTCAACGGGATGGCCCAGTCCCTTGAGGACCGCATCGAACGAGATGCCCGATTCGCCAGCGAGGTCAGCCACGAACTTCGGTCGCCGCTCATGACCTTGAGCGCTTCGATCGAAGTGCTGAACAACAGCCGGGATGCGCTGCCCAAACGCAGCCAACAGGCCCTTCGTCTCCTCAACGACGACGTCTCGCGGTTCACGCAGCTCGTGGAAGATCTTCTCGAAATCAGCCGTTTTGATGTCGGCACGGCGTCGCTGCAGAACCAGCCGCTCCTCGTCGTGGAGTTCATGCGCCAGGCGATCAGTCACTCGTCTCGGCCCGACACCACGGTTGTTGCCACTCTCGATGTCGAGGATCTCATCATCTCCGCCGACAAGCGCCGCCTCGCTCAGGTGCTCGCCAACCTCATCGAGAATGCCGACAAGTACGGCGCCGGTGCCGTGGAGATTCAAATCTCCCGTTGGGAGGATGTGCTCATTCTTGCGGTCGAGGATGAAGGCGCTGGTGTTCCAGAAGCCGAGCGGGCCGTGATCTTCGACCGTTTCAGTCGTGGCTCGACCGGCGGTCGCCGTGGCTACAACACCGGCAGCGGGCTCGGCCTTTCCTTGGTCGCGGAACATGTGTACCTCCACGGTGGGAGTGTGTGGGCCGAGGATCGCCTCGACGGAAACGACGGCGCTCGTTTTGTGGTTGCCCTTCCGATTCTTGAAGACGACGATGAGGAGGAATTCGCATGAAGAAACCGCACCTTCTGCTCTGGCTCGCCGTTGTTGGTCTCTTCGTTGCGAGTTGCAGTGTGCCCACCGACAACAACGTCACCGCGATCGACGAAGCGCTCCTGCCGGAATCGCTCCAAGAGACCACCACCACCACGACCAGCACCACCTTGCCGGGCGAAGACCTGCAGCGGCGGGTGTTCTTCCTCCTCCGTGAAGTAGCCGAGAGTGTGCAGCGCGAGGTACAACAAGTCGAACTCGACGTCCCTAAAGGGACCGTCGACGATTTCATCGGCCAGATGTTTGAGGAAGGTTTTGCCCTCACGATCAACGAAGGCCGCGAGGAACCATTGGTCAATCAGCTGGTCGCCTACGACGAGTTCGTGCGCGTCGGCTTCAACGACGACACCGACACGGCCACGGTGTACCTCCGCCATGAAGGCGAGGAACCCGGCGATCAAACCCTAAAGGACGTCGCCGCTCAGCTGTTGTGGACCCTCACAACTCTCGACGGCATCGAGCAGATCAGCATCAATATCAACGATCAGTTGGTGAATCTCCCCACAACGAATGAGGACACCGGCAGCCTTGAAGCAGTCAGCAGGGGGGACTATCTGCTGTACGACGGCGAAGTAGACATCAGCGCACCGACCACCACCTTGGAGCCGGTCGCGACAACGACGGTGCCGCCGGAGGAAGACAGCAACTAGCGGCGTTCAACCAAAGAACGTGTGCATCGTGGCGAGCAGATCAGGATGGGTGTACTTCAACTCCGCGATGCTCTCGGCCAGATCGGTCCGGACGACTTCGCCGCCTCGTAACGCCACCATCGTGCCGAAGTCGCGATCATGCGCTGCTTCCATCGCCGCCACGCCATACCAGGTGGACAACACCCGATCGAACGCCGTGGGTGTTCCCCCTCGTTGCACATGGCCGAGCACCGTCACGCGGGTTTCGAATCCAGTACGAGCCTCGATCTCCGCGGCAACAACATTCACGATTCCGCCGAGCCGCTGGTGGCCGTATTCGTCAACTGCGGGTTCCGGGACATCCAGTGTCCCCTCGGCCGGCATGGCGCCCTCGGCGACCACAACGATCGAGGCGAACCGACCCTTCTCGTGACGTCGGCTGAGCGACTCACACACACTCTGAATATCAAACGGCTCCTCGGGCACCAGCGTGACGGTGGCGCCGCCCGCGATCCCGGCCCACGTGGCGATGTGGCCGACGTGGCGTCCCATCACCTCGACGACCATGACCCGGTCGTGTGACTCTGCGGTGGTGTGCAGGCGGTCAATGGCGTCAGTGGCGATCTGCACGGCGGTATCGAAGCCGAAAGTCATTTCGGTGCCCCCGATGTCGTTGTCAATCGTTTTCGGCACGCCGACAACCGGGACGCCATCGGTGTTGAGCCGGCTGGCACACGACAGTGTTCCTTCGCCGCCGATCACGATGAGGGCTTCGATCTCGTGGGCGGCCATGGTCGCCTTGGCTCGTTCGACGCCGTCGTCGATCATGTAGGGCGTAAATCGAGAGGTGCCAATGATCGTGCCGCCCCTCGGGAGGATGCCACGGCACGCCTCGACATCGAGCGGCATTGTGCGGTTGTCCACGAGGCCCTGATAGCCGTCGAGAATGCCCACTACGGAGTCGCCGTAGTCGCGCTCAGCCTTGCGAACAACACCGCGGATCACGGCGTTCAGTCCTGGGCAATCGCCGCCACCCGTCAGTACGCCTACTCGCATATATCTCCCTCTCGATGAAGCTCCTGACCCTAGCGACTGGGGTCGGTGCCGGTCGGACTAACGTCGCCCGTCATGGGAGTTGTCATCGCTATTGATGCCGGTACGACCGGTGTTCGTTCCTTCGCAATCGACGAGCGGGGCACACCCCTCGGCTTCACGTATCGCGAGTTCACCCAACACTTCCCGCAGGCCGGTTGGGTCGAGCACGATGCCGAAGAGATCTGGGATGCCGTCGTCGCCACGCTCGCCGAACTCGTCGCGACGCTCGACCAGCCCATTGCCGCAATCGGGATCACCGACCAGCGCGAGACCGCGGTCCTATGGGACAAGTCAACCGGACGTCCAAGGCATCGGGCGATCGTGTGGCAAGACCGGCGCACTGCGGCGCGATGTGAGCAGCTCGAAGCTGAGGGCGCTCGCGATCTCGTCCGCAGCACCACCGGCCTCGTCCTCGATCCCTACTTTTCGGCTTCGAAGGTCGAGTGGATGCTGACGACCGGCGGGGTCGAGGCGGACGACAATCTCGCCTTCGGCACCATCGACTCGTGGCTCGTCTGGAAGCTCACCGGCGGAGCCCACATCACCGACACAACCAACGCCTGCCGCACGATGCTCTACGACATCCGCACCAACCAGTGGTCGCCGGAAATGTGTGAGCTCTTCGGGGTACCGATGAGCATTCTTCCGGAGGTGCTGCCCTCGAGCGGGCGCTTCGGCGTGACCACCGCCGACATCCCGGTCGGTGCAGGGATTCCGATCAGCGGGATCGCCGGCGACCAGCAAGCGGCTCTCTTCGGCCAGGCGTGCTTCCAGCCCGGCCAGGCGAAGAACACCTATGGCACCGGCTCCTTTGTCCTGATGAACGTCGGCACCTCCTGCCCCGAACCGGTCGAGGGCCTGCTCTCCACCATCGCGTGGACACTCGATACCCCGAACGGTGTCGAAACCACCTACGCCTACGAGGGCGCGATCTTCGCGACCGGCGCGGCAATCCAGTGGCTACGAGACGGGCTCGGCATCATCGACGACGCCGCCGAAACCGGGCCACTCGCCGCCTCCGTTGACAGCACCGGCGGCGTGGTCTTCGTTCCTGCCCTTACGGGTCTCGGCGCGCCTTATTGGGACCCGCGGGCCCGCGGAACCATCGTCGGGCTCACCCGCGGCACCGGTCGGGCCGAGATCGTTCGCGCCACCGTGGAGTCCATGGCGTACCAAAGCCGCGACGTCGTCGATGCTATGACCGCCGCCTCCGGCACGCGGCTCACTGAACTCCGAGTAGATGGCGGGGCCTCCGTGATGGATGTCCTCTTGCAGTTCCAGGCCGACCAGCTTGGCGTCCCCGTGATCCGGGCTTCTGTGGCCGAGACCACCGCTCTTGGTGCCGCATATCTCGCGGGTATCGCGGAGGGTGTGTGGGATGGCACCCACGACGTCGCGGCCAATTGGTCCGCCGACCGAACCTTCTCCCCCGCGCCCGACCGCACCGCCGCCGATGCCGCGTATGTCCAGTGGACGCGGGCCGTCGAACGGTCGCGTCACTGGGACCTCGACTAGTTAGCTCTGCAAACGCGGCAGCGCTCGGCCGAGGCTGCGGGTTGCCTGATTGATCCGCTGCTCATTCTCAATGAGCGCGAACCGCACGTATCCTTCACCGCCGGGACCGAAGCCAACGCCGGGCGACAGCGCCACGCCTGCCTCGCGGACAAGCATCGACGCGAAGTCCACGCTACCCATGTCGGCGTAAGGCTCTGGAATGGGGGCCCATGTGAACATGGTTCCCCTTGGCGGCTCGATGTCCCAGCCAATCCGAGACAAGCCGTCGATCAGCGAGTTGCGACGGCTCTCGTAGATCGCGCAGGCTTCGGCCGGATAGTCGTGGGCTTCGTTCATTGTGACAGTGGCCGCGATCTGAACCGGCTGGAACGTGCCGTAGTCGAGATAACTCTTGAGCTTCGCGAGCGCGGCGACAATCTCGGGATTACCCACCATGAAGGCAACCCGCCAACCCGCCATCGAAAAGCTCTTCGTCATCGAGTAGAGCTCGACGCAGACCTCCTTGGCGCCCTCGACCTCGAGAATCGACGGCGGCATGTAGCCGTCGTAGCCCAAGTCGGCGTAGGCGAAGTCATGCACGATGATGACCTCCTTCTCCCGGGCGAAGTCGACAACCTTCTGCATGAAATCAAGATCAACACACATGGTCGTGGGATTGTGCGGAAACGACAGCACGATCGCCCGCGGGCGCGGCCACGAGTATTCGAAGCGGTCTTGCAGCGTCGCGAGGAACTCGTCCTGGTCATTGGTGACCGGCATCTCTCGCACGTTGGCACCCGCAAACAGCGGTGCAAACAGATGGATCGGATACGACGGGGAGGGCACGAGAACAGAGTCGCCCCCCTGAAGTAGCACCCACATCAGATGGCTGAAGCCTTCTTTTGCCCCGATCGTGTTGATCACTTCGGTTTCCGGGTCGAGCGACACTCCGAATCGACGCTGATAGAGACCAGCGACGGCCTCGCGAAGCTTCGGGATACCCCGACTCGACGAGTACCGGTGGTTCCGGGAATTTTGGGCCGCTTCAACAAGCTTGTCGACCGCGATGTCTGGTGACGGAAGATCCGGATTTCCGAATCCGAGGTCGATCACGTCTTCGCCTGCTCGCCGTGCCTCGATCTTCAGCGAGTCGATAATGGTGAAGACGTAGGGCGGCAACCCGGTGATTCGGCGAAATTCCATCCGCTCACAATAGCGGGCGAGCCAGCCGCCTAAACCAGAGTCCCGGCTTCCACACTGCCCGCTCGTTTGGATCCGACCGCGAGAAGCCATTCGTCGAGGTCATCGCAGTCACCGATGACCAGAACCTGAACATCATCAGGGAACGCGACCAGGCGGTCGAGCATTGATGCAGACGCGTCACCCATCACGACGACCACCGGAATTGCTCCCGCGACACCGCGTGGTACCCGTTCCGCGAGCGCAACGGCGTCGTTTGCGGAGCCACGACCGTCGAGACGGCGCTCCGCCAGCTCGAAAACCACCTGGGCGCTGTTGCGTTGAACAAGCCGGTCGTCGTGTTCTTCCGCCAGGTTCAGCTCAATGCTCGCCAGTGCGTGTAGTCGCAGCCGGGAGTTCACCACCTCGGCCATCGCGTCACGAGTTCCGCTCACGACCTCTTCTGCGCGGCGGACAAGTCCACGTTCGCGATCCAGCCGATCAACTCGGGAGCCATCGCCGAGAGTGCGGAGCGCATCAAGCTCGACGGCGGCTCTTTCACGGTCGCGCAGGATGCGAACGGCAAGTTCGTCGGCGGCAGCAAGAACGCCCAGCCATGACTCACCCAGCGCAACGACCGCCGCGTCACTCGTGAGATCTTCGTAACCATTCGCGCCGGCGGTCGCCATGGCTTGGCGCAGGTGTCGCATTCCGGCATCGCGGGCGACACCAACCGATTCGGCATCCGTCGTGTGTTTGCGCAACGCCTCCGCCACGACGTCGGGATCGTCGCGTTCGGTCGAGTCGAAGGGATCCTCACCCAGCAGCTCGATTGCGTGAGCGAACGCACGATCGAGCGCACTGAGCACATCTTGCAGTTCGGTGTCTCGTTGGAGACGCTCCATCAGCTGCGCCCACTCGAGCTCCGCGACCTCAAGGTCCTTCAGCGCGAGGTCGTATTCGACGAGCGCTTCAGTGGAAACCGAGGCAAGGCCGTTGCCCATGCGGAATCCCGCCCACGTCGAATATCCGAGCGAGTCGAGTGCCTCGCGGAGCGCCGACTCAGCCTTGTCGTAGGCGAGACGACCGGCGCCGCGACGAACACCGCGGCCCACTTTTTGTTCCGCTTCGATCACTGCCACATGGAGCACTTCGAGGTGGGCCGCTTCGTCTCCGGTGATCTTCTGCGGTACCGCGGCGTCTTCGGCCACTCGGGCCGCTAACCGGGCCGAGTCCACGCGTGCGGCAACCGCTTCGGTGCCACCGCCGGCGGCTTCTATCCGCGACTCAAGCCCGCGCAGACGTTGTTGCAACGAAAGCCACGCCTGGGCGAGCGCCGCGGCATCGGGGGCGGGCACGGAGCCGGTTGAGAACGCGGCGCGTGCCGTGGCTGTGGCCGCCGCCAGCGCGGGGCGGTCACCGCTCGGCAAGCCGCCAAGTGTGGTGTCGTACTCGTCGATTTGTTGACTGAGCGTCTCAATCCGCTCCGCCACGTCCTTCATGCCGGTCCACGGGTCTGGGCGGTCGGCAAGGCGGGCAGCCCGACCGAGATCACCATCGGCGCGATCGAGTTTCGGACCTGCGTCGGCGTCGACCTGGGCGAGCGATGACGCGAGGTGAGCCGATATCTGGCCGCGAACGGCGCAACTCGCCGCAAGTTCCTCGGCGAGCCCGGAGATGCGCTCGTCGATTTCACTGAGCTTTTGCTGTGCGGCGTCGCGGCTTTGCTGGTGCCCGGCGCTCGGCTCCGGTGCGGCGACGATTTCGGGGAGGCTCGCGGCAACGATGATCAGGGCCGAGTCTGCCGTTTCGCCCAGTTTCGCGACGGTGTCGCGCAGCGGCGATTCAACTCCCGCGACTTCGACGGTTCCGTCCCAGTCGGAGATCTCACCAAGGGCGACGTCGTGCACCATGCCCACCACGGCGACCTGCGCGGCCGGATCAAGTCCCCGCAGCCAGGTAATCCTCGGATGAAGGCGGAGCACACCCCGATCAGGGGAAGGGCGCAGTTCGATGAATCGCATCGCAGACCTATCGGCGCGGTGGGAGGCCAATAAAGCCAGATCTTCAGCTCATTCGGGCGGCGATAAAGAATTTATTCTGGGGTGCTGCCACCGTCAGTGTTCGCCGCACTGGAATCAGCCTGGGTGGCGAAACCGCTGGTGAACGCCTCAATCACCGATTTCCCGTTGGTGACTGCGGTCGAAAACGCCGCGGGGTCCTCGACGACCCGCTCGGCCGCCTCAAGGAGCCACTTCAATGACGCGACCACGGCGCCCGCAGCCTCACGAATCTCGTCGAAGGTGTCGTCGTCATTCGACAACTCGGTGACGGGGTCGTCGTCCACGGCCGTCAGCTCGCTCGGGTCTCCACGTAGCGGGTGAAGTCCTCGAGTGCGGTGCGCACGATGCGGGCTTCCGCCCGTCGCTTCACGAAGCCGGGGAGGGGCACCGAGAGATCGACGGCCAGGTGATAGACGACCTCGGTGGATCCGGGCTCGGACGAAACCGGCAAGAACTCGTATTCGCCGTCGAGGCGACGTGTCACATCGCCGACCTTCAGGCGCCACGCCAGCCGTCGCGGGTTGGAACCGTAGAAGTAGCGCAGGGTGTAGGTGGTGCTCCGGCCCATCGCGGCGGCCCGAAACTCGACATCAACTGCACGGCCATCGTCGTCTCGGGAAAGAATCCGAGCCATCTTGATGTCGGTCGCCCAGTCGGGATACGCCTCGAACTCGATCGCGGCCTGATAACACGCGTCGGGCGTGGCCTGAACTGTGGTGCGCTCGGTTGTCTGATCGACCATGTGGCCCTCCGGATCGCTGCGAGGGGGACCTTACTGCTCTGGCGCCTCACGGAGTGCGAACACTCCGTGACGAGCACACCAGAGCCCGGCGAGGCCCAGGCCCCATACCGGAACGAGGATGCCAAAGGCGACAATCGTGAACACCCGAATCGAGGCAGTCACGAGCGCAACGATCACCTGCAGGGCCAATGATCCCAGGAGCTGGGCCTGCACGCCGCGAGGCGCACTCCCGGCGCCGAAGTAGAGGCCACCAATGCCGATCACATCGGTACGGCTGCGCTGCACGGCAATCAGGAAGGCGGCGAACATCGCACCCGCTCCGCCGGCGAAGAGGATCAGGTCGACAACGACCGCAGGGGTGCCGAGCGAATCGGGGTCGATTGTGGCGATCACGGCGGTGATGGTGAAGACCAGCGTGCCAATCCACGACGCTTTGATAATTCGTGCGCCTGGTCCGTTCATGTCGTCACCATCTCATCAAGCGCGCCGGCGAGGCGAGCGGCCAGTACGTCGTAGCTAAATTCGGTTTCGGCTCGGGCCCGGCTGGCAACGGCCATCTCGGCGCGGCGCTCCGGCGAGTCGAGGAGTTCGGCGATCGCATCGGCGACGGCATCGACGTCGGTGGGGTCGTCGACCACCAGGCCGGTTTCGTCGTGGGCGACGGCCTCGTGGGCGCCGCCGCTACGACCCGCGACCTGCGGCACTCCGGCGGCTGCGGCTTCCACAAAGACGATGCCGAAGCCTTCCTGCTCGAGTCCGCCCCAGCGCGACCGGCACAACATTGCGAACACATCGCCGCAGGCGTAGAGATCCGGCATGTCGGCATCAGGGAGGCGGCCGAGCAATGTGGCTGGGGCATCAAGATCGTCGATCAACTTCTGGAGGCGACGCTGATCACGGCCACCTCCCGAGATCGCGAAGTGCACGCTCGGGTGTTGCTTGATCACCTTCACCGAGGCACGGATCAAGACATCCATCCCCTTGCGCGGCACCAGACGGCTGGCCGAGGTGACGAGGAGACCATCGTCGGGTAGCCCTAGTCGGGCCCGCACGGCTCGTCGTTGGGCATCGTCGAGTGGGGAGATCCGGCCGACATCAACCCCGGGCGGAACAATCGTGGTGGGCAGCGAACGCCCAATCGAACGTTCGGCTTCCGCGGCCGGATAACCACCAGCGGCGATCACTCCAACCGCGCCGTTCAGCACCCGGTTCAAGAGTGTGTGAGTGATCGGCACCCGGCCCGGAATAGTGACCTCGGCGCCGTGGAGCACGACGCCATACGGTCGGTCGAGGTGTGGTCCGATCAGTCCGGCGGGCACCGCGGGGTCGAGGATCACGAGTTCAGCCTCGTATTCCGCGGCGAGGGCATTGACGCGCCGGGCCAGCAGCGGTTGCGGCAGCAGCCAAGGTTCGCGGCTGCGAACAATCGTGAAATCCTGCGCCGCGTCGAACGCCTCGGTGCCCTCGTAGGGCGTTGTGTGCACAACAACATCGTCGGCGGGCAGACGGCGCCACAGCTCCCACAGATAGCTCTGGATACCGCCGACCTTCGGCGGGAAGTCGTTGGTAACAAGCAGATGGCGGACCACAGCGCGGACCCTACGCGCCCGGTGTGTCGAGAGCGGCGTCGGCGGCGGGGACGACCGTTCGCTCACGCTCGACTATCACTTCGGGCGCGTCGTCAGAAGCGACAGAAACCAAGAGACGGTCGAGACCGAGCCGCCGGGCGGCCCAGACCGCATGGGCCCGCACGAGCGGCCGCGGGTCGGTGAGGCTCGCGGTGAGGGCCACCTCGGTGCGCAGGTCGGCCGCGTCGCCAACGTTGCCCAGCACGACGAGCAGGTTGCGCCGCAGGTAGGCCGGATCGCGCTGGGGGATATACCAGCGGCCGAGCCGAGCGAGCAGCGCGTCATCGTCGAGTGAGAGCGCATCGAAGAGCGGGACCCAAGCCCCGTCGTCGCCCGCGTCGGACGGTCGGCGGCGGCGGATCTGGTTGGGCGGGCACACGTCTTGGCAGTCGTCGCATCCGTAGATGCGGTCGCCTAAGGCCACGCGGTATTCAACCGGGAACACACCCTCAGCCTGCAGGAGCCACGCCAAACAACGGCGGCCGTCGATGACCCCCGGTTCGATGATCGCCCCAGTGGGGCAGCCGTCGAGGCATTGCCGACAGGAACGACAGCCATCCTCAACGATCGGCGGCTCAGCCAGCAGCAGGGGCGCGTCGGTGAGCACGGAGCCGAGAACAACCAGGCTCCCCACACCGGGCACGAGCACATTGCTGCTCTTGCCCCACCAACCAATTCCCGCTCGATGGGCCACGGCGCGATCAACGAGGTGATTCTGGTCGGCCAGCACGATCGCTCGGTGGCCGTCAGCGCGCAGCGATGCCGCCATCACTTCGAGCCCGGCCCGCAGTTCGGCGTAGTGGTCTTCCCACGAATAGGCGGCCACCCGGCCGACGGGTTCACCGATGGGCACCGGCGGCGCCTCACGCTGATAGTCGTAGGCCCCCACGATGAGGGCGGTTGCGCCCGGCAGCGACCGCTCCGGGTCGGTGGATCGAGCGGGATTACGGTAGGTGAACTGCATCCCGGCGTGAAGGCCACGGGCCTTACGGTCCACCAGGTCGTCGAAGACCGGCGTGAAGGGCTCGGCGCTCGTGAACCCGACTGCGCAGAGGCCGGCCGAGCGGCCGAGCGCTTCGAGGGCGGCGAGATCGGTGGTCACACCTGCCATCGTGGCATGTGTGGCCGCGAATCAGGCGACGCCGGGCCGCGGGCTGAATCGGCTCGCCGGAACAAGGCCGGCATCGGCCAGTAGCTCAACCGCCCGCTTCTCCTCCGCATCGAGCACAACCGGCGTGCCCGCCTCATGACCAACGAGATAACTGACCATGCAGTCATCGCACGCATCGGTGGCGCGGGCGACACAAACGTCGCAATCGATGATGAGCGCGGCCTCGGGCGGCGGAAACTCATCAAGGAAGCGGACAAAATCGGGCCCGATGTCGTCGGGCACCAACCGGAGGTGGGGATGTGCTGGCATGGACCGCACGTTACGGAGGGGGTGTGACAGCGGTAGGTTTCCGCCGTGCCCGAGCCGACCGAAGCCCCCGCATCCGGCGTGGATCGTCGTTCGGTGCTGCGCATTGGCAGCGGCGGCGCCGTGGCGCTGGTCCTTGGAGTCGGGGTGGGATGGCTCGACCGCCGCGGCGGCACGTCCACCGCTGATCCCCTCGCCGACTTCCTCGCGGCAGAAGCCGACGCAACCGAGTCCACCTTGCCGCCAGCGACGACGCCGCCAACCACAACCGCTCCAGTCACCCTGCCGGAGATCGGCGCCGTCGATCCCGGGATCATTGCGCTCGGACACCGAGCCCTCGAGATCCACGACCTCGGCGGACTCGATGAACTCTTGGCCACCTTCCCCGCCTCGGGGTCGTCGATCGCCGACCCCGTCCTCACCGCCGCCACCCTCACCGCCAATGAGTTCCGCAACGGTGACACCCTCGTAGTCGACGGCTGGGTTCTCGCCGCCTCTGAGGTTCGCGCCGCCGCGACCCTTGCGCTCATGTGTGATGAGGTCTCGTGCTGATCGAGGCTGACTCGCTCGACAGCGGCACCCGTCTCGCCGCTGACGTCTGCATCATCGGCGCCGGGGCAGCCGGCATCACGCTCGCGCTTGAGCTCACGGCGGCGGGCCACGAAGTTCTGCTGATCGAGTCCGGCGGTCGAGCGGAGGAGATCCCCACGCAGGATCTCGCCGCGGGCACCAGCATCGGCAACCCGTCCACCACGCTCGATTCGCCGGTCCGTCTCGACCAGATGCGACTTCGTTATCTCGGCGGCACAACCAACCACTGGGCCGGGTTCTGCCGTCCCCTCTCCCCCGTCGATTTCGAGGTTCGTGATCATCTCGCCGTTTCCGGCTGGCCGATCGCGTTCACCGACCTCGACCCCTACATGGCCCGGGCCGCCGAATGGGTGCGAATCAGCGGCGCTGATTTCGATCTCGACCGCTGGCAACAACGGCTCGGGCTTCAGGCGCTCGATCTCAACTCCGAGCGAGTCGAGTCGTTTGTGTACCAGCTCACCTTCCCCACCAAATTCGGCGAGGTCTACCGTTCCGAGCTGGAGTCGACCGAAAATCTGCGCGTTCTCCTCCACGCCAACGTGGTCAACATCGCCACCCAAACCGGCAACCATGTGAGCGGTCTCGACCTCCGCACCCTTGGCGGCAAACAGATTCAGGCGGAAGCCACCGCCTATGTCCTCGCCACCGGCGGCATCGAGAACCCCCGTCTTCTGCTCTCCTCTACCGACCACGATCCGGCCGGTCTCGGCAACACCAACGACCTCGTCGGCCGCTACTTCACCGAGCACCTGCAGGTCTACGCCGGCTTCGGAGTGCTCGACACCGATCCGGCCGGCATGGTCGGTTTCCAGGGCGCCGATGTCACCATCGAAGGAGGGCGACATGCGGGCAGCACCCATGGCGCGAAGTTCGCGCTTGGGCTCACCGATGCCCATGTCCGCGACGAAGCAACGACCGGTCTCGAGATCCAACTCCTGACCGGCACGTACCCGCTCGGGGTGCCGCTTCAGCACGACGGCGCCACCCTGGCCGACGTGGCCGGACTTCTCGGCCACGAGGGCATCGAGCCTCGCACCACCGTCTATCTCCAGGGGCTGGCCGAACAGGAGCTTGACCGGGACAGTCGGGTGTTGCTGGGCCGCGCCACTGATGCGCTCGGAATGCGCCGGGTCGAACTCGACTGGCGATACAGCCAGGCCGATCGCCAGCGAGCGCTCGACGGCTTCCGTGTTGCCGCCGAGGAGATCGGTGCCGCCGGCCTCGGACGAGTGCAGCTCGTGCCGGGGGGTGTCCACGCCGACGCCATCGACCATCTCGTGCCCGGCGAGTTCATCTCGCTGTACTCCTCAAATCCATCGGCGATCAACGAGGAGACGTTTCCGATCGGCATGGGTTTTCACCACATGTGCACGACTCGTATGTCGGCCGACGCGTCCACCGGCGTGGTCAACACCGATTGCCGAAT